>CALMIR010000201.1 GCA_937864265.1 uncultured Saprospirales bacterium | reverse complement strand
TGAACCAATTTTTCTCTAGCTTTTGGCTATTAAAAGTGTACGGCTATCAATCTTTGTTATATGAGCGAACAAGGGATAAGTGCACAATACGAAAAAATAAAAATGGAGCTACAGCCCCACTTGGGGCTAATGGGGCAAGCCTCTGATGCCATTTTGGATCAGGATATTTCCTCCTATCCTATTTTTGTCGTACACCAATATAGCGTAGATATCGGAATTGCCATATTACAAAAAGAGGTGAGTGATTCAGTTTGGTCGGTTAATGTGACAACGCTGGAAGAGCTGGCTACTAAAAACATCATTGATATGGATCGGGTGGATCAATTTAGGCAGGTTTATAAAAATCCAAAAACCTTTCTGTGCTTGTTTCTGATTAGCGAGCTAGGTGTTAATTTTGTATTTATCCCTAGAAACTGATACCCCCGATTTACAAAAAAAGTTAAGTCTATTGCCAATTATTGACTCAATCCTTGGCAATAGGTATAAAAGTATTTCGGATATGAATAATACCAGCAATCCTATTTCGTCCAATTATAAGATATTATTAATAGAAGATGACGACTATTACGCCCGGTTGGTTACTATATGGCTCAACGACTTGGATTCTTTCGATTGCGAAGTGTTACACTGTCAAACATTGACACAAGGTAAGGCGGCTATACAGGAGTTTTCTTATTTTGATGCTATTTTACTTGATTTAAGCTTGCCAGATAGCAGCGGCATAGAAACGCTGACCCGTCTTTTGGCTGGACAAGGACAACTGAATGTTATCGTTCTGACTGGAAGGCTCGATAAAAATTGGGGTATCCAAGCCTTGAAAGAAGGCGCACAGGATTTTTTGGTCAAAGGAGAGTTTGATGCGGAGTTTTTGGGGCGTACCTTGCATTATTCCATAGAGCGGAATTTAGTCGTCAAGCGCTTGGAGTTAACCCAGCAGATCGCCCATATTGGAAGCTGGGAGTGCCGCCCAGAAGACCACTTTTTTAAAGCTTCCGAAGAATTTTACCGGATATTTGGGCGCAATTTCGCACAAAAAATCACCTGTGACGACATATTAGCTATCCATTCGCCATTAAACCTGATCGTTGAAATACAAGAAGAGGCTCGATCCAAAGGGGATGCCCAAAAAGACATTTGGATTAAAAACGCGGAAGGGTTTGATCGCTACGTCGCCGTATTCTGTCGAGCGACCTATTTCAACAGGGGTTTTGGTTTTTATGGGATATTGCAAGATATAACAGAACGCAAGCAGGCACAGGAATTAAGAGAAGCGAATGAATTGGCGAAACAAACGGCCCGACTGAAGGAGCAGTTTTTTGCCAATGTGAGCCATGAAATGCGTACCCCGCTCAACGCCATATTAGGTATAAGCCACTTGCTGTCATCTAGCCCTTTGTCCAATACCCAAATACAATATGTGGAAACAATCCGCCAATCTTCTAAAGTATTGATGAAAATTATTGGCGATTTGCTCCAAATGTCTTCTTTGCAAAACGGCCAAGTTCAATTGAGTTATACGACCTTTCAGCTAAGGCAATTGATTGAACAAGCCCACTTGGTGCTTTTATACAAGATAAAAGAAAAACAACTGGACTTTAAGTGTCAGATTGACCCCCGCATTCCAGCTTACTTTCAGGGAGATGCTCTTCGTTTGAATCAGGTGTTGACTAATTTATTGAGCAATGCCATCAAATTTACCCATGCTGGGGTCATTACCCTTTGCGTCCATTATCAAGGGGAAACTAGGGGGAAAGCTCACCTGCTATTTTCCATCAGCGATACAGGCATTGGTATTGAGCCGAGCTTTCAGGAAAGAATATTTGACCCATTTGTACGGGTAGAGCGCAGCGACCAAATTTATGAAGGCACCGGATTGGGTTTACCCATTACAAAAGCTTTAGTCGAACAAATGGGGGGACAAATACGGGTAGAGAGCGAAGCAGGCAAAGGAAGCACCTTTTTCATTGATCTTTGGTTGAACCGAGTGGATCATAGCCAGCTAGAAAGCCATGGTACTAAGCAGCTAGAAACGCCGGAAGAAAACATGGCTTTCACCATCCTATTGGTGGACGACCACAATATTAATCGCCTGGTGGCTCAAAAGATTTTGGAAAGGAAATGGCCCAAAGCCAAAGTTATTCCGGCAGCCGATGGGGAAGAGGCCATTCATCTGCTTATAGAACATCCAATAGACATTATCCTGATGGATTTACAAATGCCTAAACAGGATGGGCTATCGGCTACGCGATTCATCAGAACACAATTGCAGCCAGATAAATCTTTGACGCCGGTTTTGCTTATGACAGCTAATGCTCAGGTGACGGACAACGACGAAATAATGTTGAATCGGCAATTCGACGATTATATCCTCAAGCCTTTTGAGCCGGAGCAACTCTACGAAAAAATTAAAGCCCACCTCAAACCCATGCGCGCCATATGAAACACCACCAACACCTTGATTTGAACTATCTTAACACGATGGCTGCGGACGATGAAGAATTGAAAAAGGAACTAATGGTGATGTTATTGGATGAAATGGGGCGTTGTCTGCCAGAAATGCGCCGATTTTGGAATGCCGAACAATGGTTTTCCCTCCAGCAATTATGCCATCACACGAAGTCCACCTTGATTTATTGCGGAAACCAAATCGTTATCCAGGCCAATGCCGCGCTGGAAGAGGGCTTGAAAGACAATTCAAAAAAGAAAGCCTTATTAGCCCATTTGGAAAAAATGGAAACCTTTTTTCCTATAATTATGCAGGAGTTAAAAGTAGAACTGGAGCAAGTTTAATCCTGAAACCACGCTTTCATCGTGGCGCGGCACACCCACTCCGCCAAAGGCGTATCGGGCAGGCTGCCATAGGCGTGGTAAACCAGCCCGTCTTCTCCCGCGTTTTTCGCGGGATCAGCCGGGTAAAAAACCACCCGTCTGAGCCGGGCAGGAAAACTAGAAACCCCTACTCCCTTTCCCGCCTTATATACGGATATTCGATGCGAGACAAATAAAGCCCCTCAGGGGCAATGCTCCAACTTTTCTTTAGCCTTTTTTGCTCATCAAGTGCTTCCTGAACGCTTGCCAAGCTCACGTTATCCATACCAACGTGGAGACACATCCCTACGATGAGTCGAACCATCCCTCTTAGAAAGCGATTGGCGCTAATGTGGAAGGTCATTCTTCCCAATTCGGGGCTGCCCACCCATTGAGCATGCATGAGTTGACAACGATAATGATGCACATCGGTATCGGATTTGCAAAATGGGAAAAAAGTATCGTATTGCAACAACAGCATCGCTGCGGCCTGCATTTTAACAGGATCAGGCTTTTGCGCAAATGGAAAAAAATAGCTTAAGCCATCCAGAAATGGATTTTTGTCAAAATGGATATGGTACTCATAGCATCTGGCAGTTGCATCATATCTGGCATGGGCTTCATTGGTCATTTCCAAGAGCCTATGAATGGCAATATCTTTGGGTAAAAATTTATTGATTCGCGGTAGGAATGCCTCTGGAAAGGCCCCATCGAAATCAAAATGAGCAAAATATTGGCTGGCATGCACCCCCGCGTCTGTCCTTCCGCAGCCTGTCAGGTCAATTGGGTTGCCTAAAATAGTGGAAAATGCTTGCTCTAACACCTCCTGGATGCCCAGCCCTATGGGTTGTTTTTGCCAGCCGTTGTAAGCCGTTCCTTTATATGCCAATTCCAGAAAATACCGCATTGGAAAAGGTTATCCATTTTTTTTATAAGCTAAAACATTGACGTGCTCTTGGCAAAAATCAAAATCGGCGGCCACATTAGAGGCCACAATCACCAATCGCCCATCGCCATATTGAGCCATTAGTTGATGGTACCAGGCTAATCCTTCCTGATCCAGATTGGTGCCAGGCTCGTCAAGCAACAACAGCGAAGTCTCCGAACAAATCGCCAAGAGCAATTTTAGCCGTTGTTTCATGCCAGAAGAAAAAGCCTTGACTGGTTTATTTTTGGCCTTTTTGAAAGGCAGCAGCTCGAGCAGGTCATTTTCTGAAAGATCCGCTTTGGCCTTTTTAAAATGAAAGTGAAATTGAATGGCTTCCAGCAAGGTCAGCTCTTCAATCAAATCAATATAGGGGGCGGCATAAGAGAGCTGTTCATAAACCCTGCTTTTCTCTAGCGTTTGGCCATCCATGCTATAGTGAAGCTCCCCTTTAGAAGGAGAAAGATGAGCTGCAAGCATCTTGAGCAAAGTAGATTTTCCAGCCCCGTTAGGGCCTGTGACCGCGTATTTTATTCCAGGATCAAAACACAAGTTAACCCCCCGTAAAATCCATTCATTGCGGTAGCGCTTTCCAAGGTCTTTGAGCTCAATCTTCATCTAATTTTGCACCATTGATTTGTTGGAAACCGCGCATAATACCCGGATCTGCCTCGCGGATGAAACTCAGTACATTTTCTCGCTCCTCACTAGGGCTTAAGGTATGCTCAATGATTTCCAGAGCGTGGGTGGTGTTGTAGCCTTTTACAAAGATAATCCGGTAAATCTCCTGAATGGCGTTGATTTGATCTTGCGTAAAATTTCTACGGCGAAGGCCGATGCTATTCACGCCGGCATAAGAAAGGGGTTCCCGGGCGGCCTTTACATAAGGCGGCACGTGCTTGCGCACCAAAGAACCACCTGCAATGAAGCTATGTTGCCCTATTTTGATAAACTGTTGCACCGCGACCAATCCCTCCAAAATAGCCCAATTCTCGATTTCTACATGGCCGGCCAGATTGACATTATTGGCCAGGATCACGTGATCGCCCAAAACGCAATCATGCGCCACGTGGACATACGCCATCAGCAAGCAGTTGCTGCCCACCGCCGTTTTTCCGGCATAAGCAGTCCCCCGGTTTACGGTTACAAATTCGCGCACTATGGTATTATCTCCAATGATAACATTGGTGTATTCCCCTTTGAATTTTAAATCCTGTGGGATACCAGCGATTACAGCACCTGGAAAGATTTTGCAATTTTTGCCAATTCGGGCACCTTCAAAAATTGTGACATGGGGCCCGATCCAAGTATTTTCGCCGATTACTACATCCTTATCAATGTAACAAAATGGCCCGATTTGGGCATTTTCCCCTAATACCGCATCGGGGTGGACATAGCTGTTTAAGTTGCTATTGAAAAAATTCATTGTTGTGGTCGCTTAATGATCTGAGCAGTCAATTCTGCTTCTGAAACGATTTTATTACCAACATAGGCTGTACCTTGCATTTGACAAATACCCCTGCGAATAGGAGCCAGCAACTCCATCTTAAAGACTACCGTATCGCCGGGTACGACTTTATGCTTGAATTTAGCACTTTCAATTTTTAAAAAATAAGTGTCCCAATTGCCTGGGTCTTCAACAGTAGAGAGCACCAATAGACCGCCAGTTTGAGCCATCGCTTCAATTTGCAATACACCCGGCATCACAGGATTACCCGGGAAGTGCCCTTGAAAATAGTGTTCATTGAAGGTAACATTCTTCACGCCAACCACATGGCGATCAGAAATTTCAATAATTTTATCAACCAATAAAAAAGGATAGCGGTGGGGAAGCCGTTGCGTGATCTGAGTGACGTCGTAAATTGGTTCTTTATCCGGGTCGTAAACGGGTTTCCCTTTCAGCTTTCGCTGCTCCAACAGCCTTTTTTTGAGCAGTTTGGTAAATTCTACATTCGCAGTATGCCCGGGCTTCGTTGCCATGATTCTTCCCTTGATCGGGCTTCCCAACAGGGCTATATCACCAATAATATCTAGTAATTTATGTCGGGCAGGTTCATTTTTGAACAAAAGCTTTTGTGTATTGAGTACCCCGTGTCCATCTATGCTGATACCGGGTTTATCTAATTTTTCAGCTAGCCGATCCAATTCGACCTGACTCACCGGGCGATCAGCAATCACGATAGCGTTATCCAACGTACCCCCTTTAATCAGGTTTTGATCAAAAAGATATTCCAATTCGTGTAAAAAGACGAAAGTTCGGCAAGGGGCTATCTCTCGTTCGTAATCCGAATCCATGTTGAACGAAGCGTATTGCTGACCCAGCACATCAGAATTAAAATCGATCATCGCTGTTACTTCGAATCCATCATAGGGTAAAGCAATAATCTCCGAGCCGCTTATGTCATCTTTATAGGCGATGGGTTCTTCCACGATAAAGAACTCTCTTTCTTCTTCCTGATTTTCAATGCCTGCTTCCCGTAAGACCTTGATAAAAGGAGAAGCGCTGCCATCCAAAATAGGAATTTCAGGGCCATCCAATTCCATCAGCACATTATCGATGCCCAAACCGGAAAGCGCGGATAAGACGTGCTCTATGGTGCTGATTTGTGCATCATCTACTTGGATGGTCGTTCCGCGTTGCGTAGAAACAACGCGGCTTACATCTGCGCTCAAGATGGGGTGGTCTTCCAGATCAACCCGACAAAACTTGTAGCCGTGATTGACGGGCGCGGGCTTAAAAGTAAGTATTACAGAAACCCCGGTGTGCAATCCTACTCCTTCAATGGTCACTGAATGTTGTATCGTGCGTTGTTTTTCCATAAACTGCTAAGGCTACTAAAAATGTTCACAAGAAATGGACGATTTACGAATCCAGGTTTTGATTTGTGGCTTCAAGTTGGTGAATTCGCAGTTCCAGTTGATGAATGGTTTTATACAGGTCAGGTAATTTCTTGAAAACGGCATAAGCTTTAATGTAATCGGTATATCCTATGGCAGGCGAACCAAAAAATGCTTGGTTGGGCTGTTCAATGGAAGCCGCAATGCCACTTTGGGCTTGAATTTGGGTACCATCTGCGATCGACAAATGGCCTGAAAAGCCAACCTGTCCTCCAATTCTACAAGAATTGCCAATTTTCGTACTGCCAGCAACACCCGTTTGCGCTGCGATAACGGTATTTGCGCCCACTTCTACATTGTGCGCTATTTGTATCAAATTATCCATTTTGACACCCGATTTGATCCGGGTTACGCCCATCGTGGCTCGATCAATGGTCGTATTGGCCCCTATTTCCACATCATCTTCCAGGATTACCTTCCCGAGATGAGGGATTTTTTTGTATGTCCCATCCGTCTGTGGGGCAAAGCCAAATCCGTCGCCACCGATCACTACATTGGGCTGAAGAATACAGTTGCGGCCAACTTCACACTCCGCCATAACTTTGACTCCTGGATAAAGCAAGGCATTTTCCCGAACAATGACCCCTTTCCCTACATATACTTGCGCGTGTAATACTGAGCCTCTTCCAATGTGTGCACCCGCTTCTATAACAGCAAAAGGCCCGATAGAGACCTGTTCATCAATGTGTGCATCGGGAGATATAAAAGCCAACTCAGAGATGGCCGCTTTGGGGGTAATGTTGTTACCAAACGCTTCAAACAACTGGGTCATAGCAGCATAAACATCATTCACCCGGATTAATGTGGGGGCTATTGGCGCTTTGGGTTGAAAATCTCGGTTTACCAGCAAGATAGAAGCCGTAGTAGTATAGGCATAAGGCTCGTATTTCAAATTGCCTAAAAATGCAATACTGCCTGTGCCCCCTTCTTCAATTTTACTGGGATGGCTCACTAAAACTTCAGGATTTCCTTCTACGGTTCCGTTTAGTAATTGTGCCAGTTCTTTCGCTGTTAATTGCATGGCGCAAAGGTAGGAAAAATTTGATTCCTAATGGGATAATGCATAACTAAGCCTATCTTTATCGCAAAAAAACGAATTGGAAGAAAAAATCAGAATTGGAACCAGAGGCAGTAAATTGGCATTGTGGCAAGCACATTATACCGTCGAGCTGTTAGACAAAATAGGAGTAGAGGCAGAATTGCACATTATAAAGACACAAGGGGATCGGATACAGCATTTGGGATTCGATAAAATGGAGGGGAAAGGCTTTTTTACAAAGGAAATAGAAGAAGCACTCCTTCGCGGCGATGTTGATGTAGCGGTTCACTCGATGAAAGACCTGCCCACAGCCATGCCGGAAGGGCTGGTCATAACCGCCGTTTCAGAAAGAGCCGATCCGGCAGATTGTTTGTTGATAGCGCCCCATGCCATCGATGAGGCATCGCTTTTTCGACTGAAAAAAGGGGCAGTTGTTGGCACCTCTGCTGCGCGTCGCAAAGCGCAGATGCGGCATTTTCGCCCAGATGTGCAACTGACCGATATTCGAGGCAATGTGCCAACCCGTATAGCCAAACTAGAGGAAGGGCAGTTTGACGCCATCTTCCTGGCGGCTGCCGGGGTGCAGCGTTTGGCTTTAGATTTATCCGCGTTTCATGTAGTCAAATTTAGCCCTAAAGAATTCGTGCCTGCGCCTGCGCAAGGCGTTTTAGCTTGGCAATGCTGTCGGGAGAATGTAGCAGTGAGGCACATTTTTAAACAGATTCATCAGTCCAAAACAGCGGCAGCAACCAATTTGGAAAGACAAGTATTGCGACTGATGCAAGGGGGCTGCCAAATGCCTATCGGGGTATTCTGCGAACAAGACCATTTAGGGTACTATCATATATGGGCTGCTATGGCCGATCACTGGGAAGAGCCTTTGAGAAAAGTGAGCTTATCGCAAAGTACGCATCATCAATTGGCGGAGCGTGTTGTTCAAGCGCTTCATGGACATGGATAAGCAGCAGGGCATATTCATCAGCAGAGAACTCAGCCGAGAAGGCGTCTTGTATCAGGGTTTAATTGAGCAAGGTTTTGTGATCTGCGACCAGTCTTTGATCGAATTTACGGGCCTACCTTTCGATGTGATTCCCAAAGCGGATTGGGTGTTTTTTTATAGCAGCCGAGCCGTTCAGTATTTCTTTAACTCCTATCAGGGCGATAAAAATGACTACAAATGGGCGGCTATGGGCGAAGGAACCGCTAAGGCTTTGCAAGAACTAGGCATTCAAGCCCATTTTACGGGCGATGGCCATCCACAAAACGTCGCAGCGGCTTTTGTTCAAGTCGCTGAAAACCAGGTTGTCCTTTTTCCTAGAGCCAGGCAGTCCAAACAATCCGTTCAGCAGCTATTAGCTGGGCGTATTCAGGATGTTGCAATGATCGTTTACGAGAACAGGGCAAAGAAAGATTTTTACCTGCCCGAATGTAAAATCTTGGTTTTCACGAGCCCATTAAATGTGGACGCTTATTTTGGAAAATATACCCTTACAAGGCATCAAAAAATCGTAGCCATTGGACATACTACAGCTTCCAGCATTCGTCGTTTAGGCTATGAAGTCACTGTAGCCGCTGCTGCTACCGAAGCGGCATTGCTCGAATCCATTTCAAAAGTCATCAAAACAGCATTTTCCAATGATTAAAAACCTCAGTGCCATCGTTCTTTTGCTGGTTGTTGTGCTGGCAAGCGCTTGTAATACCAATCCATCCAAACAGGAAGACTATTCGGATTTTGCCAATTTCTACAGCCGTTTTCACACCGATAGCCTTTTTCAAATGGCGCATATCCTGTTTCCACTTGATGGCTTGCCCCAAGAAGCGGATAGCTTAACGATTGCATCTGGCCAATTCAAATGGCACAAGGAAGATTGGGTGATGCACCGAGGCTTTGACTTGGAAGGGAATGGGTTTGTTCAGGAATTCAGCCCGATCGGCGACGATTTTATTGTGGAAAAAATCATCCATAAAGAATACGCCCTGACTATTACCCGCCATTTTTCAAAAATAGGCGATGAGTGGCACCTGATTTATTACTCTGGGCTGAATAGGGTAGCGATGAGTGGAAATGAGCAATAGTGAATTGCCAAGTTCGATTAAAGCGAATTACCTACCATCGTGCAAATCCGGCGACATTAGGGAGTAAAAATTTTAGTATCGCCTTTTAACATCTTAACTTTCCGGATCAATTACAAAGGAACGTTCTTTGGCAATTTTGTGGAAAAAAACTTAACGAAAATCACAAAAACTGTCAAAGAACCCAAATGAATTAGTATGAAAAGACAACTACTCCTCTTATCTATGACCGTACTTTCCTGCCTGTGTCTCAGCGCCCAACAGGAAACCCATTCGAAGTTAAAAATCAACCTGGAACATACAGAACTAAGCTACCTGTCCGGACTGGGGTTGGAAACAGATCATGGCCAACTGTCTAAAGGCCGTTTTTTGATCAATGATTTTTCGGCTACGGAAATGGCACTATTGGATGCACACGACATAGAATACGAAATACTAATAGCCGATGTAGGGGCTTGGTATCAAGATCCAAGTCGTTTGGAAGCCTTATCCGCAGTGGGTTTAAGAAACAATGAATGCGAACCGGCTTCGGGGACGACCTACGAAACGCCCGATCACTATGAATATGGCTCTATGGGCGGTTATGTGACATATAGTGAGTTGCTGGAAACACTGGACGAAATGGCGGCTCAATACCCGCACCTGATTTCGGCCAAACAACCCATAAGCAATTTCCTCACCCATGACGAGCGCCCCATATACTGGCTGCGCTTATCGGATAATGCGACGCAAGATGAAGACGAACCAGAAGTGCTATACACCGCCGTGCACCATGCCCGAGAGCCTAATGGCCTGTCTCAGATGATTTTCTACATCTGGTACCTGCTGGAACATTATGAAGACGATCCAGAAGTCCAATACCTCGTCAATAACACGGAAATGTACTTTGTTCCATGCCTGAACCCCGATGGCTATATTTATAATGAACTGACGAATCCAGATGGCGGGGGCCTGTGGCGCAAAAACCGCCGACCCGATGAATTTGGCAACGTACATGGTGTGGATCTCAATCGCAATTACGGCTATGAGTGGGGCGCTGATGACTTCGGCTCTTCGCCCGATCCGGGAAGTGCCGTCTATAGAGGCCCCGAACCGTTCTCTGAGCCGGAAACTCAAGCTATTTCTTGGTTTTGTAATCAGCATCAATTCCAGATCGCATTAAATTACCATACCTACGGCAATTTATTGATTCACCCTTGGGGCTACAACGATACCCCAACGGAAGAAGATGTCACATTCAAGGGCTTCGGGCAATTGATGACCAGAGAGAATAATTTTACCGTAGGTACAGGGACAGAAACGGTTGGATACGTTGTCAATGGCGGTAGTGACGATTGGATGTATGGAGAACAGACTACTAAGCCCAAAATATATTCCATGACACCCGAAGTAGGGCCTGGCTCTTTTGGCTTTTGGCCACCGAGCAGCATGATTGACGAGTTGAACAAGTTGTGTATGCTCCAAAATCTAACTACAGCCCATCTGGTGCTCAACTACGCGGAAGCAGAAGACCAAAGTGCAGATTACTTCACGGCTTTGAGCGGGGTGCTCGATTTTCGGGTATTCAAATACGGCCTGCAGGAAGGGGCGATCAATGTGAGCCTGCAAGCAGTGAGTGATAACATCAGCGTAAATACTGGAACTTTGAGTTTTGATATGGCTCATTTGGATGAAACAACAGCCAGCTTTGAGTTTGCGCTGGATGAAGACATCAGTTTTGGAGAAGAAGTAACCTTTCAGTTGTTATTGGACAATGGCGCTTATGTGAAAACGACGACCATCAGCAAGCCTTATTTATTTGGGGAAGCTATGGCGGTCTTTTCAGATGACGGATCGGACATAAGTCTGTGGGAAAACCAGGGGAATGGCTTATGGGGTACAAGTACAGAAGCGTTTGTTTCACCCAATACATCTATGACGGACAGCCCCGGCCAACCTTATCCCAGTAATGCGCAAAACTTAATTGTCCTTCAAAATCCAGTTGACCTCACTGATGGCGGACGGGCATTCCTTCGCTTTTGGACCAAATGGGACTTAGAGGAAGGCTGGGATTATGTTCAGGTGGGTATTTCCACAGACGGCGTAAGCTCTATTCCCCTCTGCGGGAAATATACCAAGCCGGGAAGCGGCTTTTTCCAGCCAGAAGGCTCCCCCTTATACGATGGCACGCAGTCGGAATGGGTACTGGAAGAAATAGACATTAGCGAATACCTGGGCAGCCCGCAAGTCTATGTCCATTTTTGGTTGATGTCAGATGGCTTCCTGAATTTGGACGGTTTTTATTTCGACGATTTGGAAATATCGGTTATTAATGAAATTATGGTAGATGTGGATGCACCTGCTGTTCAAGGGGCACAATACCGGGTGCAGCCCAATCCGTTTACGACCTCGTTTACCCTTGATCTATCCTTGAATCGTCCTGTAAATGATGGCGTGTTCGTCGTGCGCGATGTATTGGGTACGGCTGTTTATACACAACAAATGGGAAATAGAACACAAGGAGAATACCGGAATACGCTGGACGTAGCCCATTTGCCAGCAGGCATTTATTTCCTGCAAGTTTATTTGGATGGCGTACCATCAGCTAAGGTTGCTAAACTGGTCAAAAGCCGATAGCACTAGGGTAAGGACTTTGATAAATCGGACAGTGATTTTTTGCATACGACATAAAAGCAAAAATGGTTCTTTGACAAATGGTGTGATTAAAGCAATGCCGTACTTAAAGTAGGTTTTAGGATAAACAAACCTACTTTAAGTACGGCAAGCGAAAATCATTGCTCACCCTGCTTTCCGCTAAGTCTTTTCCCACACAATTTGTCAAAGAAGGGCAAAAAGAAAAGCAGCTCCAGTGAAAAGTTCCTATTTTCGCGGCGAATAAAGAGCAAATAGGATGAATTTTATTGAAGAATTGCGGTGGCGGGGTATGTTGCACGATACAACGCCCGGGGTTGAAGAACATTTGAAGGAAACCAAGCGCGTGGGGTACATTGGGTTTGACCCCACAGCGCCATCTTTAACGATCGGCAATTTTGTACAAATCATGTTGCTGAAGTTGTTTCAATTATCTGGCCATCAGCCAATTGTGTTGTTGGGCGGAGCTACTGGGCGCATCGGCGATCCATCGGGCAAAGACCAGGAGCGGCAATTGAAAGATTATGATGAACTGGATACCAACCTGAATTTTCAAAAAGCTCAATGCGCCAGATTTCTCGACTTTGAAGCAGGGCCGAATCCCGCCAGATTTATCAACAATCTGGATTTTTACCAGGAGATGAACGTGCTGGATTTTCTTAGGAAAGTGGGCAAAACGCTGACCGTCAACTACATGATGACGAAAGAATCGGTCAAAAAGCGGATAGAAACGGGCATCTCCTTCACCGAATTCAGCTACCAGCTTTTGCAGGGCTACGATTATCAATGCTTGTTTCAGCAATATGGGTGTACCGTTCAAATGGGCGGCTCTGATCAGTGGGGCAATATTACATCGGGCACCGAATTCATTCGGCGCAATTTGAGCGAAAAAGCCTACGCAGTTACCACACCATTGCTCACCAAAGCAGACGGCAGCAAGTTTGGCAAATCAGCAGAGGGGAATATTTGGCTCGACCCAAAACTAACTTCGCCCTACCGTTTTTATCAATTTTGGATCAACGCCGATGATCAGGATATGTCCAAATTCATCCGGTATTTTACGCTGAAATCGCGCGAAGAGGTGGAAGCTATGGAGAAAACGCATGAAAATGACCCGCAAGCACTGAAGCGCCTTTTTGCCGAAGAGCTAACGGTTCGCGTACACTCCCAGGCCGACTACGAGTCCGTCTTGCGGGTAAGCAACCTCCTATTTGGTCGAAACGCGAACAAAGAACAGTTGGCAGAAATGTCCACGGAGGAACTAAAAGCAGTAGCTGAGGAAATTCCCAGCTTTTCGATCCCTAAAGAGCGCCTGGCACTTGGCGTGAATGTGGCAGATTTATTGACAGAAGTCGCCCCCGTTCTCGGTTCAAAAAGCGAGGTTCGGAACGCCATCAAAGGCAATGCCTTAATGGTTAATAAAGATAAAGTTGCCAGCCACGATTACCTCGTTAATCAGGAGCATCTGTTGCACGGAAAGTACCTGATGGTAGAAAACGGCAAGAAAAATAAATACATGCTGGTCGTTGAATAGAAACCGCTCAGGGGAGCTGTATGGTGGAGATAACGGGCAGGTGGTCGGAAAAATTAGGCTTTCCGATTTGGTGTTTAACCACCTCAATACCTGGTGAACTGAATAGGTAGTCGATACGCAAGGCAGGCACTTTGCCGTGGTAAGTGATGCCCAAGCCCCTACCTTTTTCGCTGAAATGATCGGTAAGGTGTGGAGATACGGTATGGTACATATAAGATAGTGGCGTATCATTAAAATCCCCACCAATGAGTACCGGATAAGGGCTTTTAGCCACTTCTTTCACGACTTCTTTGGCTTGATTCGTCCTTTTTTCGACCGCATTTCTATACCTCAGAATCATTCCTTTGATATCGAGCCAAGTTTTCTTTTCCTGAATATTGCCCTCTTCGGCGACTCGTTTGGCGAGCATGGAAACGGCATTGGACTGTAAATGGACATTGAAAACACGCAGGATCGTATCCCCCAAGGCTACATCGACCCATTGAAAGCCGTTGTACCCATTTTCAAAATAATGCTCGCCCTGACCGACAATCGGGTAGTGAGAAAAAATAGCCAGGCTGTGGCCTCTGCTGGCGTTGGTGTATTTCAAATCACTGTTCTCTAAAATGTGGTCTGCCGGATAAGTAGTTGCACCACTGGTGGGAAACTCTTGTATCAACACCAAATCATACCCATCAAAAGAAAGGGCTTGTTTCAATTCTGGTGAACTCAGCCGCCGATTGCGCGCATCATCTTGCAATTGAAAACCAAAGGAGTTGAAAGACATCACTTGTAGCAAGGCCCCGGAAGCGACGCCAACTTCCTGACTGGTGCCACCAGGAAGACCAATAAAGTTATTCAAATGCTTCCACCCTAAAAGAATGCAAGCAAGCGATAAGAGCAGGTATTTTTTCCTCATAAAGCCCCAAAAGAGCACAAAGAGTAGATTGCCCAGCAATAGCCAGGGATACAATAAACCCAGAACAGAAATAGGCCAAAAGTAGGTGGGATCTACCCAAGGGGATAAGTAAGCAGCAAGTGTCAATAAAACCAGTAGGGCGTTGATCCAACGCAAACTTTTGATGACCACGTTAATCTTTGCTTGCGTTGAACAAAAACTCTTTTTCTTCCTCGGTCAGGCTGTTGTA
The DNA here is from genome assembly GCA_937864265.1 of uncultured Saprospirales bacterium. Taxonomy (GTDB): domain Bacteria; phylum Bacteroidota; class Bacteroidia; order Chitinophagales; family Saprospiraceae; genus CALMIR01. The sequence continues at coordinate 77,630 of CALMIR010000201.1, read as the reverse complement.
GCCAGAAAGCTTGATTTTATCCAAAATCGCATCCAAGCGCTCTTGCTGGTTCATCCGTTGGCTGTCAGAAGCTGCATTACCTCGGGAATTTCTGAAGGTTTCTTTTCGATTGGGGTTGCGATAAACCACTTTTGGGCGGCGGCGTCTGTCACTGAAAAGAGATTGAAAAAACTGCTGTATGGTGTTGAGAACCTGATTGACGGGCAAAGAAAGATCGGTACCGCTGCGCAACAGGCGCACAAAAAGCCAACCGAAAAGTGCCCCGCCGAGGTGGGCGAAATGGCCGCCCGTATTGCTTCCTTGCGGAATGAAAATCAGGTCGAGAAATACCAGTGCTGCTACAATGTATTTAAGTTTGACATCCCCTAGCAATAGGAGTCGCATGATGTATTCAGGGGCAATTGTACCCGCTGCTACAACAATAGCCATCACACCTGCTGAAGCGCCTAGCGCAAAGCGCCCGCCTTCTCCATAAGCCATCAGGTTGGCAGAAATGAAAAATAGCAGCGCGCCAGCAATGCCCCCTAGCAAGTAAATGGGCAATACCCGCTGATTGCCGATAAAATCGCCAACGATCCGGCCAAACCAATATAAAAACAACATGTTCCACAAAATATGCCAGACCCCCACGTGCAAAAACATGCTGGTTATTATACCCCATGGATGGGTGAGGAAGTATTTCCAATCGGATGACATGCTGAAGAAATCGACCAGGGCATCAAATGCGGGCGAGGGCTGAGCGCCGTTCACAATGAACAGGGTCAAATTGACCAAATGGATCAATACAAATACGGCTACATTTACAATGATGATCCGAATCACTGCATTGCCGTAACTGAATTGTCGCTTTACATCGTCCCAAATTGATTGGAGCATGCGCTTGTGTTCGATTTTTAGTTTGTTGACAATTTTGTGGGAAATCACAAGAATCGCCAAAGTATTCAATTTTTTATGGCCGTGAATTTACATCACAACAACTTAGCATTCAAATGGAATAGATAAATAAACACATTTTGTAGGCAAAATGCCTATCTAAGTCCGCAGAAAAATTGAGTTCCCGATTTTGTCCTTACCCTGGCGGGCTAAACGATTCATTTTAAGTATGTCCGCTAGGGTAAGGACGCTGTTAAATCGGGAAGTAATTTTTTGCACACCACTAGGGCTGTTCTTTTAAAAAATACCCTTTTTGTCAGCGATTGGTGCTACGCCAGTATAGAATCAACAACAGCCCAAATAAAGCACCACCGAGGTGGGCAAAATGGGCTACACCTGTATTGAAATTGCCTAAGCCCAAAAACAGCTCAATGCCCGCATAAATGGCTACAAAATACTTGGCTTTGAGCGCGATGGGCGGAAAAATAAGCTGCAAGATATTATTGGGGAACAGCATCCCGTATCCCAGTAACAAGCCAAAAATCGCACCCGAAGCACCCAACATTGGCGTATTGATGAGAATGGGGCTTCCATCAAAGTACTTTAGCTCCAAAAAACGCACGAATAAATAAAGTCCTAAAGCACCAAACCCGGTAAAAAAGTAATAAAACAGGAAATTGCGGGGGCCAAAACTGACTTCCAAGGGCGGGCCAAACATGAATAAAGCAAACATGTTGAAAAACAAATGCCCCAGATCCCCATGCATAAACATGTGGGTAACGATTTGGTAAGGTTGGAAAAATGGGGATGTTGGATAAAACATGGCCAGTTGCAGCCTACCCCAATCTACATCAGCAACCGTGCTTCCGGTGGGTTCCCCCATGAGCATGGTACCAAAAAACATCAATACATTTAGAATCAACAAATGCTTGACAACGTCGGTGATTTGATACATGTACTTTTTTACTGGTCAAATTGTTTATTTAACTCCTCCAAATCATAGGTAAGGAAGCAGTTTCTACCGCCAGGGCTTCTATAAGGCATAGCACAGGCAAAGAGCCGATCAATCAGACTTTGCATTTCTACCGTGCTGAGCATTTGTCCTCTTTTAATAGCAGAACTAATGGCCATAGCCCGGGCAATATTTTCTTTAACAGTTAAGCGCAGTTCCTGGTTGATTTTATACTGCTCTAACATCATTTCAATCAAGGCCACCTCGTCCTTTTTGCCCGCCATTTCAGCCGGCAAACCATTGATAACAAAGGTGTTGGCACCAAAAGGTTGGATGTCGAAACCCAATAAATTGATTTCATCGAGCATGCTTTCCAGGTAAAGCGCATCATTAGCAGATAGCTCAATGGTTTTGGGGAATAATTGGTGCTGGGTCGAGGCCGACTGTTGATCCAGGATGCTTAAAAATTGCTCATAAAGAATCCGCTCGTGTGCCGCTTGTTGGTCTATGAGTATAAAACCAGATTTGATTTGGCTGACAATATACGATTGATGAATCTGGTAGGGTTCCTTTCTGGCCTGATAAGCAGGCGCTGCATGGACATCCTGATCGCTTTCTGATGACCAACTGCTCTCCAAAGTAACGGCACCAAACCCATCTGATTCTTCATCGGATGGCGAGATTTCGTCCAGACCTTCGTACAGTTTTTGCCAGTATTTCAGATTCCGATCTTCGGAGGGAGCCATGCCCTGATCTTTATAGCTTTTCTCGGTGTCGCGCTGTCCGCCACCAGCAGAAAGAACCGTATTAATCGTTTTTTCCCTATTAATGTCGGAGCGAGCCTGGGTTTGGATGGCAAAATTCGATTCCTGATCAAAGTCTATGGTAGGTGTAATGCTGTACTGCCCTAGGGAATGCCGCACGGCAACCCGCAGGTAATTGTATATGAGTTGTTCGTCTTCAAATTTGATTTCCTGCTTGGTCGGATGCACGTTGATATCGATACTGGCAGGATCAACTTCAATAAAAATGACATATAGTGGGTAGCTGTCCTTGGGCAGTAGGTCTTCATAAGCGCTGGTCACGGCATGGTTGAGGTACCCGCTTTTGATGAAACGGCTATTGACAAAAAAATACTGTTCTCCCCGCGTTTTTTTGGAAAATTCCGGTTTGCCTACAAAACCGTCCAAGCGACATACCTCTGTATCCTGCGAGACGGGCACCAGTTTTTTATTCGCCGCCTGCCCAAATAGGTGCACCAATCGCTGCCTCAAATTGCCCGATGGCAGGTGGTAAACTTCGTTGTTGTTGTGGTGCAGCACAAAGAAAATATCCGGATTGGCAATAGCTATACGCAGAAACTCGTCCACGATATGGCGCATCTCCACCGGATGAGATTTTAGGAAATTTCGACGGGCAGGGACATTATAAAAAAGGTTTTTTACCGAAATAGAAGTACCTGCTGCACACTGGCAGGGTTCCTGTGATTTTACTTCAGAATCTTCAATGACAATTTTGCTACCCAGTTCATCCGCTTGTTTACGGGTGCGCATTTCTACCTGTGCAACAGCGGCTATAGAGGCCAAAGCTTCGCCCCGAAAGCCCATCGTGCGTATGGCAAACAAGTCGGCGGATTGCCTGATTTTGGAAGTGGCATGCCGTTCAAAAGACATTCGGGCATCGGTGGCCGACATGCCGCAACCGTTGTCCACCACTTGTATAAGGGATTTTCCGGCTTCTTTGACGATCAGCTGAATTTCTGTACTACCTGCATCAACAGCATTTTCTATCAGCTCTTTGACAACGGAAGCGGGCCGTTGGATCACTTCACCCGCAGCAATTTGATTGGCAATACTTTCTGGTAAAAGCTGAATAATATCAGCCATAGTCAATGGTTGTGTTTAGTTTTAAAGACCGGGGATTTTATTACTCTAATGCTTTGACTAGTTCTGGTAAATAGACCGATAGCAACCAATAGGAGAGGAGCACTAAAACAGCGACCACCAAAAGGAGGGTTCGATTGGATTGCCGATTTTGCCGACTCTTGTACATGCCGCCGCGTTGAGCATAGCCGCCCCGGCGAAAATTATTGGCAATCCGCATTTTTACCGCCTCTGTATCGCCCACTTTGACTTCTTCTATCTGTTTTAGCCGATCCTCTAAAGCTTCCTTTTGGGGATTCCAGTAACGAGGTTTGTATTCGTAACCTTGCGGCTTGGGAAGTTTGCTGAATTTTAAAAAAGCCATGATCCATCTCTTTTTGCAAAGAACGCCCAATTATTTAAACGAGCAAACCACTAAATTACATCCTTTTTTGGCGGATAGCAAAACAATGAATAAAAGAAGTTTTAAAAATCTGCATTGCCTGGACTGACTTTCAAAATTTCCTGCTCGATGAGTTCTGGCAAAAGCGGGCCATATATTTCCCTTAATTCCTCCAAATCGTACCAGGTTTGGAAGTTTTTTATTTCCAAGTTTTGGCCTTCTCCTTGTATCATAAAAGTACGACCTTCCCCTTTTAAATCGTTCTCAAAATATTCGGGGTTCTGGGCAAAAGGTTCCAGTTTGTAGGCATATTTGCCGTTGATGAGGAAGAATTCCTGGCCATTGTAATCCATGGTGCCATCGAAAATGGCTATGCGGTCGTCGCAGATTTGATAAAAATTAGCGACCGGATTTTTTCCATCCAATAAAGCTTTGATGGTCGCTTCTAAGTCAATGACAGTTACATAAGGAAAGGTCATAAACTGATGGTGGGTTTCGCTGTATCCATAGCCGCCTATCAAAAACAATTGGTTCTGTTTTTGATAATAAGCCATGCCCGTGGCATTCATCTGTTCGGCCAGTAAACCTTCCAGCGTAGCGGTGGTAAATGCGGAAGCCCGATTTTGTTTGAAGTCAATGAGCAATAAATCGAGGTTGGGAAAATCTTTTTCCTGAATTTCGGATAACTCAGAGCGGATACGGCCTCCAAATACCAACATATAATCCTGATACTGGCCAATGGCATATCCATACATTTCCGAAAGAGTCGGATATAAGTCTAGGGCTTTTTCAGGTAATTGACGCACGGTTTGTGAGTGGAGGCTATGCCAGAGAAAAAATATGGCGATGGTGTAAAATATTTTTTTCATATCCTTTTAGTATAGGAACAAAGATACCTTTCAAAAAGGTTGCACTTCATGATAAAGAACGGTTTTTTTAATGATTTTTGTACTTCTTTGATAAATCGTTAGGATAAAACCCGGATTGCTGAACGGACAGAATACAAGTCAAGAGGAAGCGCACTTATTCGCCTGCCAACCAGTGCAGTGGATTTTCTTTACCTTTTTCGTACCAGAGTTCAAAGTGAAATTCTGTTTCTCCTTTTCCCAAACGGCCAAGCGCTTGGCCTGGCGTGACGTTGTCTTCTCTTTTTACATACACGTCTTCCAGATTAGAATAGACGGTATAGTGGTTGTCGTGTCGAACGATGATGGTGTTCTTGTATTGAGGGATGTAGTGCATACCTGTAACGGTACCCTCAAATACAGGATATACTAAAGCTTGTTCATCGGTGTGTATGTCGATGCCATTATTGGTTACCTGGATGCCTTTCAGTTTGGGGTGATCCTGTTTTCCAAAATAGCGGCTGATGTATCCGTTTTTGACCGGCCAGGGGAGTTTGCCCTGATTTTTGGCAAAATTACTAGTTACCGGAGCTGCCGCGGAGGGAAGGGATTTATTGACTTCTGCGCCTGAAGTGGCAACGGCTGCTTTTCGGCGTTGCTCCATTTCTGTTTTGATGATCGTTTCGATAGCGGCATTGAGTTGTTGGTGGGCCAACTGTTGTTGGTCCAACTCTTTCACCAAACGGCTTTCGTTACTTTTAAGCGTTTTTAATAAACGGTCTTTATTGGCGAGTTCGCTGCCCAGTTTTTGTTCTTGTTCTTCTTGAACGATTAACAAGTCCTGCTTTTCCTGTTTTCTCAATTCAAGTTGAGCCGCTTTTTCTTTCAGACGTTCTCGTGTTTCCAGGATGAGTTCGGCCTGTTTTTTTCGATAGCGATCGTACTGCCGGATGTATTGCCAGCGCTGAAAAACCTCATTAAAGCTCTTGGAGGATAGCAAGAAGAGCAAATAACTTTGCTGCAATTGGTGGCGATAAGCGATCCGAATTAAATCGGCATATTCGTTTTTAAGGCGTGTGATGTCTTGAGACAAGGCATCTAAAGCCACATGAGAGCGTTCAATGCCTTCTTCTGTAAACTCGAGTTCTTTCTTTAAAGTAGATACCAATTGTCTGCGGCGATCTACTTGTGCCCGAATGGCCAAATATTGTTCAAAAGTGACTTCCTGCTTTTTTTGGGTTTCCTGGAGGCGGCTTTCGTTGAGTTCGATTTCTTTGATGAGTTGCTGTCGCTTCGACTCCAGGCTGTTGCGGCTTTGGCTCTGCGCCGTATTTAAGCACCCCAATAAAACGATAAGAATCAATGGGACAGCAAATAACTTTGTTTCAACAATCACTTTGTCGAACATTGAAATAGCAGCCAATCGTTTATTTGGAGCGTGTGTACCTGTCTGGGACGCTAAATTGAACACTCTGGGGAACATCAATTTCAACCTTTGAAAATTTTAACTCCACTTGCATTTTACCGTTGTCACGGCTGTCAACAGCCAAGTTACGAAGGTATGAAAAATTTTGCGCATCTTCAAGCAGACCATATTCTTCTAGCTGCACAATAACTTTTTGCTCGTTGACGGGATCGTTCATTTCCATCTTGCGCAAAACGCGATCTTTTTGATCGATGGCGTAGTTGGTTTGAATTTTAGGAAAGGAGCTAATGCTTTCTAATAGATAATGGCCGTCGGCTGAACTCAATTTAAGCTCTGATCCGCTAAAAACAACCAAATTGCCCAGGAAAAAATCCTGGAGTCGGCTGAGGTCAGGGGGAAGTCCATAGTCTTTTGCCAAGGTATTCAAGCTTGAAACGGTATATTCATTGTTGATGCGGTCGAGCATATACACCGAATCGCGGGTTACCAGAAGCCGACCCAATTCAAATCCAAATTTTTTTACGCTCAACCAGACCAAGCTGTCTTTGCGCATGCGGATATTTGCTGTAGCTGAAAAGGACTGGTCTTCGCCTGTGTATCCAATTTGTACCTTTGCCCCAAACCATTCCGGTTTGATTTTGCTTTGATCCATTTGTTGAACCAATGCCTCTGCTTCTAGCAGTTTGCTATTGCTACTATTGCCTTTTTTAGTGCTTGAGCAGTTGGATGCTACTAAGGCTAGGAGCAGTAGCCAGAAAACTTGGCTGAGAATAGTTGACTTATTCATATACTTTCTTGTCGGTGATTTTTTTATCCAGCATTTTTGAAACACTTCCCAGATCGCGGGCTTTTTTCCAATATTCTAAAGCTTGTTCCAAATCGCCAAACTGATAAGCCAGGTCGCCAGAATATTCCAATACATCGGGATCTTGCTCGCCCCCATGGCTTCTTGCCTTCTCTAGCCACTCCTGGGCTTTATCGTACTTACCCATCTTGTACAATATTCGGGCATGCGTCGCTTCATAAGCAGCTTGGTTGGGGACTAAATGGTTTGCCTTTTCCATTATTTTTAATGCCTTATCCAAGTCTTTTCCCCTGTCTATCAACGCTAGGCTGTACTCATTGGAAACCTCCGGCGATTCGGGCTGTAGGTCAAATGCCGCTTGGAAATACTCGTCTGATTTTTGAAAAGCTCCCTGCCTATTGTAAATCCAAGCCAATCGGGAGGAAACGAGCATTTTAAGGTAGCCGTTTTTTCCACTCATCAGCTGAGCCTGCATCAGCGCGGAAAGCGCTTCGTTGTAGTTTTCCATTTCTGAGGCAGCCAGCCCGTACATATAGTGTGCAATGGCCTGATTGGGGAAATAGTCCATGGCGTTTTCACTAAACTTCAGCAAGGCAGCATACTGTTTGGTTTCCCGATAAATATGCATGATTTGCTCCCAAACCAAAAAGACTGAATCGTCTAGTTCAAGTGTTTGCAAGTATTTACTCAGTGCGTCTTTTTTGTTGTTGGAGTAATACAGCAAATCGGCGGTGGCAGAATACCCTTTGGCATCATCCGGGTGTACCCGCTCCAGTATTTGCGTTAACTCCAAGGTGGCAGCGGCCAACTCTTGATCACCACTGCGGGCCACCTCATTGATAAAGGGCATGATTTTACCGATTTTTAAATCAATGCTCACATCGGGTTGCCTAAAAACAGGTTTCAGGCTTTCCATGTATTGCAATTCATCGCGCACTTTGCCGGGAGATTCTGCCATAGCTAGTTGGGCACGGGCATCACTGGGATCAATGGACAAAATCTGCTGATAAACCGCAAGGGCTTTATCGTGCTCGTTACTTTGCTCATAGTAGCCCGCCAGCAAATGGCGGTATTCCGTATTGGAGGGATAAGCGGCGATCAGGCGTTCCAATTCCAAAACCGCTTTTTTATCGTCGCCCAACCCTAGGTAAAGGGTGTGTTTGCGCCGGATGATTTCTTCGTCTATCCCGATCATGGCCTCTAGTTGTTCATAAACCTTCAGTGCTTTACTGATCTCATTGCTGCGCACCAGAAAATAGGCCAGTCGAAAATAGTTATCCGGATTGTCCGGTTCTTTAACGATAATTTGTCTGAAAATTTCAGCGGCTTCCTTATTGAGGTTCATGCGCTGGTAAACGTCTGCCAAATAGCGTTGGTACCAGAGGTTTTCGGCATCCCATTCAGCAGCGCTTTTGCCCCAGCGCAGCGCCAGGTTGTCATCTCCATTGGCTTCATGTATCCGAGCTAGCTCATAAGCGGCGGCGGCGTTTTGCGGATCTAATTCCAACAAAGCATTGAATAATTCCAGGGCTTTGTCGTACCGGCCCAATATCTTTTCCCGGCTGGCGTCGATGAACAGATTTTGTAAATTGACGTCGCTTTCAGTAACTTGAGCGAAAGATGGTGTTAGTTCTCCCAATAAGATGCAAAATACAGCCAGGTATTTTGTAAGTAGTTTAAATGTTGAAGTCATGTATCAGCTTTTTCAGCAAACGATTTTTCATAACTGGAGTAATCTCCCAGGCTGAGCGACGATTTGTCGCCTTGGTATTCGACTTTGTATCCCAACATAGAATCGTAAAGGTTAGCATTTCGGATGACTGCCTCCTCCTGAATGATGCTATTACCTATAACAGATTGCTCTACGGTAGTGTTGCTGCCAAGGGAAACATAAGGCCCGATTACACTATTGCGGATGATTACATCTTTTCCAATATAGCACGGTGGAATTACAACGGCGTTTTCCAGATGGATATTATCACTCAGCAATTTTTCCGAATGCTGCTTGATGTCGAGCATCCGCCGATTGGTGTTGACAACGTTGTTTTTGTTTCCACAGTCGAGCCATTCTTCTATATTGGCTGGCCTAAACTTGATGCCTTGGTTTTTCAATAATTCCAGCGCTGTAGTAATCTGGTATTCTCCCTTGTCGCGTATATCGTTTGTAATGATATGACGTAATGTATCGGCTAAAAGTTGCCCGTTTGAAAAATAATAGATACCTACGATGGCCAAATCTGAGACAAAAACGGGCGATTTTTCAACAAAATCCGAAATATACTGATCGTCGCCCACCTTGACCACGCCAAAGGAAGCTGGGTTGGCTACTTTTTGCACCCAAATCACGCCATCTTCCAGGGTATTAAAAGAAAAATCGGCTTTAAATAAAGTATCGGCGAATGCCACAATACAATTTCCGGATAAGCTTGGTTCGGCACAAAAAATCGCATGACCGGGCCCTAATGGCTCGTCCTGATAATAGATGGAACATTTAGCACCTATACTTTCCGCTATTTGGCGCAATTGGTCTTCCACTGCCGAGCCAAAATCACCGATGACGTAGGCTACTTCATCAACCGGTTGAGTTAGCGAGTTGGAAAGGTCTTCAACAATCCGCTGCACAATCGGTTTTCCTGCTATGGGCAATAGTGGTTTGGGTATGGTGAGGGTGTGGGGACGCAGTCTTGATCCTCTGCCCGCCATCGGGATGATTATTTTCATAGTTTTTCTTAAAATTGTATCGTTACTCGCAAAGATAGAACGCGAAGGCCATAATTGCCCACAATCCTCATCGGAATATGATAGATCGAACAGGGAATATTAAATTTGCCCCGATATACAAACAAAATAAGTTGACGAACCCGATCAAACGATTCCACCAAACATGCAATCTGCAGCAATAGAACAGGAATTAAAAAAGCTTTTCTACAACTGGTCTGGAGAAGAAGCGGAAATGGTTCTGCCATTGGCACCATCCGGCTCTCAACGCATTTATTACCGATTGCAAAAAGGAAAGCAATCGGCTATTGGTGCGTTCAATCCCGATTTCAAGGAAAATGTGGCCTTCCTTACTTTTTCCCGCCACTTCAGGCAGAAAGAGCTGCCCGTACCCGAAATCTACGGAGAAAATCTGGACAAACACGTCTATCTTCAAGAGGATTTGGGCTTTACCACCTTGTACAGCTATCTTTTGCAGGCCGGAGATTACTTTCCGGATTATCTGGTTCAGATATTTAAAAAGGTGGTGGAGCAATTGGCGCGCCTTCAAATTGAGGGCGGGCAGGAATTGGATTACAGCGTTTGTTATCCGCGTGCTTCTTTTGATCGACAATCCATTTTGTGGGATTTTAATACCTTTAAATACTATTTTTTGAAGCTGGCCAAGGTGCCATTTGACGAACAGTTGCTTGAAAATGACCTCCATAACCTGGCTGAGTATTTATTGCAAACCGATTGCTCGCATTTCATGTTTCGCGATTTTCAGACCCGGAATATCATGATAAAAGCGGGTGAACCTTTTTTCATCGATTATCAGGGAGGCAGAAGAGGGGCTTTGCAATATGATTTAGCGTCTCTTTTGTACCAAGCCAAGGCAAATATCCCCCAGGAAATCCGCCAAGAGCTGCTGGATCATTATTTGGATAGCGCCTCCGCCATGGTGCCTATTCAGCGAGAAACATTCGTCCGATACTATTATGCGTATGTATTGATCCGCTACATACAAGTACTGGGCACGTATGGTTTTAGGGGTTTATATGAACGAAAGGAGTATTTTATCAAAAGTATTCCTTTTGCTTTGCGCAATATTAAATGGTTATTGGATAACCAGTTGATTCCCATTGCTTTGCCTGAACTGCAAAACGCTTTGCTACATTTAATCGAGTCCAAACAATTTGAGCCTTTTGACAAAATAAAAGCTACGTCTAGTTTACTTACTGTGAATGTGAATAGTTTTTCATATAAGAACAATGGTGTTCCGGAAGACAATAGCGGAAATGGTGGCGGATTCGTGTTCGATTGTCGTTTTATTCACAACCCTGGCCGTTATGAGCCCTATAAAAAACTGACTGGCCGAGATGAAAGTGTGGTCAACTTCTTGCAACACCACAGCGAAATGGGGGCTTTTCTGAATGATGTTTACAGAATAGTAGATGCCGCTGTAGAAGATTATATCGAACGGAGTTTCACCCATTTGATGGTCAACTTTGGTTGCACAGGCGGGCAGCATCGCTCTGTTTACGCTGCCGATATGCTGGCACAACATTTGAAAGAAAAATATGGCATACAAATCGTATTAAACCATATAGAGCAAGAGCGAAAGGGTTGGAAAAACTAGTAAAGTAACTAGCAGATAATGAGTGAGTTGGAGGTGTCTGCTGGAATAATTAGCGGAGAACACCTGTCGTGTTCTTCGTTTTTAAGTCCGGTTATTCAATGCTAGATTCTAAAAAATAATAATATATTGCACCCGGAATTAGGAGTTGACAGCATAAACCCTTTTAAGCCGATGGATCTTTCCAGTTATATTGATCATACCTTACTCAAGGCAAACAGCACTTTAGAGGACATTCAAAAGTGCTGCGCGGAAGCCGTACAATATGGCTTTGCAGCCGTTTGTGTGCCGCCATATTATGTGATGGAAGCCAATAAATTGTTGCATAAAAAACCGCCGAAAGTAGCCACGGTGATTGGATTCCCTATGGGGTACTCCGCTACGCCCGCTAAAGTAGAAGAAATCAAAAAAGCGATTGATGAAGGTGCGGATGAATTGGATGCCGTCATCAACCTCTGTGCGGTGCAAAGTGCCAACTGGAATTACCTGGCTAATGACATCAATAGTATGATTACGGCAGCTCACCTGAAAGGTAAAGTCATCAAGATCATACTGGAAACAGGTTTGCTGAGTGAAAGCGATCTTTTACAACTCTGTGAAATCGTACAACAATCAAAGCCTGATTTTGTAAAAACTTCAACGGGTTTTAACGGAGAAGGAGCAACAGAAGAAATTATTCGCCTACTTAGAGCCAATTTAGACCCTAGTATAAAAATTAAAGCTTCGGGAGGTATTCGCACAAAAGAAGCCGCCTACAAAATGCTGGAAGCTGGTGCCAATCGCATTGGGACTTCCTCCGGGATAACCATCGTTTCATAATCCGTGGGTATTCCTAATTTTTTCCGCTAAAATTGTTATAACTTTGCTTTACAAATAGAGGCATCCGATACCCTGATGCCCCGCTATGGGAATATTGCTAAGTAAATACCTTCACATGAATCACTTGCTTCTGTGTTTAGTCTTGCTGCTTGGCCTTGGCCAATCCGCTTTCGCTCAAAACAACATTTCCATTAAAGAGGACGATAACATAGCCCAAATGATGGAAGCCTTTGCCGCCCAAAATAAATCCAAATCTTTCGTCGATGGCTGGCGGGTTCAAATAATCGCTACGCCAGATCGGCAGCGTTTGGAAACGGTCAAACAATCCTTTCAATACAGATACCCTTCTATTCCTGTAACCTGGGTTCATGTCAAACCTTACTACAAACTCCAAGCCGGTGCCTTTACCAGCAAGTTGGAAGCCATGCGCTTAAAATATATACTGGAGCGCGAATACAAAGGAATCTATTTGGTAAAAGACGATGCGATAAAACCACAGGAATTGGTGGGTAGGAATTGATCGCGGAAACAAACGCTTGAACCCTCAATGGCAAATAATTTTTTGCACACTACTATCATAGTGGATTATAAAAACAGCAATGAGCCGCAAACCTTGGCAAAATGGTTCGTCCAGCCATGTACTGGAGCGTATTGACCGGGTAACATTTGGTCTTTTTCTGGCGCTCGTGATCATAGGTTGGTTAATGATTTATTCAGTAAGCTATGAGGAAGTGAAAACAGCTTCCTCCTGGTTGGATACCTCTGCGGGTAAGCAGTTGGTTTGGATTGGCATCTGCGCTTTTATATTTGGGTTCATTATGCTGGTAGATGCCAAATTTTGGCAAGTGTTTGCTTATCCGATCTATTTCATTTCCTTGTCTTTGCTTTTTCTGGTACTCTTTTTGGGAACGAACATCAAGGGCGCTACCAGTTGGTTTTCTTTTGGTGGTTTTTCCTTTCAACCCTCTGAGTTGGCAAAATTTGGTACTAGTTTAGCTTTATCGGCATATTTGAGCAATTACAGCACCAATCTGCAGCGTTTTCGCCATCAACTGATCGCTTTTAGTTTTATCGTACCGCCTATATTTTTAATCTTGTTGCAGCCAGATGCAGGCTCTGCTTTGGTTTTTCTTTCCTTTTTTCTGGTGCTGTATCGGCAAGGACTTTCAGCGAGTTATTACATCGTCGGAATCAGTTCCGCAGGGTTATTACTAATGGGGTTGGTATATGACCCCGGGAAAATTACACTGATGATCTTGCTTGGTGCCTTATTTATATTGGCCTACAATTACAAAGAACAACTCAAGCGCCACTTGATGATCGGATTGGGCTTTCTTGCCATCGGCGCATATTTTCTACTGAATAGTGAGCCGGAATCTTTGTTCTTTTTGATCGCAGGGGCAGGAGTACTCTTCTTGACTTTGAGTTTTTTACAATATCAAAATAGGAATGGTCGATTGGCTTTGTTGTTGGGAATGGCTTTTATAGCAGGTACAGGATTGGTATTTGCTTCTAACTACGCTTTCAATAATGTCCTAAAACCCCATCAACAAGACCGGATCAACGTGTGGCTACAGCCAGATAAATGTGATGAAAGAGGATCTTTGTACAACCTGATTCAATCGAAAACAGCCATTGGTTCGGGAGGCTTAAGCGGCAAAGGCTTTCTACAAGGTACAATGACCAGGCTAAATTATGTGCCGGAACAATCAACCGATTTTATCTTTTGTACCATAGGAGAGGAACAGGGGTTTATAGGTGTATTAGCGGTATTGGTTCTCTTTGTATTGCTTTTGTACCGCATCACCATATTGGCGGAACGCCAGCGATCTGTATTTAGCAGAAGCTATGCCTATTGCATAGCTGGCATTATTTTTCTGCATTTTTTCATCAATATAGCCATGACAATGGGCATTATGCCTATTATTGGCATTCCTCTTCCATTTATCAGCAAAGGGGGATCCTCTCTTTTGGGTTTTACCATTATGATAGCTGTTTTGATTAAATTAGACAAGCATCGTCTATAGTTGAGCCGTAGGTCTATGTTTAAATTTACCCTTTTACATCAGGATTTGGAAAGCGCTGCAAGAGCGGGGCTTATCGAGACAGATCATGGCGCTATCGAAACGCCCATATTTATGCCAGTAGGAACAGCGGGTACTGTGAAGGGCGTGCACCAAAGGGAGTTGGAAAAAGATGTGCAGGCACAAATCATTTTAGGCAATACGTACCATTTATATTTAAGGCCGGGTGTGGAAGTCATTCAAGCAGCAGGTGGCCTGCATCGGTTTAATGGATGGTCAAAACCCATTTTGACGGACAGCGGCGGCTATCAGGTTTATTCCCTGAGCCACAACAGAAAAATCACGGACGAAGGAGTTACCTTTCGCTCCCATATTGATGGCTCAAAACATTTTTTCAGCCCGGAATATGCGATTGAGGTACAACGCATCATCGGCGCCGATATCATCATGGCTTTTGACGAGTGCACCCCTTATCCATGCGAGTATCGCTACGCAAAGGAATCGATGGAACTAACCCATCGTTGGTTGAAGCGCTGTATCCAGCATTTTGACCAAACAGCACCGATCTACGGCTACGGCCAGTGCCTCTTTCCCATTGTTCAGGGCAGTACTTATAAAGACTTGCGCGTAGCCTCTGCGGAATACATCGCCTCTTTTGACCGTCCGGCGAATGCTATCGGTGGCTTGTCGGTTGGGGAACCGGCGGCGGATATGTACGAGATGACCGATTTGGTATGCCAAATACTACCCAAAGAGCGGGTGCGTTATCTGATGGGCGTAGGAACGCCTGAAAATTTACTGGAATGCATTGCTCTGGGTATAGATATGTTCGACTGTGTGTTGCCGACTCGCAACGCCCGACATGGATTGCTCTATACCGCCAATGGCATCATCAATATAAAAAACCAAAAATGGAAGTCCGATTTTTCGCCTATTGACGAAACGGGGCCTTGTGAAACAAGCCGCTTTTATTCGAAAGCCTACTTGAGACATTTGATTCACAGCAAAGAGTTGCTCGGCGCACAAATTGCCAGTTTGCACAACCTCAGCTTTTTCCTTTGGCTGGTAAAAGAAGCCCGGAAGCACATTCTGGCAGGCGATTTTTACACTTGGAAAAAGGGGATGGTGGAAGCTGTGCAGCGGAGGTTGTAAATCGGGCAGTAGTTTTTTGCACATTACAAGGTTTGAAATCATACAAAGCAAGATTATGCTACTATCGCTTCGCATTGCCCGCAGGTATTTATTTGCCAAAAAAACCACGAATGCCGTCAATATTATTACGGGTATTTCGGTGTTGGGCATTGCTGTTAGCTCTGCTGCCCTTATTTTAGTCCTATCTGTATTCAATGGTTTCGACGATTTAATTGCTGAAATGTACAGCAGTTTCAACCCAGATATTAAAGTAACGCCGACAAAAGGAAAGACTTTTGAACTGGATTCTACCATCATCACCCAATTGGCGGCAATCGATGAAGTAGAAGCCGTCGCCCAAACGCTGGAAGAAGTCGCTTTTTTCGAATATAAAAACAACCAGGATTTCGGGATTTTAAAAGGCGTGGACGAAAATTTTCGACAAGTCGTAAATATTGATAGTACGGTACTTGAAGGGCAATATGGTTTTAAAGACGGTGCCAGGCAAACAGCGGTTCTTGGCTTGGGCATGCGCAACAAGCTAGCCGTTAATGTAGGCGATCGCCTTTCGGAAATGGGGATTTACCTGCCCAAGCGCGAAAAATCGCGCAATCCTTTGGAGCAGCCGTTTCGGCGCCGGTTTATCTACCCAGGCGGAACATTTGTGATTCAAACCGATTTCGATAATCAGTACGTACTGACATCCCTCGATTTTGTTCGGGAAATACTAGGCTATGAAAACGCCTTGAGCGCTTTAGAAGTGAAATTAAAAGCAGGCAGTTCTACCGAGGTTGCTATCGGAAAAATTCAAAACCTTCTAGGAGACTCCTTTGAAGTAAAAGATCGCTACAAGCAGGAAGAGGCTTTTTTTCGACTCATGCAGGTGGAAAAATGGCTGAGTTACGCCATAGTAGGACTTATGCTCATCATCGTATTGTTCAATATGATTGGCGCCTTGTGGATGATGGTGTTGGAAAAACAGAAAGACATTTCCATTCTTAAAGCCATGGGGGCTTTCAATACCACGGTACGCGATATTTTTCTTTCAGAAGGCTTACTGTTGTGTGCTATTGGGCTATTTATCGGGTATATTATAGCCATCACCCTGTATATTTTGCAAAAAACGGTTGGTTTGATAACCGTTCCCGGCAATTTTATCGTAGAAGCGTATCCCATTAGTTTGCGAGGGGTAGATTTTATAGTAGTCGCTCTTACGGTATTGCTCATTGGCCTACTGGCATCCTTAGCTCCTGCCTTGCGAGCCGTACGTGTACCTCCTATGATGCGCGAAGAGTAAACCAAGACATAGCACCCAACCTGTTCAAAAACGGACAATTACTGTTCAGCCTTGAACAGGTGTATTCCGTTTTAATAGTGCCTGCTTAATGATTCGATTCTGAAAATCAGTTACTTATAATATTTGGCACAGCATTTGGCTGATGTTTGATCAAGAAATCATTCACAACCCGATTGTTAAACAAAAAAGTAACTGTTATGAAAAACGCTCGTTTAAGCTTCGCTTTTGTCATCTGCTTATTAGTGGGTACCACTGCTTTAGCCAGTCCAACAGCGATCAGCGATTATTTGCGCAAAGAAATTACCCGGCTCATCCAAAGCCCCGAATTGATCAAAAATGGCATTGATGTAGAGTTGGTTAACGTTCAATTCATCATCAACGAGAAAGGCTATCTGGAAATCACACAGGTGGAAACAGATAATGGCTATCTGAAAGGATGGATCATCGAGAGCATCAATCACAAAAAAATAAACCTGAAGGCGATTGAGTATTCTCTGGAAGCGATTTACCAGATCAGCTTCCTTTTCCGCACAGAGGCCAGTTAGACCGAATGTAAATTTGTAGCCATAATAATTTCGCAATGCCTGGCCCTGTCGCCGGGCATTTTTTTTGCCATAACACTAACCTTAGGTGTAGCAACAAATCAATTGCGGCTTCAGGGCAGGATATAATTTCCTACTTTTACAGGACAAAAACGAAAACCATGAAAGGGACTCAATACTTGAATGACTGGCGTATCATCCTGGCGCTTTGCCTGACGCTTGGCTTGGCACCGTATTATCCAGAGCCGCATATATGGGGAAAAATTAAATGGATCAGAGGCGGTGCGGTGGATATGGGCTGGATCGATTGGGTGGATTTTGTTGTGCATGCGATTCCTTGGGTACTGTTGGTTCGGTATCTTGCTCGCCTATTGCCTTAAAAAAAAGGTTCTTTGACCATTCCTGTGATTTGAAGCAAAAGCCTTAATGGAAAGCAGGCAAACAATGATTTTAGCTAAGCCTTTTTACCGCAAAAATTGTCAAAAAACGAAAAAAAAGAGGACTCCGAAAGCTCGGAATCCCCAGATTAATTTTCCCCTTGATTATTGCATCTTTATCTGCCTTGCATTTGTTCACTATGCAATGCAGGCATATATATTTGATCTGAAATGGCTACTTACGGAATGAAATGTTCAAGTACCTTTGGTCAAAGCCAAAATACTTGATGTGCCTATTTGATGGGTAAAACAGTTTAATGTTTTTTTTATACGTCGCTGTTTCAAAATAGATTCACAAAAAGGGAAATTTTTTTAAAAAGATTTCTAACCATGGAAAAACAGTTTGAAGTGCAGGGCATGACCTGCAATGGCTGCGTAGCCAGCGTAAAATTTGCCCTAGAGTCGGTAGAAGGCGTTGAGGCAGTAGAAGTGACTTTGAACCCCGGACAGGCCGTAGTGAAAATGAAGGAACCGATTGATACAGCGGTGTTGCAGGATGCGGTGGGGCATTATCGGCTGGTTGGGTAGAAAGGGCTAAGGTTTTCGAAACTTTAATATTTCTTCTACAAGTTCAAAAACTGTGGTGGAAGATTCTTCGGCTGAGGGATTGGTATGGTCGTATCGGTTGTAGATGCGTTTGGCGCGCTCAATAGCTAGCCGAATTCGTTCTTTCCCTGTTTTTTCATCCCTGCTATCAAGAAGTTCAAAAAGCTGATCGGAGATTTTTTTGCTTCCTTTACCGTCATAAGCCACATTGTATGGTTTCAATAACTGGTTTACCTTATCATGGTATTGATCGCGGTGCATTGGCCCGCCTTGATGATCATCAAAGTGTAGAATGATCCAGTATTCGAAAGCCTGATTGGAATAAGCGACTTTAAAGCCTTTTTTTTCTGCTTCTTTTATGGCTTCGTTGAAATGAGGATCGTCGTCTTTGTCAAAAACACACCAAATTTGGTCGTATTCCTCTTTCCTTGCCTTTTTCTCTGCCTCTGTTACCACAGAACGGGCATCGCAGCCGAAACCGAAGGCCTCAAATCTAAAGCCACCAAAGTAAGAAGGCTCTGTATTCACACCTCCACAAACGATTAAGAAAGAAGGTTCTTTCCTCTTTATCTTTCCTTTTCCCTCTGAATTATAGTTCTTCTCTTTCCTTCTGTCATTTAGGTTTTGCTGCTTTTTACCTTTTTTAGCCATACTTAATCTATTCTATTATCGCTTGAAACCAATTCTGTGAGATATCTAAAAGAGCCGAGGAAAGGCACTGCCCCATATTTGCCACGCAAGTAATTTTTCTCGTAGGCTTCATTTTTTCTCACCCCATCGGCTGATTTGAAATCGGCCAGTGAAAACAATTCCGCTTCGCCGTACCTGTTTTTTTCCGTAAACCATATCTGATCTCTGCGGAACAAATCGGCACTGAGCAGATTGGTATCGTGTGTATTGAAAATGAGTTGGGCATTCTTGGGATTCAATGCGTTAGAATGAAAAAGGGACACCAGACGCGCTACCAAGTTGGAATGGAGTTTGGCATCCAGTTCGTCCACCACCAGGGTGTAGCCATTTTCTAAGACATCAAGTATTGGTCCGGCTAAAATGTAGAATTTTTCTGTACCATTAGATTCGTCCTCCTCCATCGAGAATTGAACATGCTCGACAAACTGGCCGGAGCTATCCCTTTTTTTATGTGTTGTTTCTACGCCGCTCATGGCTTCTGACCCGGCATTGGCCATTTTTTGAAAGATGATGTCGCGTAAATCGGGAGGGAGTTGATCCGCATTCATTTTCTTGAGTTGAACGTCTTCGATGCCCAAATCAGCGGCATTCAATAACTCCAGTATTTTCCTTTTTCTATCAGGGATTTGCGTTTGTTTCATAGTATATGCCTTGTAGCGCTCCTCATTTGCCCCCGATATAACCTTGAGTGTTCCAAACCATTCCATTACCTGATTGCAAATGTCGTCGTTGAATTGGGCGGCTACGGCAAGTAGCAATGCGTTTTCTGCGACCAACTCTTGTTTGATTACGAGGTTACCCTTTGGAAAGTTGCGTGCATGGGTTTCAAACTCCTGAAGCTCTCTGTAAAACAGTTCAATTTCTTTGGTTTTTGGGCGATAATAGAGCCATTCGGCGCAAATTCGCTCGCTGTCAGCTTCAAACCCATAGCGATACAAGACTTTATTGTGTATGAATGCCACTTCAAATTCAGATGGTGCCGATTCTGTTTCCGTGTTCAATCGGAAGGGGGTTACAGGAATGGGTTGCCCTTTGACACTATGATTGTCCAGTACAAACCGCTTCATAAAGCCAAGAGCCTCTACCAGTTTTGTTTTGCCGCTGGCATTGGCGCCATATACCACGGCACTTTTCAATATTTTTAGATTGAACTGGCTATCCGTGTGCAATGGCTCACCTTCTAGGTCTTCGCTTTTTTCATAATTGGATGCTACCAAGTTTAAAACCGCTTTGTCTTTGAAGGTTTTAAAGTTCTTAACCGAAAACAATACTAGCATAATAAGTTATTTTAATGCGAGATATTTGCAAAAATACGCATTATTTTACAGAATAACGCTATTTACTTGCTTTTTGTTTCAATTGGGGTTGAAACTTTTGATCTGAAGTTTCGTAGGAAAGTTTTGGGAACTGGCGCTTTAAAATGAGAAGGGCTAAGGCCCGGAAGAATTGATTCTTTAACCAAAATTTGAATTTATGAAAAAAAAATCATCATTTTTGCTAACAACTCATAATCATGGCTACGTCTAGTATCTACGTTGATTATGTAGATGAAAGCTATATAGATGATATAAAGTCAATAATAATTATTTCTAAATTATCGCCTTCTGCCGAGCCGAAAATCAATTACGAAAGTAACGAAATATTATATTCCGATGATGCTTCTAGGCAAAAGCTGAAGTTATACTTTTAGTATTTTAGGAACCCGGAGCCGCTGCAAACCAGCGGCTCCGGCATAAAAGCCTACTCTTGTCAAGATCAACTGGTTTGCATTTTTTTCAATGCCTTATCAATTTTGGGTTTCAATAGCTTCAGCAGATTATGGCCGAGACGAAAAACGGCGGTAGAACCTACAAGTGGTTTTTCGTTCTCATCTACTGCGTAGTTTAATTTCGCATTATTGGTGGCTGTTTCTATGTTAATAGGATGCTTCCTGCTATCGAAACCGCCCTTAAACTCCTGGTCAACCAATTGCTTCCAGTTTTTACAACTTCCCTCTCCTTCAAATTCTGCTTTTACATTTGACCGATGGTAATAAAGCCAAACTTCAAAACAGGGGTTGCTTTCTGCCACATTCCAGCCTTTATTTTCCATACAAAATTTTTTCACCTCTTCTATTTGGGTTCTTCTACTGTCCCACTTGTCCGGGTCACTATCTAGGACAATCCACACTTCATCTTCTTCCTGGATTTCATACTTCACAGAAAGGTTTTCATCACTGATGAAAAAGCATTTTTTAGCCATATCCATAAGTCCCCGTGGAGAGTTGTCCTCATTTGGACTGAACGGATAGACTTCCACCTTCAGTCTGGAGTCTTTATTTTGGAAAAAACGGAAATATTCAAGTTCCCGCTTGATGCCCTCACAAAACAGGTAAATGCATGACGCATTGCGGTCGGGCGCTTCCTTCTCAAACAGCCTGTTTTGAATCAACATACTCGTGCCAGTTTAGATCGGTCAGGTTAGCTAAAAAAGGAATAGAACCATAACGCCCACTCAAATATCCTTTGCGGATATCGATGGTTTTATGTTCTTTGAAAGCACTTAAAGTATATAAATCGCTGGAGCCATAAGTATCCTTTTCCACAAACCAGGTTTCATCCTGCCGGAAGATAGACTGATCCAGCAAGTTCGATTCATGGGTAGTAAATATGAGTTGCCCCTGAGTAGCAGGGTCAAGCGAGAATTTTTTTAATAACTCTTTAATCAAAAGCGGGTGGATGCTCCGTTCTATCTCGTCAATGAGGAATACCTTGGGACTGGCTATGACTTCTTTCAGCGCAGGTACAAAATCTAGCAAGCGGATGGTTCCATCAGATTCTTCTGCCAGGTCGAACCAAACAGGTTGCCCACCTTCGTTTATATGAGCCAGCTTTAAGCTTTTGACCCATACTTTGTCGTTTTCTTTTACTATAACTTTTTCATCGCGCCCAGCCGCACGCAAACTGATCATTTGACCTGGCGCGGTATCCACATAGCGGCTCAAACGTTCTGCTTCCTCTTTGTCGTCTTCCCCAAAGAATTCGCGAATCTCCTTTTTTTCTGTTTCGAGGTGGACAATACCAGTAGAAAAAGAGCGCATCAGTTCTTCCGCATATTTTTTAAACTGTGCATCCTGATCTAAATGATGTGCTAATACAGGTGGCTTGGCCTCCGGCATGATGATCTGCAAAGTATCCTCAAACCATTGGTAAGCCTTTTTTACCTCACTCAAAAAACGGTTATCTCTATTGGCTAGAATTTTAAACATGGGCTTTTCGGGTTGTACAAACTCCTCCAGCAGCACTTGTTTTAAAAGCTGACTTTTTTCATCTTGTTCAAACTCAGCCATAAAACGAGCCGTCGTTTTTTTGTTAGAGTCTGTCTTTCGTTCAAAAAGAAGGGTATCCGGTTTTTTGCCAAGCCCCGACTCATAAAGCTCCTCCGTCGATATAATCCCCCTGGTTAATTCGATACCGTAATAATAGACTTTGTTGTCTTGCAAGAACTCAATGGCCAGCAATTGACTTTTGTCGGGCTGTTCGTTAAATTTGAACTGGCTTTCTTTCAGGTTAATCGGCAAGTCCCTATCGGTCACCAACCTTTTTAGCAAATGGATGGCTTTGATCAAGTTAGATTTTCCTGCACCGTTTGCGCCATATATGGCTGCCATTTTCAATAAGCCAATGTCTTGGATAGGGTAAACATGGTGCATCAGGGTATTCAAGCGGGTATAGGGCAGCATGTTAAATTCTTTCCGCTCGCCAAAGGACAGTACATTTTCAAGAACAAATCGGATAAGCATATTTGGAGATTCTCGTGAAATATTCACAAGTATAAATTAAAAAATCGAATTAAAGGCAATTTTGTTGTTTAAAAAATGTTTTTGTGTGAAAAAATAACGCTAAGTTGAGTTGGCAGGACTCGTACAAAAGCAGTAAACGTTTTTTAAGCGAGGAGTGTCTTGTGCTTAAAATGTTAGCATCGGGCTTAATCGTCTTTTAAGGAAACTTTTTAAAAATTCGACCGTACATAGGATTATTAACTTAAAAACAAAGATTTAATGAAAGAAAAAAAGACTTTCAACCTCATGAATGATGGCATCATGTAATCCGTAGTACTATTATGAGGATAATAAATCTAGTTTAGAAGTTATTGATTTTTATAAATCAGAAACATCAGTTATAGCTCGGTATGATTACGATTCAATAGAAAAGCAGATTATATCGGGATGATTCGAACTGTATTTTCTGTATTACTGATGCCAAAAGCCCGGAGCCGCTGCAAACCAGCGGCTCCGGCATTTATACCCGACAAAATTCATTTAAACCAGATCCAATTCCCGGCGCAGCGTCACCCGATCGGCCAGTTTGGAGAGCTTGACCAGTAGTACCCCTGCTTCATAAGAAGCGCTGATGCTGTCCAAGTCAATTTTTTCATTCAACTCAAAGCTGCGTTCAAAATCGCGTATTTGATAGTCGCGGCGCTTCCAGACGCCTGCTTCAAAAGGATTTTCTTTTCCTTCAACGCTGATGACCAGCAGCCGATCGACCAATTGCAATTTGAAGTCTTCCCGAGTCAGCCCCGGTGCAAAAAGACTCAGTTCATAGGAGTCGTCAAATTCGCGGATATTGACCGGAACACCGGAAAAATGATGGTGCCAGGCGTGCCGACCTGCATGATGAGCACCGTGATGATAACGTGATCTACACATGTTTTTCTGTTTTTTTTAAGTTAGTGAACTACTCGATGACGATTGTCCGGTAACGGAACGTTTCGTCGGAGTTGGAAAATGGGGAAAAGTCTAGGTTTGAACGATTTTCCCAATGCCGAAATCTTTCCTTATACATGGCTGCTTTGCCGTATTGCCAGTGCTGGGCACCGGAAGCTTTCATGGCGACAAAACGGAAAAGACCGATCAGCGCCATCAAGGCCACTCCCCACAACAAGAGCTTTGCCAATACAAAAAAGAATACTACCCCTGCCAATAGCGACAGCGCAACAAATACCACTCGCATGTTATTCGTGATTTAAAGGTTTGAAATTTGATTGGATAAGTCTAGTAAGGACAACCTTTATTAAGACTTACAATAGGGAAGACGAGGAGCAGCAAAAATTACTTTAAAGAAATGTGTTTTTTTCTAAAAAAAAAACGGGCAGTGATTTTGTCACTGCCCGTTTAATGGTTGTATTAATCTCTACTAGTAGCGATTGCGACGATTACCGCCACCATATCCACCATCTCCATCGCGATCGCGGCGATCTTCCCAAGAGCTGCTGCCCCTGCTGCCGCCACGGTTTCCGCCGCCACCATATCCTCCACCACCGCCACGGTTTCCGCCGCCACCATATCCTCCACCGCCGCCACGGTTTCCACCGCCGCCATATCCACCGCCACGGTTTCCACCGCCACCAAATCCACCTCTATCGCCACCGCCACCACGTGATTTTCTGTCGTCTGCTTCTTTTACTACAATTGTGTTTCCATCCACATCGGTATCATTCAGATCGTTGATAGCCTGACGAGCTTCGTCATCGTTCGGCATTTCTACGAAACCGAAGCCACGGGATTTACCAGTAACATGGTCCATAATAACCTTGGCAGAAGATACTTCGCCATAATTTGCAAATAAACTTTCCAGGGTCTCACTGCTTGTGTCAAAATTGAGCCTGGCAACAAAAATGTTCATCTTAAAAAAATTGAAATGGTGAAAAAAATTAAAAAATTATCTTACATGATTAAGGCGAAGATCGCCTGAATAAACTACCCTGCATCTGCAAAAAGAACACACATTACTGTTTGGTCTGCTGGCAATTCAGAATATTTCTTCAAAGTAACAAAAAAAAACGATACAAAGCTACGCTTTGTTAACGGAATATTTTCTGAAACGCATCATTTCAACAAAAAATTACTTCTTTTGACGGATATCTGCGGCCAAGTCACTCCAATTTTGGGCTTTGCCACTCACCTGTCTAAATCATCTCTTCCGGCCTCACCCATTCGTCAAACTGTTCGGCGCTAAGCAAGCCCAAGTCCAGGGCGGCCTGTTTCAATGTTTTGTTTTCCGCATGGGCCTTTTTCGCAATGGAAGCAGCATTGTCGTAGCCGATCTTGGTATTCAAGGCCGTTACCAGCATCAGGGAATTATTCAGGTTTTCGCGGATGCGGTCGTAATTGGGTTCAATGCCTATGGCGCAATGCTCCTCGAAATTGCGGCAGGCATCGCCGATCAAGCGGGCAGATTGCAGAAAATTGAAAATGATCATGGGCTTGAACACATTGAGTTGGAAATGCCCGCTCATACCGCCAATATTGATGGCTACATCATTGCCTAGTACCTGTGCCATGGCCATAGTAAGGGCTTCCGATTGGGTTGGGTTGACTTTTCCCGGCATGATGGACGATCCTGGTTCGTTTTCCGGGATCAGCAATTCGCCAATGCCACAGCGCGGCCCAGAGGCCAGCATCCTCACGTCATTGCCTATTTTCATAAGGGCAACAGCTACTGTTTTCAAAGCGCCGTGGGTTTCTACGATGGCATCGTGGGTGCTCAGTGCTTCAAATTTATTGGGTGCGGTCACGAATGGCAACCCGGTCAATGAAGCGATGTGGGCAGCCACTTTTTCGGCATAGCCCTTTGGCGCATTAAGCCCGGTACCAACCGCGGTTCCTCCTAGCGCCAGTTCTGCCAAATGCTTCAGCGTGTTTTTGATGGCAGCCATGCCGTGATCCAACTGAGCGACAAAGCCTGATAGTTCTTGTCCCACCGTCACCGGGGTCGCATCCATGAAATGGGTACGGCCAATTTTCACCACATCCATAAAGGCATCGGCTTTTGCCTTGAGGGTCTGGCGCAGGATCTCCATGCCCGGCAGGGTAACTTCTACCAGTATTTGATAAGCGGCTATGTGCATGGCTGTCGGAAAAGTATCATTCGACGACTGCGATTTATTGACGTCGTCGTTGGGGTGCAAAAACTTTTTAGCATCCGTCAGGCTGCCTCCTTTTAATACGTGTGCCCGATTGGCAATCACTTCGTTGACATTCATATTGGATTGGGTGCCTGAGCCAGTTTGCCATACCACCAACGGGAATTGGTCATCCAATTGGCCAGCCAGAATTTCATCGCATACTGTTGCGATGGCTTCGGCCTTGTCACTATCCAGTACGCCGATTTCCAGATTGGTATAGGCTGCTGCTTTTTTCAAAACGGCAAAAGCCCGAATGACTTCTTTGGGCATCAGGTGGCCGCCAATTTTAAAATTTTCGGAAGAGCGCTGCGTTTGTGCGGCCCAGTATTTATCAGCAGGCACATCAATGTAGCCCATGCTGTCTTTTTCTTTGCGGTATTCCATGTCTTTTCTCTGGTTATTCTGTTTTTTTGAACTATCAAAAGCGCCGCAAAGGTAAGCCGAATGCCTCAATTTTTTTGGCACAGGGGTCGATATTTTCCCCGTTGACTCCAAACTTATTATATTGCGTCGCGTTTACATTTTAAACAAAATAAACTGAACTATGGCTTTCAAATTACCTGATTTACCCTATGCTTACGATGCTTTGGAACCACATATTGATGCCCGTACCATGGAAATTCATCATACCAAGCATCATGCCGGATATACCAATAACCTAAATGCCGCCATTGAAGGCACCGAACTAGAAGGAAAAAGTATAAAGGAAATACTGGCGAACGTATCCAACCACTCCCTAGCTGTACGTAACAATGCTGGCGGGTTTTTCAATCACAACCTTTTCTGGGAAGTTATGGCGCCCAATGGTGGTGGTGAACCTTCCGCTCAAATGAACATTCACAAAGCTATCGAGCGCGATTTTGGCTCTTTTGATGCTTTCAAAAGCCAGTTTGCAGCAGCAGCAGCTACGCGATTTGGCTCAGGTTGGGCATGGTTGTGCGTGGACGAAGCCGATAAGTTATTCATCTGCTCCACCGCTAACCAGGATAACCCATTGATGGATGTCGTACCCGAGCGCGGCACGCCCATTTTGGGGTTGGACGTGTGGGAACACGCTTACTACCTGAATTACCAAAACCGCCGACCAGATTATATTTCGGCTTTTTTCAATGTGATCAATTGGCACGAAGTAACAGAGCGCTACAATAAGGCGAATGCCGGCGCGTCTAAATTTTAAAAAAATTTATTCCATTGGCGGAAGGCATTGCCAAGATGCCTTCCCCGCTTCTCCCGGCGTATCCGCCCACTGCTTCCCCATTCAAAACCTCGGACAATCCACCCGACTGCGCCGCTTCTTGTTGTCTATGACTTTGAAGAGGTAGCCGAAGCTGAGGGTAAGCGAATAAGGCGGGTGTATTTGTTCGCCTAATTGCATATTGTTGTGCCGTTTTGTAACTTCGATGAAATGGTAATTTGCACTACATAATTGGGATACCGATAAGATGCACCCAAAAGAACGCCGTACGCTTTTTCCCGATAATCAAATATGTAAGTACTGTCTTCGAGATTGGAATCGGGGCTGTCATAGGTGATTTTTAAATTTGAATGCTGGTATTGATAGATACCGGACTCAACTGTCCATCTCTCTAGCATGCGCCAATTTATAGACATAGCGCCATTAAAATGTCGGTATATAATGCGCTCTTTGAGATGAGGGCAAAAATTAGTGTATTCCTCGTTAAAATATTTTCTTTTTGAAAAATAAAAGTTGCCCTGTAAGAAAAAACGGTTACTCAAATGCTGCTCCACATTAATGCCGAACAGCGGCTGCTGAGTAGTGATCTCGCCTCTAATAGGACAAAAGAATAACTGATTAAATATGGCTTGATAATCTTCATCCGTATATAATTGGGTATGCTCTATGCCTAGAACTGGGCCAATATAGGTTTGGCCATAAGCAGTGGCCATAAGCAGCGCAAGGAAAAAAATGAGCAATAGGGTGCTTTTTTTCATGCTTGGAATCATTTGAGGCAGGCGAGGCCGGGTATTTTGCCTCGCCTGCTAGATGAAGAAAGGATTATTTTGTCAGGAATTGCTTTTCGTAGCGGATCAATTGCCCCATCGAATCGTACCAGGTTCCCACAACAATTGTCAAATAACGAGAATTTATCAAAGTACTAAAAACCCCTCCAAAAATACTATTATTGCCGTACAAAAAACACCAACGACGATGAAAGCCCTATTTGCCGCCAGTATCCTAAGTCTGTTTTGCTTAACAGCTTGCCATACCACTCAAAAACCAGCCGCTGACCAGGCCAGGCGGTTGATCCACCTGGTCTTTTTAGACTTGCGCGAAGACCTTAGTCCAGCCCAACGGGATACTTTTGTAAACACCCTGCGCAGCTTGAAAAGCATCCGGGAAATTCAGGACTTACAAATAAATACTTTTCAAAACTTGGGCGACCTCCGTGCTATGGGGCAGTACGAGCTGCTGTTCCAAACTACTTTCAAAAACGAAGCAGACTATCAACTCTACCAGCAGCATCCCCAACATATACAAGCCAGAGAAAGCATGAAAAGCTATTTGGCCGCCCCGCCTGCCACTTATGATTACTACTTATACTGATATTACCAAACATCTTGCTATTTTTGTGGCCGATTTCAGGGGCGGTATCAATAATCGCCCGATTCTTTCGTTTCATCATCCATAAGTAAAGTGATATGATAAAGCGCAATTTCCTCTTATTGGGGATTTTCTTGATGGTAGTAACCGTAGTCAAAGCACAACAAAACGATCCAGTGCTGTTCACGGTGGAAAATACCCCAGTCCATCAATCAGAATTTGTTTACATCTACTCCAAGACCAATGGAGAAAAGGCCGATTTTTCCAAAAAATCGCTGGACGAATACCTGGACTTGTACATCAAGTTCAAACTAAAAGTACAAAAGGCCAAAGCACTTCGCCTGGATACCATACCTCAGTTAAAAAACGAATTGGCGGGTTATCGCCGGCAGTTGGCCGATTCTTATCTCATCGATAAAGAAGTAACAGACAAACTGATTCGCGAAGCTTATGACCACTCAACCTATGATGTGGACATCAGCCACATCCTGATAGCGGTAAAACAAGACCCCACAGCGGACGAAGAAAAAGCAGCCTATGACAAAGCGATGGCAGCCAAGCAGCGCATCGCCAAAGGAGAAGACTTTGCTGCAGTAGCCAAAGAAGTATCTGACGATAAATCGGCAGCCAAAAACGGAGGGCATATTGGCTATGTTACCGCCCTATTTCCGAAAGGGTTTTACCAACTTGAGGTCGCGGCTTATAAACAGCCGCTAAAAACCCTTTCCGATCCCATTCGCACCGATATCGGTTACCATATTTTGAAGGTAAATGAGAAGCGCCCGGCAAGGGGAGAAATCGAGGCGGCGCACATTCTTTTGCGCAGCGACGAAACCAACGGCGATCAGATGAAAAAACGCATTGATAGCATTTATCAGGCGCTGAAAGCCGGTGCTGACTTCGAAACTTTGGCCAAAACCCATTCACAAGACAGCCGCACTGCCCCTAAAGGCGGGTACATCGGTTTCTTTGGGATCAACAAATTTACACCCGATTTTGAAGGCGCTGCATTTGCTTTGACCAGCGACGGCGAGATCAGCCAGCCATTTCAATCGAGTGTAGGCTGGCACATCGTCAAACGAATCAGCCGACCCGGCATACAACCTTATGACATCAGCAAGAGTCGTTTAGAAGGATTGGTAAAGGCCGATCCGCGCTTTGAAGCCTCTAAAACGGCGATGGTCGAGAAAATCAAGAAGGAAGGCAATTTGAAAGAATACCCTTCAGTACGGGAGGAATACGCAGCTACCCTGAACGATACTTTCCTGACTTTCCGCTGGAAACCTGTTAAGTCGGAGCTACCAGACAAGACCCTGCTTACCCTGGGTAGCGACTTTAAAGTGAGTTTGGTTGATTTCGTGGATTATATGGAACGCGCTTCCAGAAAACGCATCCGCAAAGGCGCCGATATTTCTATACCAGAAGTGGTCAATGAGCTTTATGCCGATTTCCTGAATGAGAACTGCATGAAATTTGAAGAAACACAGTTGGAGAAAAAGTATCCCGACTTCAAATCGCTGATGCGCGAGTACGAAGAAGGTATTTTGCTATTTGAGGCAACCAAAATGCTGATTTGGGACAAAGCGTCTAAGGACACGGTAGGCTTGGCGGATTTTTATCAAAAGATATATGGCAAATACCGTTGGGAGCCTCGTGCGGTAACCAGCATTTATCGCCTCAACAAATCGGCTGCGGATCAAATTGCGGCTGTGAGGGATTTTGCGGCCAGCCATGGTTCTAGCGAAACATTGGAAAAGTTCAATACAGGCGAAATTCCTGTGTTGAGCGTTGAAAAGAAAACCTTTGAGCGCAGTCGAAACCCCGATTTAAAAGGGATGGAATGGAAAGCCGGCGCGCTTTCACAAACAGAAGACAACGCGAAAAACCAGGTGCTGAAATTTTTGAAAATAGAAGAAATCCTGCCAGAATCTATGAAAACGCTGGATGAAGCCCGTGGCTATGTTGTCGCCGACTACCAGGATTACCTAGAAGAGCAGTGGGTGGAGCAATTGCGCAATGAATACAGCGTCAAAGTAGATCAAAAGGTTTTTGACAAAATGGTGAAGAAATAGGGATGATCCGCACGAAGTTGTTTGTTCGCCATTATTGGATAGGGATTTGGTGTTGTTTGCTCGGCTTGGCATCTTGTCAATTTGGTGAAAAAGACAAACCGGGCGAAGATACCCTTTTAGCTAAAGTACACAACAAAGCCCTATACCTATCCGAATTGGATGAGATGATACCAGAAGGTATTGCTGAAAAAGACAGCCTGGAATTCATCGAAAACTATGTCAATCGTTGGATTAGGGAAGCGCTTTTGCTAGATGAAGCCGAACGCAATGCGCCAAAAGACTTGAACATAGACAAGTTGGTTCGGGATTACCGCGCCTCCTTGCTCAAGTACAGCTACGAACAAACACTGATGGAAGAATTATTGGATTCCACCATTTCTCAACAGGAACTGGTGGACTTCTACGAGCGCAATAAGGAGCAATACCAATTGGAGACCCCCATCATGCGTTGTTTTTTTATTAAAATACCGAGCTCCACCGACATTCCCAACGATTTCGAACGCTGGTGGGACAGCGAAAAATCTGGAGATCGGGAAAAATTGGTGGAATACTGCGGCCAGTTTGCAGAAGCATACTTGCTGAATGAAAATGATTGGTACAAAGTCGAAGAAGTCGCTTCTGCCATGCCGCCAGGAACTGTTACGCCCGACAACGTTAGCGCTAAGCGGGAGTTTTCCCAAAAGGATGAAAGCCATCGCTATTTTTTGCGCGTCTTTGAAGTAAAAAAACGGAAGGATATAGCCCCATTGGCTTACATCCAAGAACAGGCCAGAAAAGTGATTCTCCGCAGCAAAAAGGACTCTCTTATGGAGAAAACCATCGATGCGATGTACCAAAGAGAGCTGCGGCGAAACAACATTCAGACCTATATTGATTGACAAAACGCCTTCTTTGGCCATTTTTAAGAAAAGAACGATTAAATTTTAACTCATGCGTAATATACTTTGCCTCCTGTTGCTGATTGGTTGTACCCAACTCATCGCCCAACGGGAAGTCATCGACAAAGTGGTGGCCATTATTGGCGGTGAATTGGTTTTGCTTTCTGAAGTAGAAGAACAATTCGCCCTGATGGAGGCTCAAAATGGCAACTTGCCCAAAGATGCCCGCTGTGTTATTGTCGATCAATTGATGGCCAATAAGCTATTGCTCAACCAATCCAAGCTCGACAGTATTGAAGTAAGCGATGCCGAAGTAGAAGACCAGTTGGACGCGCGTATAGAACGTATTTTGAGCTTTATGAACAACGATGTCACCCAGTTTGAGGACTACTACGGCCAAAGCATCAATGAGGTCAAAGAACAATTTCGGGAAGATTTGCGCAACCAACTGCTTATTGAGCGCATGCGGGGGCAGGTCATTTCCAGTGTTACGGTGACGCCTTCAGAGGTAAAAGCTTTCTTTGAATCTATTCCACGCGATAGTTTGCCGTATTTCAATTCGGAGGTAGAAGTGGGGGAAATTGTTTTCAAGCCCATTGTCAATCTGGAAGAAAGACAGAAAGCGGTCAAATTACTGGAAGACCTCAAGCAACAGGTAGAAGCAGGTGCCGATTTTGCCGAATTGGCGGCTAAGCATTCAGATGATGGCTCTGCACGCGCAGGCGGCGATTTGGGTTGGGCCAAACGCGGCCGCTACGTACCCGAATTTGAAGCAGAGGCTTTTAAGCTGGAACCCAACGAAATTTCTCCAGTGGTGGAATCCGAATTTGGTTTCCATATCATCCAAATGATGGAACGCCGGGGCAATTCGATCCGGGTTCGCCACATCCTCATCAAGCCCGAAATAACGGATACCGACTTGGATTTGGCCAAGGCACATTTAGATTCCGTGCGCCAATTGATCTTGCTCGATTCGATGTCTTTTTCACAGGCGGTCAAGCAATTTTCTGATAAAAACGTGCAGAGCTATAACAACGACGGGCGCATGGTAAACCCCGCCACAGGCAATACTTTCTTTGAAACCGGCGATCTGGAGCCGGATATTTATTTTACCATCGACACGATGGAGGTCAAGGGCATTTCTGCGCCTTTTGAATTCCGCGATCCCACCGGCGAAATATACTACCGGATCGTGCAACTCCAATCTCGTACCGCACCGCACAAGGCCAACCTCAAACAGGATTACTCTAAAATTCAGCAAGCGGCCATCGATTCTAAAAAGAATGAATTCATTTCCGATTGGATCACCAAAAAGGTGGAAAGCACGTACATCAAGCTAGACCTGATGTACGGCGATTGCCCAAATTTGGAGAAGTGGCGGCGCAGCTCAAAAACGCTGGTTAGGACGAGACCTTGAGGCTGGGGTTTAGTACCGGGTTTATCTTACAAAGACAAAGACACAGATGAACTCACGCCAGCCATTGTGAGCATGTAATTGCTGAAAGCCCAGATGAATGCCTACATGCCAACAGTCGAAGTGTAAAATGTTTGTACCATGAGGATAGAAAGCATAAGACTCAAGAATTTCAAAGCATTTAGGGATGTTGAACTCAGTAATTTACCTGAGTTGGGCATTTTTGTTGGCGCAAACGGTGTTGGAAAGACGACCTTGTTTGACGTATTGGGGTTTTTGAGTGATGCCCTAAAAAACAACATTAGACAAGCATTGATCAAACGGGGTGGATTCAAGGAAGTCATTTCAAGGGGATGTAGTGGCCTGATTGAAATTGAACTTCAATTTCGTTTGAATATAGCAGGTAGAAATCGGTTAGTTACTTATGTATTACAAATAGGCGAAGAAAAAGGCAAACCTTATATCTCTAGGGAGATTTTGCGTTATAAGCGCGGTGCACATGGGTCGCCATACCATTTTTTGGATTTTAGCCGGGGTGAGGGGACTGCTATCACAAATGAAGAAGATTTTGACAAGCCTGATGAAGAACTGGAAAGGGAATACCAAAAGCTCGGCTCGTCAGATATATTGGCTATCAAAGGCTTGGGGCAATTTGAACGCTTTAAAGCAGCCAGTACGTTTCGAAGTTTTATAGAAAATTGGCATGTTTCTGATTTTCATATTTCGGATGCTAGGCCAAGTCGTGAAGCGGGATATGCCGAGCATTTATCCCCCTCCGGTGAAAACCTGCCCTTGGTGGCGCAATACATTTTTGAGAATCATAGAGACATCTTTAAGACTATTCTGGAGAAGATGAAGCATCGGGTTCCAGGTGTAGAAGAAGTGTCGGCAGAATCCACTGTTGATGGCCGTATCGTGCTTCGATTCAAAGATGGGTCATTTAAGGATCCGTTTATAGCCAATTTTGTGTCAGACGGAACAATCAAAATGTTTGCGTATTTGGTATTGCTTTATGACCCTGAGCCTCATCCTTTGTTATGTGTAGAAGAACCTGAAAATCAATTATATCCAATATTGCTAAATGAATTGTTGGAAGAGTTTAGAACCTACGCTCAGAAAGGAGGACAGGTTTTCATAACTTCTCACTCTCCTGATTTAATTAATGAGGCCACACCAGAAGAAGTATTTTGGATTGTAAAAAAAGACGGCTACTCGGAAATAAAACGAGCTTCAGATTTCAATGATATAATTGCATTGTATAACGCCGGAGAAAAACTGGGCTATCTTTGGAAGGAGAATTATTTTTTCGGAAGCAATCCCCGTTGATATGAGCGATCAAATTGAAATATTGACAGAGGAAGCTTCCATGGAGGCATTCTTACGGGGGTTTCTGCCAAGGATATTACCACCAGCGTACATTCTTGATGAAAATTGTTTCATTAGAACCCACTCCGGCAAATCACATCTGATGAAATCAATCCCAAAGAAAATGAGAGCCTATCCTAATTTTCCAAAAAGAGTGAGGGTTTTTATAATCCATGATCAGGACTCGAATGATTGTCTTGAATTAAAGAACCGAATACTTCAGGAATGTAACGCACAAATTCCAACAGTAGTTAGAATTGCTTGCCTTGAATTAGAAAATTGGTACTTGGGTGATTTACCAGGTGTTGAGCTTGTGTATCCAAAGGTAAATTCGGCAGCACTCCAAAATAAAGCTAAATATCGAAATCCTGATAGGCTGGCAGGCAGTGAAGAAATGAAAAATTTAACTAAAGATTTTAGTAAAATAGGCGCAGCTAAAAAGATGGGAACTGTAATCAATTTTGATACAAATCGGTCTGTAAGTTTTAATCAGTTTGTTAGCGGTTTTCACAAGCTCATGCAGATTCCATGAATCACATTGCGAAACGGATCATCAACAGTCCGTACCCATTCCCAATCACAGCATATAAGCCAATCCAAAACAAATAACGGCCAGTATCAGGCCATACATGAAAATATTGTAGCTGAAGCGCAGGTAGCGGTATTTTTTGGCCAGCACGATACCCAAAAAGTACAAATCGCGGGTCATAGAGCTATACAGAAAGTCACTGTCTTTGATCATCTCCATCATGCCCCAATGGAAGTCGTCCATGCTCATGTTGTAAAAATTGCCAAAAAACAGCAGGTTGGAACGTTTGTGCTCAATGTCTTCGCGGGTAAAACGCCCTTCGGTTACCTTTGGCCGGGTAGATAAAATGGCAAAAACCAGAGAAGCCAGACAGGCGGCCAGCAAGACAAAAGTAGGCGCGATGAGCTTAGGGTTGTCGGAAAATTTGGGCACCAAGTTGGCGACTACGATCGAAATGACAATAGCCGTGATACTGAGCATGATATTGGCCTTATTGTCGGCAATAGAACTGAGGTTGACATGGGTGCGATAAGTGGTTCTGAACATGGTTTCAACGCCGCGCCCCAGGTTGATTTGCTTTAACTCGATATCCGATGTGAAGACGTCCTTTTTTTTCTTTTTCTTTTTTTTCTCCAGTTTTTCCAGTTGTGCCAATTCTGCTTCCTGTACTTCCTCCGAATCGGGATATAGCCGGATTTTTTGTTTGCGCAATTGTTTGATGTGCTTGTTTTTGCGCTTTTCGTAGAATTTTCTGGCTATTTCTGTATGATAAGAATGGCGAAGCATAAAGTCCAATTCAAAATCTACCCATTCCTGTTCCGACATGATGCGGCTTTGCGTCAATAGCATTTCCTGCCTTACCCGGCCGCAGCGATCCCAGTACAATTCATTGCCCAGGTGGCTGAGGTCGGCGTCGCACATGATTTGCTCCAGTAAATTGCCAGGCTGTTGGGGGAGTTGAGTAGCTAGGATACAATCTCGCACCACGTTGATTTCCTCTAGGGGGTAATCGTGTTTGAGCAAAAACTCTTCCGCCAATGCCGCCCCCCGCTTCTCATGGCTATCGGGGCCATTATAAAAACCCGTATCGTGAAACCAGGCTGCCAATTGCAAATGCTCCATTTCCTTATCACTCAAGTTGGCAGCAACACCTATTTGAATAGCGGCCTCTACGACATAGCGGGTATGTAAAAAATCGTGATAGACGAATTCGCCAGCAATTTTTTCCTCAAAAAACTGCTGGACATAAGACTCGGCAAGCTCCAGAATATTATTTTGCACTGGCTTTTCTGTTTGTAGGCAGGGAAATTAGAAAATATTCCTGAATCAGGATAGCAATAACGCTTTTCAGGAGGAAAAGCTTACGCAAAACCCCTGAATTATCTGATCTGCGCCAAAAATAAAAACTATTCCACCACCATCATCTTGCTCCAACGCCCCCGGTCGGTGATCAGACTATACTGATACACCCCTGCGGGAAGCTGCTGGTGGGCATCAAAAACCAATTCCTGCCTGCCCGCACCGTAATGCGCCGATTGCTGCCAAACGATCTTGCCTGAAACGTCCCTTATTTCCACTTGAGCCCAGGCGGCCTCTGGCAAGAAAAAGCCAATGCGGGTAGCCTCGCGAAATGGATTGGGCTGATTCTGATACAGCTCAATGCCAGAATGCGGCTGCTCTTTACTGTTGACCACCGGGTCAAAAACCAGTGCCAGCCCGATGCGTTCAAAAAACGCGTCATAAGCTTCTGGGCTTAGGTTGGCATCGCTGAGGTGCAGGTGTTGGGAGATGTCCTCGATGTTTTGTTTGGCTTGAAAAACCAGGGTGAAAGCTACGCTGCCATCTTCGAGGGTTTCGGGTTGGAGGCTGGGGGTGTACCAACTGTTGTTAATCGTCCCTGCGTTGACTTGTGTCAAACCAAAATTGGCCAATTCCAAATCCGGCACAGCACCCGGTACAATGGCAGAGAAGGAAAGGAAGCTGGTATCAAAGGCCAGGCCCATTTGATAGCCTGTAAAGGCATCGAAGCCCGTCGTCTTTAATTCCAAGGCAATGGTTTCCCCAGTGGTGAAAACACCATTATTGATGTTGAAAAAGAGGGTATCTTCTGAACTTGGGCGCTCTTGCCCCTCGGCCTCACCTAGCAAGTCGCCTACTTTGATGCCGTACCAATCGTTGAGCGGCATGTCGGGCGCTGTTATGGCAATATCCTTTACGTTGGGGTAAGGGAAAGGATGGTTTGGTATGGGAAACACATAATCACTCAGGGTAAAAACCCAATCAGGACAAGGCGAAAAGTCGGGCAGATTTTCCAAAATGACATCCCGAATTCGAAGAGCATCATTGTAATCGACGATTTCATTGCAATTGGCATCTGCCGCAATGATGGGATAGGGCGATTGAAGTGGAAACTGGCCGTTGATGTGGCGCAGCAAGCGCAAAATGCTCAGCGTGGAAAGCCCTTCCGCCGGGTCGCCGTCCTTGGAAGGGGTGATATGGAGTTGGTCGCCCCATATAGCGTTTCCGGGATTGTACCAGCCGGCTTGATTCGTCCACAACGTGGTATCAGAGGCCAAACCTTCTACCATTATGTCCATTTGGGCAAAGAATATTCCTTGCGGAAAATTCGGATGGTAAGGCGCGAGCGTCACATAGCCATATACATTAGCTGGGCCAGTTACCAAAATAGCGCCGTTTTGCAAATCAAAATCTTGATAAGCGGTGATAGCCCCGTTTTTCCAGAACTGTCCCTGGCTGGAAAGGATGTTGATGCTTGTTGCTGTATAGGGTTGCCCCAACTCAAGCTCGATGAAGAACAGGGTGTCACCGGGCATAAAGTCATGTCCTCCCGCTGTACCGATGAGCCATTCGCCAAAAACCGTATTTCCAAAAATAGAATAGGCCAAAGTGCCTATATCATTCAAGCCGTGGTCTTGTAGGCCTACAAAGTTGGCAACGTTGGCATCCAGCAGTTCCATATTGAAATTGAAACGGCTGAGTTGATAGCTGCCCAGGGGTAAAGTGATGGGTATTAGCGCGGTCGTTTCAGTGAAAGCGGTAATGGAGTTGGCTTGAATGAGGGGCGGCAAGTAAACATCCTGAGTATTGGCAACTGTGCCACAATCGTTGGATACCTCAAGGC
The DNA here is from genome assembly GCA_937864265.1 of uncultured Saprospirales bacterium. GTDB lineage: Bacteria > Bacteroidota > Bacteroidia > Chitinophagales > Saprospiraceae > CALMIR01. The sequence continues at coordinate 39,734 of CALMIR010000201.1, read as the reverse complement.
TGATCGGGTAGCATCCAGGCAGGTTGTAAGTATAAGTCAGCGAAGCAGCAATGGCAGAGTCATTATTGCCCAGATTCCAGGCGAAAGCCAGCCCGGGATCGTTAGCATTGGCGGCTTCAAGAGATACCTCCAAGCCATTCGTACTGGTTGAAAAAGCCGCTTCCGGTAAAGCCAATTCCACGACATAAGTTACTGTACTGTCGCAGCCGTATTGGTTGACAAAAACACTGGTGAATGTACCTGCCTCAGATGGGTTACAAGTGCTGCTGTAAAGTGCTAATGAGTCTGTTTGAAGCAGGCTGACTACGTATTGCAGCACACTGTCACACCCTCCAATGCTTGAATAGGAAAAAGAATAAGTACCAGAATCATAAATGGGCACATTTTCCAAGATGCTTCCATAGCACAAACTGATATCATAAAAGCTTGTATCTATTGTAGGCAACACCTCAATATGAAAAGTCGTATCTATATCACAATTGGCAGTTTCTACGACGTAGGTGAAATCATACGTTCCTGCCTCGTTGGCTGTAAACGATAAGGAATCCCCACTAATCATCGCCTCCTCGGATGGTAGCCAGCCTCTCATTACGGGTATGTTTCCCCCCTCAACAACAATGCTCCAATTAAAAATCCAACCATTATCCGAGCTCCAAAAATCGCCCACTTGCAAGATCCATGCTCCATTCCAGGGGCAACCAATGAGGTTGTCAAAAGAATCGTAAGGGCTATAATCGCCTTCGGGTAAGGTGCCGGGCTGATTAGCTGTCGCGTACTCCCGCCAAGTGCCATTAGGCGCACCCGCCGTCCAGCAGTAAGTCCAGCCTATGCCCGGGCTGGGAGGATTGGGGGTATTCCAATCGTCGAATTCATAAGGAATGCCCAGAAAAGTTTCACCTGCACCTTGTGTGTCGGTTATCAGGTAATTATGTAAAATAATCGGCGTGCCATTGGGGCAAATTAATCTGATTTCCAGATCATGTAGCCAGGAGTGTTCAATGTTGATGCAAATTTTAATATCTTCAACTGAGCTTGCTTGAATGACTGCTCCTGGGGGGAATTGGTCGAGTTGAATAGCTGTTTCATAAATGGTACCAGTGCCATCAGGCAATGGGATGTCTTCATCCCGCTCATAATTGGCATTGTAATTCCAGGTAAAATCCCTACCGAAAATTATATCAAGATGCTCACCTACACAAAGTTGCCCAGGAATAGCCATTATGCTAGTTAGGTTATTCTCCAAATAATCAATTTCAACCTGTACTAGGCTATCACACCCATGCTCCGTTTGATAATACAGCATAAAACTGGTGTCCCTATCATAGGTGTACCCCGCTATTTCGATGTTTTCGCCTGCGCAAAGGCTGTAAAATGAGGAGATCGAATATGTAGGATGTACCATTAAATTGACTTCAACATGCCAAACGGTATCGCCTGCTATCAGTATTAGATCGTCGGTAAAATGCCCAGGGCCGTTGTATTCGTAAATGCTGTTATTGGGAAGCAACAAAGAGGCGCCATCACAAATAGCTGTATCAATAACTATTGCAATGGAATCCAGTGTCGGGGTGTTTCCTGAACGCAGGCTGCCTGCTTTTAAAAAAACGCTGGAATCAAAACCCTCATCGCCACTATCTGCAATCACTAGTTTGAGGTGATAAATTTGACCGGGTATTACAGTAATGGTTCTAGTCGGCATCAAGACAGAATATCCAGCATACTCCTGGCCAGCGATTTCTCCTTGAAACAAATAGGAAAAGCTCTGCCAATCTTCACTCAATGAGGTACAACCCCCATCTCCAAAATTCACATCTGCCATACCATCATTAATGGTATGGCAGCATACTGGAACATCTACTGTACCTGGAATAGTGGACATGTTGATGGCATTTTGAGAAAACAAATTTCCACCATCAATACCGGGGCCGCTGATGAAAGCGCCAAAAAAATCAGCATAATTGCTGCAAATAAAATTTAAGTACTCTTCCGAAGCATAGATGTAGTCGAAACTCAACTGTGTGCCGCTGGGTATAAAAGAGAAACTTATTACAGCAGCATCGTAAGTGAAAGCAGGAGGAACAAGCCCTCCCGAGAGATAGGTCAAATCTATGTCTCCTGGCCCGGCAAAGGCTGTACTAGCTTGACTGGGAGAGAATCCTGCTGCATCTTCAGCAGCACCGGTACTCATAATCAGCCCGCTTTCTAAGCCAATGGCTTCCGATAGATCAGCGAACCTCCCCAATTGCTGAAAATTGCCAGCATATTGCACATCAATCACAGAAATAGTGGGGTCAGCAAGAATATGTCGAACCAGGCTATCCACCTGATCATTGTTTTGCACGGCATTCACTTGCATTTGAGCTAGTAGGCAACTGTGCATGAGTAGTAAAACGTAAAGTGTAATTTTTCTTTTCATGAGCTAATTGGAGATTATTTTGCTCCGATAAAATTATCGGTTTTCAATGAAGACACAAAAACAAATGGCAGAAAATAAATGGAAAAACTGTGGGTATCGAGCAAAAGCGCTATATAAGGACATCCTCACCAGGTTGACATGTTAAGTGTCACGCCCCCTACAAAGCGCTAATTATTTAACACTTCTGAGAAAAAAAATACTTCCTTTGTAACGTTTTTACCTCCCGCACGTTTGCCCATTTTAGCTTCTCCCCGCCTTTCTAAATGAAACCTGCTAGTTTTAATCCACCAACTTTTTTTTAACTAAACAAAAACGTCATTCATCAATGAGATCCCTTCTTTTACTCACATTCCTATTTTTCAGCCAATGGCAACTTCACGGCCAATCCGAGCTTAGGCCGGCCAATAGCGTTGCTGCTGCAAAAGAGCAAGGCAGCCCATTCAAATCGGTTCAGCTTTTTGCTCAAAGTGCTAACCGAACGGCCATACCAGAAGTCAATATGTCAGAATACGACCTATTGACGCTGAATGCAGCTGCTTTAAACCAGCTCAGAACCAATCGCCCTGCCAAGCTCCTATTTCGCTTTCCATCCACCACCCGATTGGGGCAAATGGTTGAAATAGAACTGGTTGAGGTTGATCTTTTTGCTTATGATTTTGAAGTCATTTTAAGCAGCACCAATGCGCCCGCCGCAGTTGATAGAGGGCTGCATTATCGAGGCATCATTAAAGGCGAAAACCAGTCCATTGCCGCTTTGAGTTTTTTTGACAACGATGTTATGGGCTTGATCAGCCATCCAGAATTGGGCAATTATGTCTTAGGGAAGCTGCAAGGCAGACAAGCAGATGCGCCGTACATTTTTTATCCAGATCAGCAGATTTTACAAACCCTGGGCATTTCTTGTGATACCCCAGACGACGATCATGAGTACGGCAGAAAAGAACTCATGGATTTACCTCCAGGCAGGGCATTGTCCGATTGTGTTGGACTTTACTTTGAAGTGGACAACGACATATTCAACAACAAAGGTGGTACACAAGGCACAACCAATTATGTGACCGGGATTTTTAATCAGGTTTCTACTTTGTATGCCAATGAAAGTATCAATACCGTTATTTCTCAGCTTTTTTTGTGGAGTACAGCAAGTCCATACAGCAGCTCCTCTAGCAGCGGTATGTTGAGCCAGTTTCAAAGCTTCCGCACTTCCTGGCCGGGCGATTTGGCTCAATTGCTATCCTACAAAGCCAGCGGGGGCATAGCAGCGGGTTTTAATGGTATTTGCAACTCCAATCGCGCTGCCAGTATGAGTTTTTCATCCATTAACTCAACTTTTGCGGTCGTCCCTACCTATTCTTGGACGATAGAAGTTGTGACCCATGAATTTGGGCACCTATTCGGCTCTCGCCACACCCATGCTTGTGTTTGGAATGGCAATAATACGGCTATTGATGGCTGCGCGGGCTCAACTGAAGGAAGTTGCCCCGTTCCAGGCAATCCGGCAGGAGGCGGCACCATTATGTCTTACTGCCATTTAACGAGTGTTGGCATCAACCTTTCGCTAGGATTTGGCACTCAACCAGGCAATGTTATACGCAATGTGATCACAAATGCTACCTGTTTGGCCCCCTGCGGCCCGCCTACCTGCGACGATGGATTTCAAAACGGCAATGAAACGGGTGTTGACTGTGGCGGCCCCAATTGCCCAGCCTGCCCTACCTGTACCGACGGCATTCAAAACGGCAGTGAAGTAGGGGTTGATTGCGGTGGCACCAACTGCCCAAGCTGTCCTTGTAACAATAACCTCACCCTGACTATCAAGCTCGATAATTACCCCGAAGAAACCACCTGGCAGATAACAGATGCCAATGGCGGAATTTGGGATTCTGGTGGGCCTTATGGCAATCAACCGGATGGCTCTACGGTCAATGAGCCTATTTGCTTGCCCAACGGCTGCTATACCCTCAGCTTATATGATTCTTTTGGAGACGGTATTTGCTGCGGATTTGGCAATGGTTTTTTTACCCTTACCAATAATGCCACGGGTGCTGTTTTGGCATCAGGCGGGCAGTTCGATGATGCGGTATCTATTGGGTTCTGCGTTTCATCGATTGTACCTCCACCGGCCACTTGTACCGATGGCATTCAAAACGGCAATGAAACGGGTGTTGACTGTGGCGGCCCCGATTGCCTACCTTGTACATCCTGCAACGATGGCTTACAAAATGGCGATGAAACTGGCGTGGACTGCGGCGGTTCTTGTGCGCCCTGTGCAGGTTGCAATTTGGTGGTCATCAGCGATGGTTTTGAAGGTACTTTTGGCAACTGGGCTAGCGGAGGCGTAGATTGCAATTTGACGCCAGCTTTTGCAAACACAGGTTCTTATGCGGTCTATATTCGAGACAATACATCTACCTCAACCCTAACCTCAAACGCGCTTCCTAGCGTGGCAGCCTATCAAGAGCTCAAAGTGAACTTCTCCTTTATTGCCCGCAATTTTGACAATAACACACAGGACTTCTGGTTACAAATATCGCAGGATGGGGGTGCTACTTTCAGCACGATTAAAGCATGGGTTTATACCCAGGACTTCAACAACTTACAGCGCCAAAATCCAGAAGTGATCATTCCCGGCCCATTTACTTCCGCTACCCGCCTGCGCTTCCGTTGCGATGCAACAGATGACAACGATTTGGTATATCTGGATGATATTGTAGTAACAGGCTGCATCGGCGAGAATGGCCCCACTTGTACGGATGGGGTACAAAATGGCGGCGAGACCGGCGTGGATTGCGGCGGCCCATTCTGTCCACCTTGCGATACTTGTAACGATGGTATTCAAAATGGTGGCGAGACTGGCGTGGATTGTGGTGGCGGCGTTTGTCCCCCCTGTACTTTCTGCAATGATGGCATTCAAAATGGTGATGAAACCGGTGTGGATTGCGGTGGTGCTTTTTGCCCAGCTTGCCCAAGCTGCGACGATGGCATTCAAAATGGCAATGAAACCGGTGTGGACTGTGGCGGACCCGATTGCGCACCATGTAGCACAATGGGTACGTGTTTAGATTCGGAGTTTTCTGTGTATAACTTCAATAACTTTGAAGCGGGTCTCGGTATCTGGAACTGCAATGAAGACGATTGCCGCAGCAGCCCATTTGATCAGGCATTTGCATATAGCGGAACGTACTGTGTTCGCTTGAAAGACGATTCGCCCACTTCTGTGCTGACTACAAATGGATTAGACTTGTCGGCTTACACAGAATTGAAAGTGACGTTTACCTATTTCATACGTGGTTTTGAAAATACAGAAAGCTTTGTACTGGAATACTCTACCAATGGTGGCGCTTCTTTTCAGGTAGCAGAGGACTGGGTTTTGGGGACTGATTTTTCCAACTTTATAAGAGAAGATGCAGAAGCAGTCATACTAGGGCCTTTCAGCAGCAACACCCAAATACGTTTTCGCAATATCGCCAGCGATGATTCAGATTTATTGTATCTGGACGATGTGGCTATATTGGGATGTACGGGGTCTGCTTTGCCAGGTTTGAGTAGCTATACTGCGGCTAATCTTAATGAATTGCGCCTTTTCCCCAACCCTGCTAAGGGAGAATTAACCCTGCGCTATCATGTAGCAAATTCAGAAAACGTCCACGTTTCTGTGACCAATCTGATGGGCGAACGGGTGTTTTTCCGCAATTTGGATGAGGTGAAAGGAACCCAACAAATTCAACTGAATGTGGCTGATTGGGCTGCGGGCATCTATTTTGTTCACTTGGAAGGCAAAGATTTCCGATTGTCGGAGAAATTGATTGTCGGTCAATAAAGCTAAAGATACCTTTAAATACAAACAACTCTGGCGGGTACTATGCTCGTCAGAGTTGTTTTTTTTGTTGCTACTGGGATTGCGAAAAAGGATTGGCCGAAAGCCAAGCAAGGGGCGATAATTCTAAAACTGCCTATTCCCCGTTAGAATTTTGAGTGATTTGGGGGTTTTTGTTTTCGGGGTCATTCTTAACCACCGCAACAGCGAAAGCAGATTCTATATAAATATTTTTGTAGGTCTGTTTATTGGTAAAAATATTGGCTTGAAACGCAGGCTTCTGAGCAACAGCACAACGCACTTTATCCAAGTATTTGATATTTTCCAAATAGACAATTTCATTTTGTGCTACGCGAACATTTGGCGTACTGCCGCATTCATCCTTGTAAGTCTGCAACACAGGAATAGGGGCATCGCCGTAATCGTGCTCCAAGCCCAAGCGTTCTGTCTTGCCCGCGATAAGAATTTTTTCACCTATTTTTTGACTTTTCCCATTTTGTAAAGCGGTATTCAGCACATGTCTTACAGGTACATAACCCTCTTTTACCAAAAACAAGAAAACTTTGCTATTGGCATCAGCAGCATACTCTGTATAAAAACGGCCATTTTCAAACGTGGAGGTGCGGTGTAATTTAGAACAATCAGCAGGTGTGATCTCGGGATCATCGGTAACATAGACATCTACGCTGATGGGCGAACTCTCCTGTACTTCTACCAAACCTTCTATTTCATAATTGACCTTATTCGGATGGGAGGAAAAGAAGGTGATGCCTATGACTAAGAGCAACAGGGCCAAAAGGGCTACGGGAATTTTAAATTGATTCATCATATTGGCAACTAAGGGATTTGGGTGTTATTGGGAATTATGATACATAAACTCCAAATATAAGTACATAATTGTACAAAAGTCAAGACTTTAGACATTTTTTCCGCAAAGTTTTTTTAAAATTCAGTCTGCGAAAATTCGCTTTTTTCTATTTGAAAAAAGTGCTGCGTCGTATCTCCTTTGGTTTGGGGAGCAGGAATATCCGGAAAAGGTTCTGCATCAAAGCCCTCTTTTACCAAAATGAATTCGTAGAGATGATCGCCGGGAGGGACTTCCATTTCAAAAATAAAATAGCCGTCTTTATCCGTAGTAGCCTGTTCTTTGTCCATTGTTTTGATCTTTACAATAACACCTTCTAGTGGCGCTAAAGTGTATTTTTCATTGACCCAACCTTCAAAGTAAACTTCTCTTGGCGGGTTTAGCTGGCGTTCTACTTGGCGATTGTACCAAGCATTGATCTTGGGAAAGCCGAGCACCAATCCGATCAGCAAGAAAATGGCAGTAGCTAAGGCCGTGACAAATTTGTCAAGTACTTTTTCTTTAAGTTTTTTCTGCTGTGGTTCGGCAGTTTTTTTAACCGTACCCCACAGACTTCCCCACTTAAAAGGCGATCGGACTTTAGCCATGACAACGAGCATTAATATGGAACAAGCGGTGGCAATAAGCCACCTAAAATGCCAACATGATTTGTTTTAGAACAGTTCCAAATGGATAGCGAAATTTCGCTATTCTTGTCAAGCCTCATGATCACTCAATATACCATTCTTACAAAAAATTTATGCAAGTTGCGATTTAGTTTGGCTACAGCGCGGGCAATGTCTTTTTTCTCCTGCTCAGGAGCAGGCAACACTCGACCGACTGTAGAAATGAAATCGGTGAGGCGTACTTCATAAGGAAATGGTTTTTGTAAATCGGTAATCGTAGCATCCGTAATGATCATCGCATCTGTATGGCTGGTGGCCTCGCCCGTAGAGAAACCGAAGCGCAACAGATAAAAGTTGGGTTGATCCAGCACAATGGAGGCATCTGCTTTACCTTCTCGGTTCAGAAAAAAACCGCTAGGGTTGGAGGATTGGAGGGCTGCCATATCGGTATCATACATGAATAACACCTTTGAAAAATCATAAACGGTATCAAAAGCTTCTAGCACATAAAGGGAAAAATTTTGAGCTTCCTGGCGGGTTGTTTCCAATTGATCTTCCAGTCGTTTGCGATTTGCCGGAGAGAGTTCCTTGTTTTGAAGCAATTCCTCCAGCGCAGCAATTTTTTTATGCTGGGTAGGAATGCGCACAATGAGTGTACCCTCATGCAGCTCTTTAATTTGCTCTTTGGCCTTAGCCCAAGCCGCTTCCTTAGAAAGGCTTTGTGAAAAAAGAGAAGAAGTCAATAGTCCTAGTCCCATCACCATGAGCGAAATGGTGAATTGATTTGATTTTCTCATACTGTTAAGTTTTGTTAATTTTTATTAATAAGCTTTAAACTTATCAATAAAGGTTTCCATAGCTTGATTCAATGTCCAAAAAAATTAGCAAATTTGTGCGCCCGAAAACAGCAAAACCTGATTTTAGGCGTTACAAAGGTTGATAAAAGATATTCATTAATTCTTTTATCTGTGCTTATTTGCTCCACTTTAGTAAATTCAACGACAAAATAATATGCAGGGAATTGATATTGAAGCCCTAAATCAACAAATATACCTGGACAGCGCTTTTGTTGAAAAACTGAATGAAGAAACTGGCAAGGTGATCGTTGGCCAACAAAAGATGATCGAACGCTTGATGCTGGGCTTACTCACCAAAGGGCATGTGTTGCTGGAAGGGCTGCCGGGCCTGGCTAAAACATTGGCTATCAAAACGCTGTCACAGGCCATCAGCGCGCGATTTAGCAGAATTCAGTTCACCCCTGATTTATTGCCAGCCGATATTATTGGCACAATGATTTATAACCCAAGTGTGCATGAATTTACGGTGCGCAAGGGGCCTATATTTGCTAATTTCATATTGGCCGATGAAATCAACCGGGCACCAGCTAAGGTACAAAGCGCCTTGTTGGAAGCCATGCAGGAGCGACAAGTGACCATCGGCAATGAAACCTTTCCTTTGGAGGAGCCTTTTCTAGTGCTGGCGACCCAAAACCCCATTGAGCAAGAAGGTACCTATCCCTTGCCAGAAGCCCAGGTGGATCGCTTCATGTTGAAAGTAAAAATCAACTATCCCCAACTAGAAGAAGAGCGGGAAATCATTCGCCGCAACCTGGCCGATGATCAATTAGGCACTTCTGTAAAAACGGTAGTTGGCCCTGGCGATATCCTGAAAGCCCGGCAATCGGTTCGCAAAATATACATGGACGAAAAAATTGAGCGATACATCCTGGACATCGTATTTGCCACCCGAACGCCGGGGCAGTACGGTTTGCGGAATTTAGAACCCCTGATCAATTATGGCGGATCGCCCCGGGCAAGCATCAACCTGGCTTTAGCGGCTAAGGCACATGCCTTTTTAAAGCGCAGGGGTTACGTGATCCCGGAAGATGTGCGCAGCATTTGCCACGATGTGATGCGCCACCGCATTGGCATTACCTATGAAGCAGAAGCAGAAAACATCAGCCAGGAGGATATCATCAATAAAATTCTGGATCGGGTGGAGGTGCCTTGAGGCGATTGATGATTTGTCTGCCCCGCCTGCCCCATTTTATTCACCTGGCTTAAATCCTCGTGGTTTCAACCAAAATCATTGTAAATAAGAGAAGTGGAAACAAGCGAACTCATCAAGAAAGTCCGAAAAATTGAGATCAAGACAAAAGGCTTGAGTAAACACTTGTTTTCAGGAGAATACCACAGCGCCTTTAAAGGGCGGGGCATGTCGTTCAGCGAAGTGCGAAACTACCAATTTGGCGACGATGTGCGCAATATCGACTGGAATGTTACCGCTCGAACGGGCGACCCTCACATCAAAATATTTGAAGAGGAACGGGAACTTACAGTGATGCTGCTCATCGACTTTAGCCGTTCTGCTTTTTTTGGGACGGTATCCCAGATGAAGAACGAGATCATCACAGAAATATGCGCCGTGCTGGCTTTTTCGGCGATCAACAACAACGATAAGGTAGGGGTACTCTTTTTTTCCAACAAAGTAGAAAAATTTATTCCACCCAAAAAAGGCAAACAGCACATTCTCAGGATCATCCGGGAGTTGATTGACTTTGAACCGGAAGGCCAGGGTACGAATATCGGCTCAACACTGGAGTTTTTTAATAATGTAGTTAAAAAGCGGAGCATTTGCTTCATTTTGTCTGACTTCCTAAGTTCCGGGTATGAATTTCCCTTGCGCGTAGCCGCTAAGCGACACGATGTGATCGGTGTAAATATCATCGATCCCAAAGAAGAGGCATTACCCAATGTCGGGCTCATTCGGGCGTACGACGCTGAGACGGGCCAATTGCAATGGCTGGATACAGGCTCGGCTAAAGTACGACGCCAATATGAGGCCTGGCACAAAAAGCACCTGGATTATTTCAAGTCCACCTTTGGCAAAAGTGGAGCAGATACGGTCAACATTCGAACCAACGAATCCTATGTGAATGCTTTGTTGAATTTTTTTAAAAAACGCGCTTCTTGAGCAGGTTTGATACCATATTACGTCTAAAAGCGGAATGCTTGATTTGGGTGTGCTGTTTTATCAGCAGTTTGGCACCTGTGTTGATGAGTGCCCAAGTTAGCGTATCCGCAGCCCTCGACAAAAACGAACTGCTCATTGGAGATCAAACGGGGCTGCATGTTTTTGTACGCTACCCTAAAGAAGCCAGTATTGATAAAGTTGATTTGTCAGGGCTAAGAACGGTACCAGAAATCGAGGTATTGAATACGGAGAGCCTTGAAAACAAAGGAGACGCTGGAACGCTGCTCCTGGAAAAACATTTGACTATTACTAGCTTCGATTCTGGATATTATTTTATTCCTCCGGTGTATGTCACTTACACGCTTAATGGAGCAACAAAAACGGATTCTACCAACGAGTTGGGCTTGAAGATCACGCCTTTGCCTGTTTATCAGGATTCTTTGCGCTTGATGCCGATCAAAGACATCATCGAGGAGCCTAAAAAAATTCAGGATTATTGGTTTTGGTTGCTCGTATTAGGGATTATCGGCCTGCTTGTACTTATAATTGCCTTGGCCAACAAGAGGAAGGATAAGATAAAGGAGGTTGGGCCGATAAGAATCGTACCTGCACACGAACAGGCTTTAGAAAGATTGCAGCACTTGGAGCATCGTAAACTTTGGCAACAGGGGCAGATTAAAGACTATCACACGGAGTTGACCCATATTTTCAGAGAATACCTGGAAAAGCGCTATCAGATACAAGCACTCGAATCGACCACCGATGAAATATTAACCCAATTGCAAAAAGCGGAATTGGAAAAATCCTGGCAAGAAAAATTGCGCTATATTTTGCAAACGGTCGATCTGGTAAAATTTGCGAAAGCACAGCCACCATCCAGTTTTCATGGAGAGGCCATGGAAAACGTAAGGGCCTTTATACAACATACAAAAGAGGAGGAGGCGTCGGTATGATGATGAGCGACAACATACAATTTGTCAACCCGGAGTTTTTTTTACTCCTGCTATTATTACCGCTAATAGCCTACTGGTATTGGAAAAAATACACGCGCTACCACGCTGCCCTTAGGATGCCCAGCCTGGAAAGTGTCAGCAGCCTGCCTTCATGGAAGGGCAGGCTGCGCGGGCTTTTACCGATTTTACGCACGCTTGCTTTCACGGCTTTAGTTGTTGCTATGGCGCGTCCTCAGGCCATACAAAAAGAGGAAGAAGTAAACGCGGAGGGGATTGATATCATGCTGGCCATAGATTTGTCGAGTAGCATGTTAGCACAGGATTTTAAACCCGACCGCCTGGAGGTAAGCAAGCGGGTAGCCGGGGAATTTGTGGTGAAAAGAGCTTATGACCGCATCGGTCTGGCCGTGTTTGCCGGAGAGGCATTCACCCAATGTCCGCTGACCAGCGACCACCGTGTATTGACGGAATTCTTGCAGCAGTTGCAATGCGGCATATTAGAAGACGGCACCGCCATAGGCATGGGACTGGCAACTGCTGTTAGCCATTTGGAAAAAAGCGAAGCCAAAAGCAAAGTCGTGATCTTATTGACGGATGGCGTCAACAACTCTGGATACATCAATCCGCTGATGTCGGCGGGTATAGCCCAAAAACTGGGGATTAAAGTTTATACCATTGGTGTAGGTTCTACTGGAGATGCCCTTACCCCGGTAAGCAGGCGGACAGATGGGCGTTATATTTTTGGGTTGGCACGTGTTGAAATAGATGAAGCCTTGCTTCAGGAAATAGCTGCCATGACTGGCGGTGAATATTTTCGGGCGACTTCCGCCGAAAGCCTGGAGAAAATTTACAACAAGATCGACCAGTTGGAAAAAACCCTTATAGAAGTAACGGTGTTAAAGCGGTATAGCGAGGTTTTTCATCCGTTTGCTTTTTGGGGAATCCTTTTTTTACTTGTGGAGCTTGTACTCCGTTACACGGTATTTCGAACCATTCCGTAATCAAAAGCGCAAACGATCATTATGTTTCGATTTGAACATATTGAACATTTATATGTCTTGGGAATATTGCCAGCCTTGATCTTGTTTTTCTGGCTCACCTGGCTTGCCAGAAAACAGGCACTCCTGCGTTTTGGAAACAAGGAATTGGTAGAGCAACTGATGCCGGCATTTTCCAGATACAAGCATTACCTCAAATTCAGTCTTCTAATAGCGGCTTTAGCATTATTGATCGTAGGCTGGGCCAATCCGCAATTCGGAAGCAAGCTGGCAACTGTAAAACGCAAAAGCGTCGATGTCATTATCGCCCTGGATTTATCCCAAAGCATGGCTGCCCAAGACATAGCGCCGAGCCGTCTGGATCGCGCACGGCGCTTTGCTCAAAATCTGGTGGACGGTTTAAAAGGAGAGCGTTTAGGGCTAATCGTTTTTGCCGGCTCCGCATTTTTACAATCGCCAGTAACAACGGATTATGGCATCATCGATTTGTCTTTGCGCAGCGCATCGCCAGAAATTCTCCCCGACCAGGGTACTAATATAGGCGAGGCGATAGAACTGGCGCGGCGTTCTTACGACGAAAAAAATCAAAGCCACAAAGCTTTAGTCATCATTTCTGATGGCGAGGAACACGAAGAAAATGCCCTTAAACAAGCCCAGGAAGCTCAAAATGAAGGGGTACTTATCTTTGCAGTCGGCGTAGGCACGGAGGAAGGTGGTTTTGTACCGGTCAGTGAAAATGGCCGGGAAAACTACAAGCGCGACCAAACGGGAAATCCGGTAGTGAGCAAGCTGAATGAGGAAGTGCTGCGCGGTATTGCCAAGGAAGCCAATGGCCAATACTTTAATCTCAACAGCAACAGTCAGGTGGTACTAAACGCCCTCAAAGAAGGGATCAGCCAAATGGAGAAACAGGAGTTGGAAGAACGCATTTTTACAGAATATCAGAGCCATTTTCAGTGGTTCATTGGCTTGGGTTTATTGTTGTTGCTTATAGAATTTATGATTCCTTATCGGAAAAGCCGACTTTCAACAGGAAAAGGATTGTTTGATCGTTGGTAACGCAGAAAAAGTAATTGTCCGATTTTGTCCTTACCCTAGCGGGCTAAACGGTTCATTTTAAGTGTATTCGCTAGGTTAAGGACTTTGATAAATTGGGAAGTGATTTTTTGCACACTACTTGAATGAATTGACAGATGGAAAAAAAATATTTTTCGGCCATTTTATATTCTACTTTGTTGTATTCATGCCTGTTATTGGGCATGGAAAATGCGCTAGTGGCCCAATCCGCCCATAAGCATTTGCTGGAAGCAGACAAAAACTACAAAAGTCAAAACTATACCGAAGCAGAGGAGCGCTACCGCAAATCGCTGGAAAAAGAACCCAGCTCCCAAGGACGGTACAATTTAGGGAACGCTATTTATAACCAGGAGCGGTATGATGAGGCTGTGCGGCGCTATGAACAAGTTGTTGCCACAGAAAAAGACCCTGGTATTAAAGCAAACGCCTACCACAATATGGGCAATGCCTATTACCAGCAGCAAAAACTGGAGGAAAGCATCGAGGCGTATAAAAATGCACTCCGACTCCATCCGGCCGATTTAGAGACCAAATACAACTTGGCTCAGGCCCAACGACTGCTCAAATTGCAAATGGAAAAACAGAAAAAAGAGCAGCAGGAAAAAGACCAAAACCGGGAACAAGAGCAAGACCAACAAGACCAGCAACAAAGTGAAAGCAACCCCAACGAAGACCAACAAGACCAGCAACAGGAGCAACAACAGCAAGCTCAGCAAGGGCAGGAAGGGGAAAACGAACAAGGAGAAGAGCAAGACCAACAGGAGGAGCAACAAAATGGCAGCGAACAACCCCAATCAGCCCAATTGAGTGAAGAAGAAGCGCGTCGCTTGTTGCAGATTGTAGAGGACGAGGAAATGAAAGTGATGGAAAAATTGAAAAAAGGCCAGAACACCCAAAAAAAAGAAAAAGATTGGTAATTCGTCAATTGACTCAAACGCAAATTTTTTAAAAATCAGAACCTATGAAGAGATTATCCGTATTAATCGTCGCTATTATTGTGGGGATTTCTTCGCTTTGGGCGCAGGAATCCGGCACGAGCTTGAGTGCCAGCGTCAGTAGTGATTCTGTACTGATGGGGCATGTCTTTAGTGTTACTTTTACGCTGAAAAATGTCGATGCAAAAGAACTGGTATTACCCAGTTTTGATGACTTTGAAGTGGTAGGAGGCCCGAATTTTTCCAACCGAGTCAGTATTGTCAATGGAGCAATGGAACAATCTTCTGCTCAGACCTTTTACCTCAAGCCTCGCCGGCCAGGCGATTTTTTCATCCATCCAGCAACAGCCATGGTGGACGGTCAGTTTTTGGAAACCTACGCCGTTCCAATCACTGTATGGCCCAATCCAGATGGCATTGAGCAGAAAAAACTTCCCGAGGAGAGCAATCCCTTAGAACAATTTAATTTTGGTGCGAGTCCGTTCCAATTAGATTGGAATACCTTTGACTTCTCTTTTCCTGATTTTCCCGATTTTCCTGACTTGAAGGAACTGGAAAAAGAGCTGAAAGGAAAAATGATGCCCGAAGAACAACAACCTGCCAAAAAGCGGAAAACCTATAAGCTCTGATGAAAAGGACTAAAAAAGCAACTTTACTATTCCTGCTGCTGCTGAGTCACGCCAGTGCATTCAGCCAGGGTAATGTGGCTTTTTTTGCAGAAACGGACGCTCGGCAAGTCGTTAAGAACAGCTATTTTGATGTGAGCTTTACGCTTCAAAATGCGAACGGCTCGAATTTTATAAGCCCTGCTTTTCAAGATTTTATCATCGTCGCAGGCCCCTCCCGTTCTACGCGCACTACTATGGTCAACGGCGTGATGAGCCAGAGCATGAGTTTTATTTATACTCTACAGCCGCGAAAAACGGGGAAATTCACCCTTGGGCCAGCTTCGATTGAAGTAAAAGGTAAGAGGCTGAAAACCAATTCCATCACCATAGAGGTAGTAGAGGGAAAAGAAGCCGAACAAGAGGTTTTCATCGTAGCGGAGCTAAGCACCGAAAAAGCTTGGGTCGGCCAGCAGGTGATTTTAGACTATAAGCTTTATACTTCTGTAGATATCGAAAGTTTCAACATCTTGGAAGAGTCGGATTACCAGGGCTTTTTCGCGCAAGATGTCCGGCGTTTCGATGGGCGGGTCATCAAGGAAGTGATCAATGGCGTACAATATGTGACCAAGGTACTCAAGCGGGTTGCCCTTTTTCCTCAGCAAGCAGGCCAGCTTACGATAAGCCCTTTAAATGTACAATTGGGTATTCTCAAAGATGGCGGAGCGCGGAGAAGAAGTTTTTTTTCAACCCCTGAGGTAAGGCGCATGCCCATTTCTACCGAAGCAGTCAGTCTGGAGGTTCGCTCACTTCCCGCCGATTCGCCGCCTGTTTTCAGTGGGGCAGTTGGGTCTTTTCAAATGACCGCAGCGGTAAGCCAGGACAGGGTTACCACAGATGATGCCATTACGCTCACCCTGGCCATAGCTGGAGATGGCGATATAAAAAGGGTACAAGCGCCTGCTCTTGAAATACCAGAAGGCTTGGAATTGTACGATCCAAAAATTTTGGACGAATCTTTTTACGAAAGCGGCACCTCGTTTGCAGGAAAAAAGGTCTTTGAGTACATCCTATTGCCCAAAACGGCGGGTGAATACCAGATCAGTCCGGCTTTTTCCTATTTTGACCCAGACAGCGCCCAGTATGTTGTCGTTCAAAACGAGCCTATCGCCTTGTCGGTTCGACCCGGCATTAACAATTCAGCTGCAGTTGAAAAAACAGACCCCGGGAGCAAACAATCAATAACCGAACTTCAAGCCATTAAGTCGGATACGGAGCTTAGCCAAATGGGGCGTTCTTTTTTTGCTTCGCCATTGTTTTGGATTTTAGGACTCTTGCCTTTTGCCTTATTGGCGGGCTGGCAACTTTTCAAGCAATGGCAGTTCCAAAAAGGGCAAATATCGCAAGAAGAAACTAGGTTTCGGCAGGCCAAAAAAACGGCACAAAAAAGGCTGGCGCAAGCAGAAGCCTATCAAAAGGCTGGGGAAAGCCGCAGTTTTTACGACGAAATATCAAAAGCACTGTTTGGCTATCTTTGCGATAAGCTGCACATCCCGCTTTCAGGTCTGAATAAAGCTAACGTAGCCGCTCGCTTGCGCTCCGAGGGCTTTTCCGAAACCCTGATTGAACAGTTGATGGAAGTGTTTCAAAAATGTGAACTGGCGCTTTTTGCCGGAAAAAGCGATGAAGTGGGCATGGCTGCTGTGTATGAAAAAGCATCGGATGCCATCTCGAAGTTGGAGTTGGGGAAAGAGTAGTGGGTGGTGATTGGTGCGTAGAGGGGGCTTTGGTTTAATCATCCATTTCATTCCATACCAATGGTGGTTCAGTAATTACAGTTCACCACCCACTGCCCACCGCTAGTATTACCAATAAAAAGATGATTGATTCTTTGACAAATCCATGTGGAAGTACGCGAGCACTTGCCTACAATTTAGTGGAGTGACCCGCAAAATTGGTTTGCCAAGCTCCATGGGATTTGCCAAAGAAATAGATTTATTTAAACAGTTCCTCCAGCTTTAACGCCAAAGCTTCTCCCCGTAAGTTTTTAGCAATTATTTTGCCTTCGGCATCCAACAATACGGTGTGAGGAATGGACGATACCCCGTAAATACCGGCTACTTCATTTTGCCAGCCTTTTAGGTCACTCACGTGATTCCAGGTCAATCCATCTTGCTGGATGGCAGCCAGCCAACGCTCGCGCTCCCGATCCAAGCTAACGCCCAAAATGTCAAAGCCCTTGTCTTTATAGGTTTCATACAATCGAACGACATTGGGGTTTTCCCGCCGGCAGGGGCCACACCAACTGGCCCAAAAATCCAGCAACACGACTTTTCCCCGCAAATCAGAAAGGGACAAATCTTCTCCCTCAGGTGTTTTTTGAGTAAAATTAGGCGCTTCGCCACCTGGCATAAAGCTTTTAGCCCGATCCAACTGCTTGCGCATATCCGAAGCGGCGGCAGGGTCGCTTTCCTGAAAAACCTGGACAAACTGTTCGGCATATTGGGTGAACAGTGGGCTTTTTTTCTCATTCAGCAAGGTGATAACGCCAGCAAGGGCATATTTATAAGCCGGGCGACCCGCTTCGATGGCTCCCAGGCTCCTATCCAGGCATTCTTTTTGCTTGGCATCGGGCAATCGCACACTGGCCAGGGTATTGGTATAGTTTTTAAAAGCCTCATAAACCCAGGGTAGCCGATCGTACACCGGGTTTTTAAAATTGGCATATCGGAAAAATTCCTTGGCAAAATATTCGACTTCATTGTTGTAGCCAAGTGTGTTGTTTTGAAAACTGAGGTAGGTGTTTAAGGCGACTACCGCTGTGAAAAAATCGTTTCCTTTTTGAGCCTCCAGGAGGGTCAATTTTTTGTCGTCTAGTGCTTTCATTTTTAGTACAATAGAATCCTGGTTGGCGCCAAAGTTCTGTTGGTAGGCGCGGGCCAGCATACCCGCTTCTTGCTGCAATTGATTGATTTGCGCTTTTAGCGCATTGTATTGGTTGTTGAAGTCAGACTTTTGGAAACTGGCGTTGCGGATATTGCCGCAGTTGCCCGTCATAATGACCTCTTCTTCTTGTCCCAACACGATGGGGATCATATTTTGGGTAGTGGTGCCGACATAGTAAAAGCTAGGCTCCGATTTGGGCACTTTAAAAGAAGTGCTGCCATCTGCCTGGGTTTCGCCATTGATAACAGGGCGAAAAGCAGCGCCATCGAATTGAAAGAGTACCAGTTTTTCTTTACAATTATTGAATTGGCATATCAGGTCAATCGAATTGTCGGTGGGGGCTGAAAATCCCATCAAAAGGCTGGCCAGCACTAGTCCCCCAATAAATTTACGTATCATGGCATGAAAATTTTCCTCAAAAATAGGCATTTTAAAGCGTTTATCCCCCACCTTTTTAGTGGCCTTTAACCACACTTTAACGAAAAACAAATAAGAATTGAAAATCAGGGAGCGTTATAGCAGCATCACAACAATAAAAACCGTATCATGAAACAATCTGCAAAATTTTTCTCCCTTGTTATAGCCCTTGCTTTATTCACGGTGCCCGCTATGGCGCAGGTCAAAGTCCTGCCAAAAGTCGGTCTGAATTTTTCCGGTGTTGATGCCAAGCTGCAAGACCTCCGCGCAGAAGCTCGAGTCGGTTGGAATGCCGGTTTGGACTTTCGCATTGGCGACGGCGTTTTGTTTTTGAATCCGGGGCTGCACTATTACAGCTATACCGCCCGCTTGATTCAGGACGTAAGCGATAACAATCCAGTGAAGTTTCAAGAAGAAACGACCATCCAGAACATGAAGTTACCCGTCAACCTGGGCATCCACATCACGGGCGATGACGGCCTGCTGGGCTTGCACATCAAAGGCGGGATTGTGCCTACTTACGTGATAGGGGTAGATGAAAAAGCGGGATTCAGCTTTGACAAAAACGATTTGAATACCTTCACACTAGGTGCCAATGTGGGTGCTGGTGTGGATATTTTGTTCCTCACTGTCGATGCCAATTACGAAATAGGCTTGAATAACTTTTTTGCCGACGCGGAAGGTAAAAACAATATGTTCACGTTGAGTGTGGGGCTGAAGTTTTAAAGCCGATTGGCAGCTAGTGTCGGCGTAACTTCGAGTTCCGCCGACGCTTAGCCAAGCCTGTAAGTGTCGGCGTAACTTCGAGTTCCGCCGACGCTTAGCCAAGCCTGTAAGTGTCGGCGTAACTTCGAGTTCCGCCGACACTGGGTCAGGTTACTCCACCACATAAAAGCAATAGCCCGCAAAACGATGATAACGACTCTCCGGTTTTTGGAGAATCCAATCGTTGTAGTGCGGATCGGGGCTACGGCTGAGAAAGTCCACGTTATTATCGCCGCCGCCATTGAGGATACATGAGGCATCGGATTCATGTCGTGGACATTTACCTGGAAATTCCTGGTTTTCGCCACGAGGATACAGACTAGAACCTTGTGTAAAATAATACAACCCTGCTTTCAAAGGAATAAATTTGTAGGAGAGGCTGTATTCCTGGTTGGAATACAAATATTCTCCAAGTAAAGACGAAGTGGTATCGGAATAATAAAAGAAATAATAATCTTGATTTGGATCAAGAATAACTTCAAAATTGGGTAACCCATCCCTAGCGGGAAAAGTATCAATCTTATGGATATATGTTTTCGGAAAGAATAAAAAATTTTCTAATACATAGCTGTTTTGACTATTGCGATCCAATACGACGTCGGCAAATATCGAACTAACGTATATCGTATCGCCAATACGATAAGTATCCCTGGCTGGGCTAAGGCTTACAGGGAGTTCAAAATCATAATCACCCGATACATCCTCGCAGTTTTTATTGCAAGTGGGAAATACTAAAAGGCCGAGCAGGAATAAGCCGATAAAATACAATGAGCTGAAAAAACGTGCCATAGAATAGTATTTTTGTGTCCAATCGGATTCCATAGCTTGAGCCAGAAATCCGATTGGGCGTTTAGAACAATAGATCAATAGCTGTTGAATAAATTCTGGACATCTTGCTGTGTATTTCCTGTAGCGTTCACCCAGTTGCTGCCCAACAGGATAGTAATAAAATCTAACGGACTGTTTACATTAGGTTGCAACAAGGAAAACAATATATCATTGTTAAATCCGGCTGCCTGGTCAACGATCATACCATTGCCTCCGCCGTCCCAGTCAAATGCATTGTTTATATCCGGTATAGCATCTATCAGGTCATGGTATAGACCGATTGGGATATGATTGGGAGAATCGTTTCGGGTTCTTTCTAAAAGTTCTTCCCATGTTTCACCTATACTAGTATTCATTCCATACCTCCTATGTACATAACTCCAGCCAATATGTTCGGCCCAGGATTCACAAACAGCAATTCGTCCGGCATCAAAGCTGTTCTCATTTCCCCAGCCCCCAGCCCAAACTTCTGCATTGATCAACCCGACCCAGTAGAGCTCACCTACCTGTGCGAAATGAGAAGCATGGGCCGTTTCGTGGTAAATATCTTCTCTGAATTGGTCTGAATCATCGTAATTCGCATCCAGTCTCATATCCCATAGGAATTCTACAATACCCTCATTGAAAACAGGATCGTATATATCGACCCCCATCAAACTAAAAATGCCATCGGAATTGCCTACAAAAAACGGGCTGGCCAGGAAGCCCACATCCAAAATACCAGGGATTTGGGCAACCATTTTATGAAGCATTGGAGCATTGGCTGTCTCTCCATTCATGGTCATAAATACATCCAATGGGCGTATGCCATCGTTTCCAAAAGGAGGCAATGCAATGCCATCTTCCAGTGCATAACCTTCAAATTCCGCTAGGCCATTCATAATACTGGCTGCGCCCCAATAGCGTTGGCCCGTAGAGCCTGCAACGTTGGAAAATCCGTATTGCGTGTAAATATTATTATAAACCCCGCCACCAAACTGGCCCACATAGTCTTTTACCGGCATAAGCAGGCGCCACAATTCTATCGTATTCCCCAGCCCGCTTCTGATCTTGGCCCTATGGTTCTTAAATTCTACCCACATATACCCTTTGCCCCTTTCCCGATGACCCGATAAGTTCCAACAACCCATTTCATTGGTATAAGTTTTTTTGATCTTGAACCAGCCATCCCACCAAATGACTTTGACATTTTGTACCCCTTCCATACCCAATTCAGTATCTTCTACTTGTACACATCCTCCTGGCTGTCTTACATCACAATTAATGGCACAGCCGCATACATTGGTGCCACATGGTGCGCCTTCCTCGTCGTCTTCGTCATCTTCCCATTCCAGGCAAGCAGGCCAATCGTCTCCTGCCGTCCAGGGGTTACATACTTCACTCAGGTTAGGATGATAACAAAATGTCGGGGTATCATGATCAAATTCACACCCCTCTCCCTGTTGCCATACGCAACAAATAAAATTTTCACAAGCGGGGTCACAAAATAGCGGCGCACGCGGATTCATATCAGGATGCCCTTCATGCTCTAACCCTTGCATAAGGAAAGAAGTAAAGGTTAAGTCAGAATTATAAGGTGCCAGTACCAGTTCATCAAGTATGGTATAAGGCACTTGAGGAAATTCAAAACCAACCGGAATCATGGTATAAAGGCATGGAATAAAGTTTGGATCGGGATTTTCCGGCAGGTAATAATCGCCCATCTGTTCCACCGTTTGCCCAAGTGGGAACTCAAAAAGCACCAAGTCAAGATTAACCAAGGCAGCCAGTTGGGTAAAATCGGCAGGACAAAAGCGCACATAATAGTCGGTCACCGGCAACTCCGTATCATCGCTGTACAAGCGATTCCAGGCAGCCGTCATATTCGCGCGGCTGTAAGGATTGGGGCGTGTTTCGCCCAAAATGATTTGGCTCAAACTGATATTTTCATCAGCCAGGTAAATAATAGGGTCATTGCTGTTGTTTAACAATGTGTCATTAGGGGGGGTAAAGGCAGGTCTTTTTCACAGGCAAAGACCAATACCAAAACAGCCAAAATGAAAAAAGGTGTGTTTTTCATGGTATTAAGTGGTTTAATACATCAAACAATAAACATAACGCCTGTAATTAGCACCTTTTTCCAAAGCCAGTCAAGTGTTAAAATGCGAAAATTGTGACGCGCTGTATGGCATTGAGAATTGGCATTAAACTGAACATGTCTTATGATTGCTGCCGGAAAGACCTGATAAATTGTGACAAGAATAGAGCAGCTAAAAGATCTCAACTTCTTTGACACATTATAGAACGAACGGATAGTAAGATACCGTCAGAAGGAAGTAGATTTTTGTATTAACGAGTTGCTGAAAACCGCAAAGATTGTCAAAGAACCTCTTTTGCATCAAGCAAAGTAAAAAATACTGTATCTTACTCCCACAAAAATACCAGCTTATGAACCGTCGCGCCGCTATGAAAAACGCCGCACTGACTATCGGCACCTTGGCTATAGGTCAATCTGTACAGGCTACCCAAGAAGCTGAACAGCAATTGGGCTTATCCGCAACCAACCACAGCGCCTGCCGCTGGTGCTATGGCGATATCCCGCTAGAGGAGCTGGCCGATCGAGGCAAGGACATTGGGCTGAAAAGCATAGAATTGCTAAAGCACGAAGAATGGGCTGTTGTTCAATCCCGAGGGCTGACCTGTGCCATGGGACAGCCAGATAACCTTAGCCTGATCGACGGTTTCAACGATCCTAAAAATCACGCGAACTTACAAGCGGATTACCAAACGCTGATCAAACGGGCTGCTGATGCAGGCATTCCCAGCGTGATTTGCATGAGTGGCAACCGCCGGGGCATGAGCGATTATCAAGGAATGATCAATTGCGCCATTGGTTTGCGCCCTTTAGTTAAACAAGCGGAAGAGGCAGGGGTGCTGATTCAAATGGAGTTGCTGAACAGCAAAGTAGATCACGGCGATTATATGTGCGACCACACCGCTTGGGGCGCCGGGCTAGCCGAAATGATCAACTCTCCAAATTTCAAACTCCTGTACGATATTTACCACATGCAAATCATGGAAGGGGATGTCATTGCGACCATCCGCAAATACCATAACTACATCGGGCATTACCATACAGGGGGCGTTCCAGGTCGCCATGAAATCAATGCGAGTCAGGAACTGAACTATTCGGCCATTATCAAGGCCATACACGAAACGGGCTTCAAAGGCTATGTTGCCCAGGAATTTATTCCTACCTACAAAGACAAACTGGCTGCGCTGGCGGAAGGATTGAAAATTTGTGGGTAGGTAATTTTAGTTGAAAGGGGGCGGAGTTCCCTCGCTTGAACGTCCACTGGACGTTCATCTTGAAGAAATGACTCGGAAGCCTTTGAAAAGAGGTACTAAAGGGGGGTACTGCAAGCTCCGCCAGGGGGCGGAGTTCCCTCGCTTGAACGTCCACTGGACGTTCATCCAGCTACGGCTCAACTTTTGGTTGAGCCGTAGCTGGAATCGCTCGGTCATTCCTTATCAAATCGCAGCTCTTGGATGAGCGCGGAGCCGCCTGAGTTTTTCATGTAAATATAGACGCGGAAGGTACTGCCACCTGCTACCAAATTGCCGATGCAATACTGCGAATCATTGTTTGGTGGAGCGCCTTTGTGCACCTGGCTAAAGGAAGTCGGTTTATTTTTGGAGAAGAAGGTTTTGACTAAGCCGATGGCCTGCGTCTTGTTGAACATACCTTCTTGTCCTGGCACTGCCACTTCAACAGAAGTGTCAAAATAAGTTCCCAAAGCATCGGCGTTGCCGTCTTGAATCGCTTTGGTGATATTGGCTAGGTTCGCGCTGTCTTCCCAAAAAGCAGCGCTCGAAAATAGAACCAAAAACAACAGACTTTTCATAACTGGATCATTTTTTTAATTCACGGGATAATTCCTCAGCCCGTTCCGCTGAGCTTTATCATAAGTAACTTGAAATTTGGTTTTTGTTACCCAGTTTCGTGTTAAATTTTTGGACTTGGGCTTTTTTTGTTATTTGGACTGGCAGACTATTATTTAGTCACACCTGATTTTCTGATGAATAAACCCAATATCCCATAACAAAATCCTTAACGAAAGCACCCAACAATAAATTGCCCATTCTTTTTTACCTCGTATATTACTTTTACCATTTGCATCAGAACAGATTGGGAAACTCACTTTTTCCTGACAGGTTTACGGCTTAATCATTGCCTATTTCCTGGAAATTTTTACCTTTGCGGCAAAACATCGTTACAATTCATGGAAGCAAGTACCACAAAAAAATCTTCCGGCTTGGACTGGATTCTATTCTTAGTATCAACCCTCGTTTTGATACTCATGCTCATTTATGCAGATGAATGGTTTTGGTTGGCATTGCCTTTTTCGCTGACGTACCTGGTGAAGGCTTTAAACGCCATGTAGTTTTGCCCTCCAAGAGGCATCTTTGGCTGTAGTTTCGGCAAATTGTTTCTTATGGTTGCTTCACCAAGCTGTTGTTTGAGCTTTTTTACCTGCTTTATTGGCGATAATCGGAGTAAAAAAGTCCTTTCAAGGGCGTTAGTAAACGTACATTTGCAATTATCCCATATAAAATCCTAATTTTTTAACACCTATTGGCTAAAAAATTTGGTTTTAATGTATAAAAGTGTGTATTTTTGATGCACTACCAATAATTTTCTTCACTCTATCAGAGAGAGCGCGTTAGTGAGATGCCCCGACATCCTCAGTCGGGGCCTTTTTTTGGCTTGCTTTACAAAGCCACCTTTTATTTTTCGCTTAAAATGGATTTGAGATCGGCAGGTGAATAGTAAATGGATTTGAGCGTTTTATGATCCGATTGCCTGTAAACGAGGTATAAGCCTCCTTCTTGGCGGATATAGCTCTCTGTTCCGTCTTTTTCCAGATAGTATTTGGCGGTAGCTTCAGCTTCGGCCAGCGTTTTGCAGGTTTTGCTCATATTACTGCGCTGCACTTCATCGAATAAGACACGAAATTTTTCTCCCAGGCCAAATTCCAGTACAGCGCCGGAAAGTACGTATTGCAAATCGCACAGCGCATCGGCAACGCCTACTATATCCCCCTCGTTGATCGCTTCCTCCAATTCTTTCAACTCTTCGGCCAGCAGCGCTACACGCAGTTGGCACCTCTCAGGCGCGGGAATAATCGGATTAGTTTCAATCGGGTGCTTGAACGTGCGGTGGAATTCGGCCACCTGATTAAGGGAATCGAGTTTGTCCATGATAATTGTTAGATGTGCTGTTGGTGATGGTATTTGAGGTTTATGGGTGCTTACTTGAAACGGATGGCTTTGACTGGGCTGATGTACGTTACCAGATAAGAAGGCAGGATGAGAAAAACTAAGGTAATGAGCAAAGTGCCTGCATTGATGATTAAAACCGTCCACATATCCAGGTCAATTGGTGCTGTGGATAAGTAGTAGTTTTCTTCTGAGAGTTGGATAAAATGGAATTTGTCCTGCAACAGGCAAAGGCCAATACCCAGTAAATTGCCCCAAAACAGCCCCCAAAGGATAATATAACCAGCATACATCAGAAAAATCTTGCGGATGGCCCAGTTACTGCTACCCAGGGCCTTCAATATGCCAATCATATTGGTTCGCTCCAAAATCAGGATCATCAGCGCGGTGATCATGTTGATGATGGCCACGATGACCATCAAAGTCAAAATGACCACTTCATTGATGTCTTGCAGATCAAGCCATTGAAAAATCTCCGGGAATTTGCGGCGGATGGATTCCGGGTAGAGGTCATTGGGCAACACTTCATAATAAATGTAGTCTGAAATCGGATCCAAATCATCCAGATCGTCCACAAAAACTTCAAATCCACCTACTTCCTCTGCCGACCAACCCAATAAGCGCTGTATTTGCCGAATATCCACCAGGGCAAATTTTTTATCGTATTCTTCCAGCCCGGTTTTATAGATGCCGCATACTTTAAATCGCCGACGGAGTTGTTCCCCTTTTTCGACAAAATGTACCAGAAAGGTAGCACCGGTATCCACTTGAAGCCGTTTGGCCGTTTGTTCGGAAATGAGTATGTCGTTCGACATGGCCGTGTCGGGCAGGCTTAATGCCTGACCGCGCTTGATATAAGATTGTATGAACGACCAGTCAAAATCATTGCCGACCCCTTTGAGGATGATGCCTTCAATTTCCTTGGTATCGCCTTTTCCCGATTCGATGATGCCCGGTCGGATGGCAAATACCTGGATGTGGTGGATGCCGCCTTTTGATTTTTGATAAGTGGACTCCGTTTGCCCCAGCCAGTCATTGCCGAGTGGATAGCGAATTTGCCGAATGGTATCCATGTGCGGATAGAATGCCTGGTTCTTATTAATCGGAAAGGCCTCCAGCAAAGAGCCATTGATGTCGGTATCGGTAATGTGGATATGCCCCCAAAAGCCAAAAATCTTACTGCTGATTTCATTTTTAAAACCCCGGATCAGTGCATTGGCGCAAATCATAACGGATACGCTCAACGCTATGGCTATGATAGCGATGCGGATGATCAGCCGCGAAAAGGACTGTTGCCCGGAACGGGCTACTTTTTTGGCTATGAAATAAGAAACATTCATATGGCGGGCAAAGATATAAAAGCTTTGCCGGACTTGATGCCTGAACTGGAGAAAGCAAGTATTTTTAAATAAAAACCAAGCAGTAAGGTATCGAGGTAATATATTGTTTTTTGGAGACGTTTAAATAACAGGTATTTAGCAACATTGACAAAATGTTTCTTTTGTGGAACTTTTTCAAACCACAGAAGGTTTTAAAAATTATCATTAGGGGGGTAGAATATTCTTTTGCTCATATGCCGTCGAACGCATATTGTTATTTTTCTAGCCATTCTACCTTCTCGGAGCGTTACACAATAGGATCAACACAAAACTTAGTTTCAAACCAGTAGCGGTAAAATCCAGGAATGATTGCTCAAAAATAAGGCGTCAGTCTGTTTTTGGATGCCCTGTTCTGGTTTTTACCACAGTACCGTATTGTAAAGACTACACACGATTTTGATGGATTGCTGATAATGAACTGGTGTCCCCTTTGAATTATTCAACCGCCCGGCGCCTCGGCCCGGTGCAACCAAAGACCCTATTTCATACTATGAGAAAGCCAGTAGAAGTACTATTGCTCAACGCCATTGATGAAAAAGAATGCCGCTCGGCCTTTGAAAAAGAGCTACAGTATCTGAGCGAAAAAAAAAGACTCCAACTCTGGCACCGAGGTAAAATCGGGGCGCATGCCAGGGAGGAGGATCAATTTCAGCAAGCGCTAGATCGAGCAGATATCGTTGTATTGCTGCTCAGCCCCGGATTAATCGCAGACCACGAAAAGGAGCTGAAAAAAATCCTGGATTTGCTTGCGGCCAAGCAGGTAGAAGTTTTCGGCTTACCTATTCGACCTATCGACCCTAAGGCGTTCAAAGGTCTGTCCAATCTTCCTGTTTTTCAGGGCTGGCGCCAGCCCTTGTACGTAGCTAAAGAAATGGATAGCAGGACATTCAGCGCTATGGTTCAATACCTTCGGCAAGCTATTCTACATGTCTATGACCATCCGGAATACCTGACTTTTGTTGATTTGCAGGATCGGCTCAAGCTCCTTTTGCACCAAAGGGGTTTTTTGCGCTTTTCCCATCTCATGGAACAATTGCTGGTCGTTTCCCCAGCCTTGTATGCCTTAAAGGACTTGCGGGAGCAATACCTGAAGAGCCACCAATTTAGTCCGGCAAAAAGCCTGTCCTTTTATCCCCACGTATGGTATCAACAGTTGGATCGGGTCTTGGAAAAATGGATATTCGAACTTCATCCAAGCGATCTCATCCCCAACTGGAAGGAAGCATTCCCAACTTGGTGCTTACAATTAAACGGTCAGGCACATTTCGCTTCATCGGTTGTTTTTCCCCTGTTTGATAGCGAAAAGTCCTTACAAATTCCAATTGGGCTTTCGCAAACGGAGGCGGCAGTCTGTCAAAAACGGTACGACTCGTTTTGCCAGGCTTTGTGTACCGATCAATACGATCAGGCTTGGGATATCGCCGAACAACTTTGGAACGATGCCCCCGTCACCGATAAAAGCTGGTACGAATACCGGCTTTTAGGACTTTGGGCGGCCAAAGGAGCCGATCAGATCATCCGTGAAGCCCTGCATGGGGGCAATACGTTAAAAATGCTATGCTACTTTGATCAAAATTTGCAGCAATTACCCCATCAAAGTGATTTGCCAGCTTATAACCATGCCTTAATCGGAAAAGAATTGGCTAGGGCTTTGATGCAACTGTATCAAAACAACCTGCAAGAAGGAACTGCCAACAAAGACCTGCTGGAAAAGCTCTTGGAACTTCATGTTGACATCCATCGCCACTTTGAATCGGCTAGTGGATTTTTGGAGTATGCCACGCAGGAATTGCTGGGCATGGGCTATGCCAAATGGATTCGACCTGTAAAAGTGGCGAGCGAGGGCTGGTACTTGGAAGATTTGCAAGGTTATAACGCCAGGAATGCTTTAGGCAACTTATTCCAGGAAATGGTGCGCGATTACATGAGAATTACCGATACTTCCATGGCCAATAAGGCTTGGGATAACCTGCTCACAAAATTGCGCCTGAACTACGAGAACTTGTGCGTGCAAATTTTGGAAAAGGGAGAGGCCTTCGAATCATTCCGGGGCGCTATGGTGGATTTGTTGCAAACCGCCCAAATTGCCTTTACCGCTTCAACAGACCCTCGTTTTTTGGATGTACTGATAGAAGAATTGAGCGATGGAGCACTGCCTTGGTTTGGATTTGATGAACAGGGTAAAATGATTCCTTACCACGGCATTCAATTCGATGCATTGACCCACTTGCGGCATGCGCTGCGATTGCGCGGCGAGCAAGACGCTGGCATCCATACCAAAATCGAACGCATCAGGAAAGGTGTTTATCATTCCGCACATCTTCAATTGAAGCGGCAGTGCAATGACTTGAAAAGCTCGATGGAAGAGCAAATGAGGGTTATGTCGGCTTTTCGGATGAAACAAGACGGCCTCATCGAAGATTGGACTTTGAGCAGAGGTATAGCACCCACGGAAGAAAGTATCCATAACCTCAGCATAGCGCTGGATGCCAACCGCCTGGCTTTATTCGATTGCCTCGAGAAATGGTACCACCTCTATCTGGTTGACCAGAATGGGTATTGTATTGATGAACTGTTGAAAGAATTGAGCGGTAGTAGTCTGGTATTGTGGTTCGACCTGTACCAGTCGCAGTTGTACCCTTATGGCCCCTGCAAAAGGCTGGACATTCCTGTTCAGGAGCTTGTAGATAAAGCCTTGGCAATAAAACCAGAGCAGCGTGCATCATTTGAAAAACAAGCTGCCGACAATTTGTATCGCCTGGAAGTGGCACCCATTTATGAAAAAATAACCAACGGAAAGGAGGCGCAGCGCTATCGCTTGCCGGGTATCATTAGCCGGTGTATCTCTTGTTTTGCCCTCACCAGAAATGAAAAATATTACAATTTGGTTTACCAGGAGTTGGTTGAGGAGCGCAAATTCAAATGGCTGGATATTGACCTGCAAGCAAAAACCCTTAGCAATGGGGCATACGACACAAATCTGGGCTTCGATGCTTTGGGTCATTTGCGACAGCTATTGCAGTTAAAAGGCAAAGACGCACAAAAAGGGGAAAGCCAGGTATTGCAATCTATTTTGAATAAACGGCATGCCGAGCTGCTAAAGCGGTACAGAAGAGATATAAATGTCTATCCGGCAAATAACAACATACACGACCGGGAAATGGTGGCAAATATGATCAGGACTTGTTTGGTGTACTACGAAGTGATAGAGAACGAAAAATGGTTGCACATCCCCATCAACGAATTGCTGGAAAAAGGCAAAATCAACTGGTTTAAGGCAACTGGAAAAAATGGAGAACATCCCGAAAACCTGCTTTTATCAGAACCGTTTAATTCCCGAGAGATAAAGACACAGGTGCAGGCCTTGGCTAGCCAATATCCAGGCTTGGTTCATCGCCGGGAGGGCTTTAAGGTGTTAGGGATGAGGTTGTAGGGCAAGGTTATAGCTTTATTTTAGCAAATGAATCGCTGGAACAATTACAAATTTCCAGCGATTCATTTTTTTACCACACAATATTTTCATCCTAATGGGGTTTATACAAATGCCTTTTTTATATCAAAAACCAAAATATGAAATCCTTCATTGCCCTGTTATTCCTACTACCCACAGCACTGTCATTCGCCCAGAAAACCGATTCCACCACCATGATCGTCGAGCACTATGTTTGCTTTGAAGCAGATTGCGACGACTGGGATATCCAACAGGAATTTACACCTATCAAGATTGTACAAAGCGATGCGACCCATTACAGCAAAACCCCATTTGTAGCATGGATCAAGCAGCAAATGCGCTCCGGGCAATGGAAGGCTTATGGCGATGCGGATTTAAGCCAACCTATCGGTCAGGAAGAAGCATTGGATCGGCTCCTGATTACGGATACCATTGTCTTGTTCGACCCGGTAACGTATGAGGAAGAAATGAGAATTGTATCCGTTCACGTGTTGGAGGAGGCCGATGCTTTCAAGGTACGGCAGTCTTGGCATTACAACGAAAAGTCGGAGATATTGGAATCTCGCTTGCTGGCTATTTCGCCGCGCATAGGCGATCAGGACATATTGGGCGACCGCCCCGACTTAGAGGGAAGGGTTTGGTTTGCCCTGCCTGCTGCCAAAGATAAGGCACCCAAAATTCAAGATAAAAACGTGCCGCTGATCGCGCAAATCAATTATTTCGTGTCCGAAAACCAGTTTGGTGCCAATCGAACGGGGCTGAAAAACCGCTTATACCGCGGATTGTTTGAATCCAATCCCCCCTCGTACTACAACAGCGATTACCCGGCTCGCAAAATCGACCCCGCTTTTGCTTCTAATCTGTTTTTTTCCACCGACACGGTTATTACTGTGGATCCGGAGACCTATACCGAGTCTTTGGAAGTCATCAACCGCCATTTTACGCTACAAGATATGACCTATTACAAAGCCATCCAAAAGTGGTACGTGGACTTGCGCATAGGGACGATTTATTGCCAGTTAGAAGCTTTCGCACCATGTGTGCCTATCACAGATGAGTACGGAACATTAATCTATCCCAAGCCTTTGTTTTATTGGCGAAGAGGGCAGTAGGTGCAAGACTAAAGCAAAGCTAGGTTTCTAATTAGGCTGGAGCTAGGTATGGTTTCTGGTTTTTTACCTTTGTCCATCAAGTGTCGGCTCACTTACCCTCCCTCTAGCACAGCGCAAACATAACAGCATTGAACCGCGAAGCGGTGGCATTTTTATAATACTGGGTACAAGCGTGGTCAAAACCCTGAAAGGGTGATATAGTATCGTGCGCTGCCATCAAGTGACGGCTTGACTCGAAGCCTACTCTTGTCCTAACCAGTATCCGAAGGAGACTTTGGATCATACCAAGGCGCACCAACAGCGCGTGTTTTTCCATTGAGCGTCGGCTTGACTCGAAGTCAAACCGACGCTTACCCTCCCTCTAGCATATCGAAACATAACAGCATTGAACCGCGAAGCGGTGGCATTTTTATAATACTGGGTACAAGCGTGGTCAAAACCCTGAAAGGGTGATATAGTATCGTGCGCTGCCATCAAGTGACGGCTTGACTCGAAGCCTACTCTTGTCCTAACCAGTATCCGAAGGAGACTTTGGATCATACCAAGGCGCACCAACAGCGCGTGTTTTTCCATTGAGCGTCGGCTTGACTCGAAGTCAAACCGACGCTTACCCTCCCTCTAGCATATCGAAACATAACAGCATTGAACCGCGAAGCGGTGGCATTTTTATAATACTGGGTACAAGCGTGGTCAAAACCCTGAAAGGGTGATATAGTATCGTGCGCTGCCATCAAGTGACGGCTTGACTCGAAGCCTACTCTTGTCCTAACCAGTATCCGAAGGAGACTTTGGATCATACCAAGGCGCACCAACAGCGCGTGTTTTTCCATTGAGCGTCGGCTTGACTCGAAGTCAAACCGACGCTTACCCTCCCTCTAGCATATCGAAACATAACAGCATTGAACCGCGAAGCGGTGGCATTTTTATAATACTGGGTACAAGCGTGGTCAAAACCCTGAAAGGGTGATATAGTATCGTGCGCTGCCATCAAGTGACGGCTTGACTCGAAGCCTACTCTTGTCCTAACCAGTATCCGAAGGAGACTTTGGATCATACCAAGGCGCACCAACAGCGCGTGTTTTTCCATTGAGCGTCGGCTTGACTCGAAGTCAAACCGACGCTTGTCTGCACTCCAGCGGAGTGCGATCCTTGTTGCCCGGATATAGCCCGGCCAGCCCGCACTCCAGCGGAGTGCTATCTTATTCCAGTTCCAGTGCATCCTTGTCGTAAAATATAGGAAAAAAAAATCTCCCATCCAGTAACATTTCCTTTTCTGTATGTATGAATAGGCATACACAGCATAATGTAAACCCCAAAATTAGATGATTATGAAAAGGAAGTATGCCCTGGTACTCAGCGGCGGTGGGTTCAAAGGAGCCTTTCAGGTAGGCGCATTGAAACATTTAGAGCAAAACTGGCACTTACTCGATCCGAGCGGTGCACCCATGCATTTCGACATTGTGGCAGGCATTTCAGTAGGCTCTTTGAATGGCGGTATGGTCGCCATGAACAAGATGGCCGAAATGGAAGAACTTTGGAAACAAGTAGCCCAGAATGGGGTGGAAGAAATTTACACTTCCCCATTCATCGATACCAAAGCCAAAGGCGACAAACCCAAGTTTGATTTCAACATCGAAGCACTGATTCGCCATTTTCTTCCCGATTTTGAGCTAAAGGCTAATATCTGGGATGGCATTTCCATGCTGTTGTCCAAAAAAGCCCGGCAGCGGTTTTTGCAAAAGGTAATGGCAGAAGCGGCTCAGCAATTAAAGGCCAGCACCAAAAACTTCAAAAGCCTGGCAGATAATTCGCCCCTACAGGAAAAGCTGAAAAAGCACTTCGACAAAGACCAAATCAAGGATTGTGAATTCCTTTGCGGTTTAGTGGATTTGGACAAAGGCCTGTACAGCGGCGTTTCGCACCACGACTTTTTGACCAACGATGATTTTATCAACGGCGTACTGGCCTCTACTGTGATGCCCATTGTTTGGGAACCTGTACAGTTAATCCGAACGAATCAGCGTATCATCCGCAACAGCGTGGATGGCGGTATCCGCAACAACAGCCCCTTGGCCGATGTCATTGAAGCCATTGACCGCCGCGCTACTGCCGATACAGAATACGTGTTGGTCGTCATCAATTGCAACAATGGTGAAATTGTAGAAGAAAACTTCGATCAGGCCAATGTGATGCAAATTGCCTTGCGTAGTATGACCGAAATCACGCTGAGCGAAATTTTCAACAATGACTTGGAATTGTTCCTGAGGGTGAACGACTTGGTCAAGCAAGCTGGAAATTCCGGTCTGCAACTTACCAAAGAAAGCAATATTGACAACATGCGCATCGTGAAGCCACTTCGTGCTTTCCGTTCCATCGTGATTCAACCCGAAGGCAGCATACTAGGCGATATGTTGGTGGCCAATGAAACCTTGATAAAAACCCGCCTGGATCACGGAATTGAAAAAGCCAGTGAAGCCTTACAAAACTTCATCGCAGAGGAGGAGCAGGCAGAAGCGGCTTAATAAGATGCGGAAGCTATTGACTAAACCTTAGGGATAGGGAGTTGGCACTGCCGACTCCTTTATTTTTTGGTTCTTTGACAATTTTTGTAAATTGAAGCAAAAGAATTGTCAAAGAACTATTGTTTTAGGCATATTCATTCTGCTCCTTGCGGGCTATTTTGACTTTGTTCAAAAACTCGAACAGTTCCATATCTGATTTTGGACCATAGCTGGAAACAATGAGCCCTTTTTCCCCGTCCCAACACAATACTGCGAAAAGGATGGACATATCTCCCGGATTGGTTTCTCCTTCAAACCGATGGTATTCCACAATGGCCATTTCATCGGAAGAATAGGCATTACCCGTTTCCAGACATACCATTTTATTGTTTTCTAATTTGAAACTGTTTTTAAAGTTGCGTTCTCGGAGTACCTGCTCCGCCTGAACCAACGTGTCATATTGATTAAGTGCCATTTTTTTAATGTAAAGTGAAAAAAAGATGGGGCTTCAAAATAGGCAGACAGACCCTTTTGACCAGAAGTAGGGCATTGAACTAGATATACCCCAACTTCTGGCAAAAGTATCCTGGTTAATGTGAACCGAGTTACTCACTGCTTAGTTGCTAAGCATCACTGTGTGTTGTTATAACACAGGGGCAGTCTGCAATTTTCGCACAGACCAAGCATCCAACATCCATGATTTTTTCTCCAGATTTTCCAGGAATCCCCCGATCATGTCAATCGTACCCTCATCACTGCAATCAGCTGCTAAAGCCATGATGCGACGCATGTTTATGATGAGAATGCGGTGGTTTTCCAAAATGATCTTGATCATTGCTTCATCTGAATCCACTTGATGGCTTTCGTCAATTTCACTCTGGCTGATGTAGTCAGAAAAACAACTCAAAGGGCGGTGGCGCAATGTGAGAATACGTTCGGCGATGGCATCTATTTTTTGAAGCGCATCATTGTATAAACTCTCAAACTGGGCATGTAATTCAAAGAAATTTTCTCCCTGAATATTCCAGTGGAAATTCCTTAAATTTTGATAATAGAGATGGTAGTTTGCCAGCAGGTAGTTGAGCTCTTTTGCGGTACTGGCTATAGCGTTTTGCTCTAATCCCAAGTAATTCATGATACTTATTATTAGTAAAGATGATTTTACAAAAAAATGTCCAAAGCAAGGACTTTCACTAATAATAACAAATACAGATGGAACATGTTCGGTGATCTTTGTCAAGGTTGGATGTGATCTTTTTTACAAAAAATAGCAAAACAGGTAGCGCATGGCGTCTTTTTATAAGACAATTTTAACAACCCCGTTTCAACTAAAATCGGGCATTTTTGTACTATTCTCTATGAGCACACCAAAGCAAAGTTCACTTGAACTGGGCGTCCTGCCCATTCCACGCCTCCTTATCAAGATGGCCGTCCCTGCCTCCATAGGTATTTTAGTCATGTCCATCTATTTTATTGTGGATACCATTTTCGTCGGACAATTTGTTGGCCCCTTGGGTATAGCTGCCATCACCGTCGTGATGCCCATCTCGTTTTTGATTTCGTCCATCGGCATGGCCATTGGGGTAGGGGGGAGTTCGATCATTTCCCGAGCGCTCGGTTCGGGTGAAAAAGAGAAAGCCTTTCACACGTTTGGCAATATGGCGGCGATCGTATTGGTATTGGTCATTGCGGTAGTTTTGGCCGGTTTTTTATTTACCATTCCCATTTTAAAGCTATTCGGGGGGCAGGGCGATATTCTGGCACCTGCCAAGACCTATTTCAATATATTGCTCCTAGGGGTACCGGGTCTGGCTTGGAGCATGATGAGCAACAACGTGATGCGGGCAGAAGGCGCTCCTAAAATGGCGATGCTGTCTATGATGATTCCAGCCGTTGCGAATATCATTTTAGACCCCATTTTTATCATTGTTTTTGACTGGGGCATGGCGGGGGCAGCCTGGGCTACGACACTGTCTTATTACATGAGCGCAGGTTTCACCTGGTGGTATTTTTTCTCAGGGCGTTCAGAATTGCGCCTGAATAAAAAGTACATCCAACTGGAGGGCACCATTTTAAGAGAGATTGCGGCTATTGGTGGGGTTACCCTGGCACGTCAGGGCACCATCAGCATTCTGGCCATCGTCTTGAACCATTCCTTATTTCAGTATGGCAACGAAGAAGCGGTAGCTGTTTATGGTATCATCAGCCGGATTATGATGTTTGCCAATTTCCCGGTATTGGGCATCACGCAGGGCTTTTTGCCCATTGCAGGCTACAATTACGGCGCAGGAAGCGTGCAGCGGGTGCGCGATACGATCAATTATTCGTTGCTTTCGGGTTCGGGTATAGCCATCATTCTATTTAGTGGCATCCTCCTATTTGCTACCCCAATTGTAAGCCTTTTTACCTACGATAAAGGTTTGTTGACAACTACGCCTCCTGCCTTGAAACTGGTCTTTTTGGCCACGCCCCTCATCAGCATCCAATTGATTGGCTCGGCTTATTTTCAGGCCATTGGGAAAGCCTTCCCTGCACTGATGCTGACCATGAGTAAGCAGGGCTTTTTTCTGATTCCACTGGTATTGATACTTCCCCTTTATTTCAAATTGGACGGCATCTGGTATGCTTTTCCCATTGCCGATGTATTGGCAGCTTCTGTGACCTACTTTTGGCTGCGCCGGGAAATGCGCCTCAACCTAAAAGAGCCTGTTATGCAACCGACCTATTCCTCACCTGAATAATTTCAGCCATAATACTCAGCGCGATCTCGCGCGCCGTGACCGCGTTGATGGCTATCCCTACTGGGCCATGTATGCGGGCGATTTCCACTTCCGTAAAACCGGCTTCCAAAAGCCTGGCCTGCCTTTTGGCATGTGTTTTTCGACTGCCCAACGCGCCGATATAGGCCACTTCAGAGCGGAGTAACACCTGCAAAGCATTATCGTCAATCTTAGGATCGTGAGACAGCACCACGGCGAAGACATCCGCGTTTAGCTCCATGTTCGATAAAATTTCCGAAGGATACTGATTGTGCAATTGATCGGGTGGCTGGGCAAAGGTGGTTTTGTGCAGAAAAATGCCACGAGGGTCAATGACGATGGTTTCAAACTGAAAACTGGCGGCCAACTGGACCAGATCGGCTGCCAAATGAGCTGCACCAATGATGATCAATTGCGGCTTTTGCGGAAATACATGCACAAAATACTCCTCTTCCCCTTCGGAAATGAGTTGGTGGTAGCGATGGGCAAAGGCCGTGAGTGCCTGTTGCAAAAGGGCTTCGTTCGGCTCATGTCCAACCCATTTTCCATCGGGAAATACAAGCGTGTGCGCGGCTTTTTCGCTCAAGGAGGTCAGTAAAATGGCGGGCTTATTTTCCGTAAGGGCGGAGTTGAGTGCCTCCCAGACCTGTTTCCCATCTGCGCTTTGCGCAAAAAAAGGGCTGACAAAAACCGATACCTCCCCTCCGCAGCTCAATCCCGAAGCCCAGGCCTCTTCGTTGCTTACGCCAAATTGGAGCCGTTGCGACAGCTCCGTTTCCAAACTGTCTTGTGCCGCCTTTAGCACCTGACCCTCAATGCAGCCCCCACTTACAGAGCCGGCCATTTCCATATCACTCGTCATCAACAAAAAAGAGCCGAGCGGCCGCGGGGCTGAACCCCAAGTATTCAGCACAAAGGCCATCGCCATTGCTTTTTCTTCCTGAAGCCATTGGCTAATTTGTGGTAATAAATCCTTCATTGCTTTCAGTGAATGTATTGATTGTCTAACAAAACAAAAGGGATTCCGTTTTCAACCCACTTGGCCAACTCGCCTCCATCGGGGACAACCTCAAATGCCAATGAACCCAGCACAATATCCGTATCCCCATCTTGATCTACATCGGAGGCATCCATGGTAATCCAACGTCCCATCGCTGCTTGGGGAAAGGTTTTGGGTGAAAACTCGCCGTCTCCCTGATTTTCTAAATAGATAAAACCGGGCCCCTGATGAGCAAAATCGGGGAAAAATGAAATGGCTGCTATATCTATATCTCCATCCTGATCGAAATCGGTCGGAATGGCTTTGTACGCACCAGGATAAGGATAAAACAAAACTTCCCGGAATTGGCCTTCTCCCTCGTTTTTAAAAATCCGGATGCCGTGATAGGGCTTCACTAATGGCGGATAATCGGCATTATCCCCGGCAGTATAAATGATGTCGGGCAGCGCGTCCCCGTCGAAGTCGAACAGGTCGAAATAGCTGGAGCCGTAGCTGGCCGGAAAAGCGAGCAGGCGTTTTTCGGAGAACCGCCCCTGACCATCGTTGTAATAAACAAAAATGCCTTCATCGCCTTGTCCAAACAAAGCGACAATATCCAAGTGTTTATCCCCATTCATGTCCTGCAACACCGATCGGATGGCACCCGATTTTGATCGAAGTGGGTGCGCATCGTAGCTCCCTTGTTCATTGAGCGACCACCAAGCCAGTTGCCCCGTCCATTTTCCAAATTCGGCAATCACCAAGTCGGTTTTTTGGTCGCCATTTAGGTCGCCAAAAGCCGTGTGCACCGGCCGTTGTAAGTCCCGGATGCCGATTTTGGGCGAAAGCCCGGCTTGCGTGGGCAAGGCTATCAAACTTCCCGATGGCGCATCCGTTGGCGAAAAAGAGCCCATTAAAGTGACCAAAAACGCTTCCTGAAAAGCCATCAGGCTGACGATCCCCTGGCCGAGTTTGGCCTGTTGCTGCAAGTTCAGTTTTTGATCAAAAACATACAAAGACTGGCTGTGTGCATCGCCAACATAGATACCGCCTTCAAAGGCGTCCACCAGGGTCGTGCTGGGCGGCGATAAAAAATAGGCCGGGAATTGTGCTTTAAAAAGAGACAGCGGCTGGGGCGCGACTGCATCCAAATGCGGCAAGCTGTCTGGGGCATTCTCCAAATAATAGGATACAATGGCCTGCCATTTCGTCTCAGACAGGAGAGCTTGTGCTGGAAAGACATTCGCTGCTTTGACGCGCTCTCCGCCTGCCCCTTTTTCAATCAGCGAATCGCGGTGGAATTGCCCGTCATAGATGCCCATCATATAGCCCATGCGGGGCAATATGTATTGCTGCCAGGTACTTTTGTCCAATAGATTTGGTTCCGGGTACTGGTGGCAACTGCTGCAGTATTGCCGGGAAAGGGCTTCCCCCGGTAGTTGTTGTGCCGATGGGTCGCTTTTGCAGTACCAGATAAAACAGGCTATAAAGCCAGCTACCCCTATCCACCGCTTCTTCATGGTTTTGATTTTGGGGGTAAAAGTAAGGAAGCTTGCGGGAGTGAGGTGTTAAGTTTTGCATATGCTTGGCAAATATGCTTTTGTCGCTTATCATTTATTTGTAAAACACCTGCTGTTTTACTCTAGTGCTGTCGTGTGAGTGTGTGTGTGTGTGGGTGTGGGTGTGGGTGTGGGTGTGATGGCAACACTAAGGCAGTAAGAAAGTAAGAAAGTAAGGGGAAATTGGGTGAGGGTGAGGGTGAGGGTGAGGGTGAGAGTGAGGGTGAGAGTGAGAGTGAGGGGTGTGAGGTGAGGGGTGTGAGCATGGCTAGGCCATCTGTGTGCTATCAAGTGCGGTATGGGAACGCGGAAAGAGCGGATAGAACGGATCAGCGCGGAAATAGGCTCAAGCCCGGACACTCCAGCGGAGTGTTATCCTTGTTGCCTGGATATAGCCCGGCTAGCGCGCTCCAGCGGAGCGCTATCTCCTGGAAAATGCTAATTCGTGTTCATCCGCCTCATCTGTGTCATCCGTATGCCATCAAGTGCGGTATGGGAACGCGGAAAGAGCGGATAGAACGGATCAGCGCGGAAA
>CALMIR010000200.1 GCA_937864265.1 uncultured Saprospirales bacterium | reverse complement strand
GCAAAAAGCTGCTTGATATATTGATTTACCACTAATTTGTAGCACACTCAATTTAAATGTAAAACACAAGAGTCAAAAAATCAGCAATTTTCTAAATATGTTCTATCTTTATCGCTCAAAGCGGAGCAATTCCGCCCACAAGTTATAGTCCTAAAAACTACGATCCATGAAAAATGTATTATTGATACTGGCGCTCAGCCTGTGTATCACAGCTTTAGCGTATGCACAACCCCTTAACGACCAATGTACTAAAGCCACCCAAATAGAACTTCAAGACCCCTTGCCTTGCCCCGATCCGGGCGTATCGCTGGATACTTTTCATCTATCTAACTTGAATGCCACACCTACGCAGCCCTATCCGTATCTACCCAATTGTTTTGATGGAGAGGTAAGCGCTAATGCGCCGGATGTATGGCTGAACTTTACGGCTACCGGCAACATCATGACCTTTGAAGCGGTATCAGCGGCCATCAGCAGTTTTCAGTTTTTGCTTTTTTATGGCGATCAATGCGAAGCGCTGTTGCCGGTTTCTTGTGCTGTCGGGCAAAATTTTGAAGCGACGGTCAATCCCGGTCAAAGCTATTACCTGCTCATTGGCAGCACCGATGCCGAGGAGACGGGTGATTTTGATTTGATTATCGGCAATACCAAAGCTTGTAATGGCTGTGTGGACAACCGCATGGGGCATTTTAAGGTTTCTCCGGCGCCAGTCAATGGCACCTATACGGGCGGACAAGAAGTGCAGATTTGCTACGTGGTCGATTATTGGTACGCTGTGGCACAGGGCGAGTTTTTGCACAGTATGGAGCTTACATTTGGCGAAGGCTGGGATGCCAATTCTTTCGAGCCTGCCCCCCCCGCTTCGTGCACCAGCAATGGCGCTTGGGGCTGGTACGAAAGCTGGACGAGTTCGGCCAATGGCCAAACTTTTGGACCGGGCTTTGCCTATGATGGCAACAGCTCCGGCGTTCAGGATGGCAATCCGGGCAATAACCGAGGTATGAACGGGCCAAATTGCGGCAATATCGGCGTACAAAGCCCCCCGCTGGAATTTTGCTGGACGCTCGTAGCAAATGATTGCCAGAACGACAATTATGGCTTTCAAAAATCACTGGATATTGCTATCCGCTTGTTGGGGGATGGCGTTTCTGGCAACTGGGGGCAAAGCAGTTGTTCCGGCGGTAAACGCGAAACCTTATATTTAAATACCTATTGCCCGGATCCTTATGCGCCTGTTGTGGCGGTGGGCAATGCAACGTGCAACAATACTTGCGATGGTGCAATCGTCATGGAAGGTAGCGGACATGGCCCCTGGGATTACACCGTTGCCGATACCAGCGGTGCGGTGATCTTTACCAGTACAGGGGTAATGGGGGCCGATACAGCAACCAATGTCTGCGCTGGTATATGGGTGATTACCATTGTCGATGTTTTTTCAGGTGAAATTAGAACGCTAAATGCGGTCATTGGTGCCGATCAAGCACCAGCCATTACGGCTTCTTATCAGCTGCCTTGTTACCAAGGGGAAGCCATTTCCCTTTTTGCGCAAGCTACCCCAGCGCTGGGTGCTACGTATCAGTGGTATGGCCCTGGTGGGTACAGCAGTCAATTGCAAAATCCCCTGGTCATTCAGCCGGGAACTTATACGGTTGAAGCTTCGGTAGCAAACTGCTCATCAGAAACCTTTTTGCTGACCGTACCGCCGGTTCCTGATTTCATCGTTAATGTAGCGGCAGATACCCTATATGCTTGTCCGGGTGAGCCTCTGACCCTCACGGCAGAAGGAGGAGCGACCAATATCACTTGGTATTCGGATGGTGGTGCAACCGTGGTGGGAACTGGAGCAAGCATTACCGTAAGCCCATCAGTGACCACGACTTATTTGGTAAATGGTTCCACAGGCCCAGGCTGCGGCGGATTTGACCAAGTTACCGTTGTCGTGGTGTTTAGCCCCAGCCTTAGCACCAATGTGGAAGGAACGATTTGTCCGGGTGTAGGTGTGAACTTGGAAGTGAGTTCAGGTGACAGCTTTTTGTGGAGTACTGGCGATACGACAGCCGCCATTACTGTTTTTCCCGATGCCAGTACCAATTATAACGTGATGGTGACGGATGGTTTTGGTTGTGCCTATGTATTGAGCACCTTTGTTTCGGTAGCCGGTGATGCAGGCCTTTTTATCAGTCCCGATCAAACAATTTGCGCGGGCGAGAGCGCCAGTTTATTTGCCAGTGGCGGCATTCTTTTCCATTGGAATACAGGCGAAATCACCAATACCATTACGGTCACCCCTACGCAGACGACTACTTATACGGCTTTTTATACGACGAGCCAGGGCTGCGAATTTGAAAAAACAACTACGGTAACGGTCTATCCACAGCCAGATATAGTTGCCATTCCGGATTCTACCACCATCTGTTTGGGCGATACGGTATTGCTTCGCGTTTTTGAGGGCGATGATCTTTATTGGGACACCCTGGTAGCGCCAATTGTGACTACGAGCTATGCGATTCCGCTCGATCCGGGATTGGGTTGTCAAGACTTAGGAGCTATTTTTGTGGAGGTACTACCCTTGCCCAGTGTATTTATCATGGGAGATGACCTGATTTGCGATGGGGATAGCATCACGCTGACAGCTATAGGTAGCGGTACGCCTCTGTGGAGTACAGGTGCTACGGATCCTAGTATTTCGGTTTTACCCGATGGCTCAGAAACGTATTCCGTTACCCTAACGGATAGCAACGGCTGTAGCAATAGCGACGAGATCACCGTGGTGCATGCGCCCTTACCAGATGCCCCGGCTATACAATGCAGCGCTACTTTAAATGCGATTTTGTTTACCTGGGAGCATATTCCCGGCTTGGCCTACGGGGTAAGTGTATTAGAGGGTCCTAATGGGGTACTTAATCCCGGGCAATATGAAGTAAAAGGCTTGACTCCGGGACAACCTGTAGAAATTCGGTTGACCTTCACGAACGAATGGGGTTGTAGCATTTCTAATACGGCACTCTGCCAGACACTTGGCTGTGATGATTTGAGCATCGAGATGAATTTGCCGGAAGGCATTTGTTCCGCAAGCGGTTTATTAGCTTTAGAAGCAAGCGTTCCTTTGGCAACTGCTGCGGGCGTAGGTGTTTGGTCGGGTATCGGGGTTGACCCTGCTACAGCAACCTTTGATCCCGCCCTGAGTGGTTCGGGAACATTCCAAATCACTTATACTTTTAGCGATGCCGGTTGCAGCCTTTCGGAAACGGCAAGCCTTAGCGTTGAAGACCTGCTGAGCAGCGAAGCCATTATTTGTCAGGCGGATACTTCCACCATCCTCTTCAGTTGGTCACCGCTACCAGCGGATACGGCCTATACTGTACTGGTGCTGACAGGCCAAAGCGGAGAAATGATGTCGGATACCAGCTACTTAGTGAGCGACTTGGAACCAGGTGAGTTGGTTAAAATCGAAATTACAGCGCTCGGCGACGGGGCTTGCGATCAATTTTCGTTGGAAACCTCTTGCTATGCGTCCAGTTGCCAGCCAGTGGCGATACGCCCGGATACCGCTATTTGTAAAAACGATTCTATATTGCTGTGGCTCAATGTAGCCGGATGGGACAACTTCCAATGGTCGCCGGCCAATGGGTTGAGTTGTACGGATTGTGCTACGCCAATGGCCGCACCAACAGCTACTACAACTTACACGGTCGTCGTAAGCAGTGCATCAGGTTGTTCGGATACGGCAAGTGTGACCGTTTATGTGGAGGAAATACCGGATGCGATAATTCCCGACGAACCTATTGTTTACTGCATCGGCCAACCCCTGGAAATCTGTCTGCCTACGGCTAGCAGTTATATTTGGGTAGGCCCTAATGGTTTTGTCAATACCAACCAGTGCTTGTACTTCGCAGCAACCACAGCCGCACAGGCCGGGAATTACTTTGTACTGTACCGCTCTGGTGATTGCCGCTTCCGCAAACAATTTGTAT
The DNA here is from genome assembly GCA_937864265.1 of uncultured Saprospirales bacterium. Taxonomy (GTDB): domain Bacteria; phylum Bacteroidota; class Bacteroidia; order Chitinophagales; family Saprospiraceae; genus CALMIR01. The sequence goes on along the minus strand of CALMIR010000200.1, from coordinate 86,565 downwards.
TGGAGGCAGACCAAGGACCGGAAATTACCGCCATCACCGATTTTCAAACCGTATGTGCGGATAGCAGCTTGACGCTTGCAGTAGAAGCTACGGACGCTGTGGCTTGGTTTTGGTCGCCTCAGGAATACGTGAGTTGCGCAGAATGCCCCACAACGACTGCCAGTGTCCCGCTGACGGCTACTTTTACCGTTCAGGTATGGGATGAAAATGGTTGTTCCAGCATGGCGAATGCCGTGGCTTTTGTGGAAGATTGTGTGCCAGCGCCGCGCCCTGAATTGCCAGGCGTCGATCAGGTGGTTCAGGAGGCTGTGATTCGGGTTTATCCCAATCCTGCCCGCGATGTGTTGCATGTCTATACCGAAAAAGAAGGTCGCCGCTTGCTGCAATTATTCGATGCTACCGGCCAATTGATGCGCCAGATGGAAACGGAAGAACAGTTGGAAACCATTCATTTGACTGGTCTGGTATCTGGCATGTATTGGGTTCGCGTTTTGGGTGATGGTTGGGTAGAAGAAGTGAAGATATTGGTATCCGATGGGTTATGACCCCCAGCGATAGGTTTGATTCTTCAATCCGAGTAGGTCAATAACTCGATCCACGACGGTGGCGGCCAACTCCTCAAAATTGGAGGGGCGGCTGTAAAATGAAGGCGAGGCTGGGCAAATGATAGCACCGGCCTCTGTCAATAGTTTCATGTTATTGAGGTGGATCAGGCTATAGGGGGTATCGCGGGGTACGAGTATCAGTTTGCGGCGCTCTTTGAGCATCACATCAGCGGCGCGGGTCATCAGGTCGTCAGAAACGCCCGCAGCGATGCGGCCCAGCAATCCCATGGAACTGGGGCAGATCACGAGTGCGTCGTATCCTGCGGAGCCAGAGGCAAAGGGCGCCATGAAATCCATTTTGCCGTATTGGGTAAAAGGGTATTGTTCAAAGTCGCGGTTGCCCAATTCGTATTCCCAATTGAATGCAGCATTGCTACTCATCACCAGCCCTACGGCTTCCAATTGATCTTGCAACTGCACCAATTTATCCAACAACACTTTGGCGTATATGCTACCGCTGGAACCGCCTATACCTATTGCTAACTTCATGGTGTACCATTTTGTGATTAAAATAAACAGCCTACTGCGCTTTTGTTCATGGACTGCGGAGTTAAATTTATCTTAAATGCCCCAAGCATCCATCGGAGTTTCTCCAAAAGGCCTGTATATTTGACAAAAAAATGGAATTGCCATGACTAAAAAAGCATTTTTTGGAATAGGCTTGTTGGCTTTGGCCATTGGTATCTATTCCTTCACCACTTTGAAGCCATCGGCTGCTGAATCGAAAGAAGCCGAAAAAATTGCTGAAAGCATCACTTGGTACAGCTGGGATCAGGGTATCGCCTTGATGGAGAAACAGCCCAAAAAAATGTTTATTGATGTCTATACCGATTGGTGTGGCTATTGCAAAAAAATGGATCGCGAGACCTTCCAGGATCCCAAGGTCATTAAATATATGAATGACAATTTTTACGCAGTGAAATTCGATGCCGAGCAAAAAGAAGACATTGAGTACAAAGGTCATAAGTTATCGTATGTAGCTGGCGGTCGTCGCGGGGTACACCAGTTGGCTTATTCCTTGCTAGAGGGCCGCTTGGGCTACCCTTCTTTTGTTTATTTGGATGAAGCCCAAAACCGCATCTCCATTTCTCCGGGTTACAAAACACCAGAAATGATGCTGGAGGAATTAGAGTACATCGCACAAGAAAAGTACAAAGAATAGGCTTCAGGCCAAAGAACGAAAACTTATTAGGGCTAAAAAACGTAAGCTGGAAAGTGCCATATAGCACTTCCGGCTTTTTTTTTATTCTACCGCTTTCATTTGCACCATCTGAATGGTGCGCTGTTGGATTTTAGTGATGGTAATTTCGTATTGGTCGATGATGATTTTTTCGTTGAGCTTAGGGATTCGATTGAAGTGGTACAGCAATAGCCCGGCAACGGTCGTGTAGTGTTCGCTCAACGGAATCGGATAGGGCAAAAATTCGTTGATGTCATCAAGGGTTTGCGTGGCCTGCACCAAGTAAATATCGCCTTCCTTTTTTTCCACGATCGGCTTTTCGTCGTCGTCCTCGTCTTGGATTTCGCCTACCAGTTCCTCCAATATATCTTCCAATGTGATAATGCCCTGCGTACCGCCAAATTCATCGATCACCACCGCCAAGTGAATGTGCTGCCGTTGAAATTCGGTCAGAATTTCGCTTATGGGCTTGGTTTCATACACGTAATAGACTGGCTGTAGGATGTCCTTGATATGAAAATCCTTGCTTTTATTCAACTGGCGAAAAAGGTCTTTCGTAAATACAATACCGATGATGTTGTCCAAACTACTTTCGTAAATAGGGATCCTGGAATAACCATTTTCCAGGATTTGATCAATGATTTCCTGAATCGGGAGGGAACTGTCCAGTGAGAAAACCTGCTGGCGGGGTACCATGATCTGCTTGGCGTTGTGATCGGTAAAATCGAAGGCATTTTTGATGATCTCGTAGTTTTCATCTTCTATGGCGCCGCCCTCCTTGCTTTGCTCTACGAGTAGCCGCAACTCGTCCACGCTGTGTATTTCATGCTCGCCCACTGGCTTGATGCCTATGATGTTTAAAAACAGATTTGACAAGGCATTCATCAACCAAATGAAAGGCTTGAAAATGGCAAAAAACCAGTACAAGGGATAAGCGACAAACAGCGTTGTCGCCTCCGATTTGCGGATAGCGATGGATTTTGGTGCCAACTCGCCAAACACAATATGCAATACCGTAATGACCAGAAAGCCAATCGGCATGGAAATGGAATGCAAAAGCTCCTCTGATATTTCGATGTGCAAGGCGTGGAGCGTTGCCGAAATCAATTGCGCAACCACTGGCTCACCAATCCAACCCAAGCCCAAACTGGCCAGCGTAATGCCTAATTGGGTGGCAGAAAGGTAGGTATCCAGGTGATTGATGATGTGTTCGGACATTTTGGCTGTCCGGTTGCCTTGTTCGGCCTTCAGATGGATTTGGGAGTACCGCACTTTTACGATAGAAAATTCAGCGGCTACAAAAAAACCGTTGAGCAAGACCAAAAAGAGCGTAAGAAAAACTTCAAAAAACATAGCTTAAACTTTATTTCTTAGTAAAAATGAGGCGTCAGGAAAAGGCTTGCCAAAGCTATTCCTCCAAGCGGATCAACTCATGCAGCCATCCCAACTCCAAAATAGTCATGCCAGCCTGAGGATAATACATGGGCTTAAAACGGGCATTCCAGTGAATCTGCTCGCAAATATAAGAGCTATTGGCATGAATCGTTTGCGCATAGGTCTCATCAAAACCCTGTACCATAATCAGGAATTCGGGTTCCATTTCTTCTATTTCCTCCCTCGTTTTTTGCCACAGGGGGCTATTTTCATCTATGACATGAACAATCACCCAATTGAGTGGAAAAAGTACCACTTTGGATCTTTCCAGGGACAAAGTAGCGAAACGCCTGACCTTATTGCCGCCCCGGTGGTCTATCCAAGATAGGTTCAATTGCGCTTCCAGGTTGATGATTTTGTTGTGTCGGCGGTTGACAATTTGCAATTGAAAGCTATTGTATTCCGAGTCGTGGTAGCGGCGGAAAACAGCTTTTTCGCTGAAAGCGATATTGGATTTAGGGCGGGAAAAACGGGAAAAAAACAATCCCGTAGCCAAGGCAAAAGCCATAAGTCCGACCAAGGCGTTGAAAGCCGCTATCAAATTGGCAGCCATGCCCATTGGGCTGACAGATCCGTAACCTACCGTGGTGAATGTTTGAATACTGAAGAAAAAGGCGGCCCAGAAAGGATGGAGTTGGGCATCCGATTCGATACCGGAAAGGTTTTGTGCGCCAACGATCAGGTACAAGATAGCGAATAGCGCATTGACCAGGATATAGCCGATGGTGATGAAGATGAAAAACTTCGTCCAGGACATTTCTACCAGCGATTGGTAGGGCTGCCAGTTAATGCCTCCGCGACGGATCACGTTGAAACTGCCATCGGGATTGATCAGGCGATCGACGCTATCGGTAATTTTGTTGCCAAAGCCCAGGTCGTTGTCTAGGTCGGCAACCGTGCTGTTCCTATTAGTAAAACTTGGAATTCTCATGGTTTATTCCGCTAAAGCCTGTTGTTTCATTTTTTCGGCATTTTCTACCATTTGAAGGGTTTCGATGATGGGTGCGAGTTCCCCTTCAATCACTTGCTGTAAGTTGAAATTCTTGTTGTCCCCTTCCAGTCGGTGGTCGGTGACCCGGTTTTGCGGAAAGTTATAGGTTCTGATTTTATCCGAGCGATCGCCTGTACCCACCAGCGACCTGCGTGCTGCGGCAACAGCCGATTGGTGCTGTTCGCGTTGTACTTCCATGATTTTGGCGTATAGGCGTTGTTCGGCAATTTCCCGGTTTTTGATTTGGGAGCGCCCGTCCTGGCTTTCCGAAACGATACCCGTGGGAAGGTGCGTGATGCGTACCGCCGATTCCGTCTTGTTGATGTGCTGCCCGCCGGCACCGCTGGCTCGGAAGGTATCTATTTTCAAATCGACCCGGTTGATGTTGACATCCTCCATTTCAAGCTTGGGCATCACAACCACTGTCGCGGCTGAGGTGTGCACCCGGCCTTGGGACTCTGTTTTGGGAATGCGCTGCACCCGGTGGGCACCCGATTCAAATTTCATTTTGCCATAGACATCTTCGCCAGACACTTCCAGAACCAGTTTGCTGTAGCCGCCTACCGTGCCTTCTGTAACAGATACGGTTTCTACTTGCCAGCCCTGCTCGTCGAAATAGCGGGAATACATGCGGTATAAGTCGCCGGCAAACAAACTGGCTTCGTCGCCTCCTGTTCCGGCGCGGATTTCAAAAATGACATCCTTCGTATCTTCCGGGTCTTTTGGAATCAGCAAGTACTTGATTTTTTCCTCCAGTTCCTCCAGTTGCCCCTCCAAATCATCCAATTCAGCGCGAGCCATTTCGCGCATTTCGGGGTCGTCTTCCTGTAGCATTTCACGGGAAGTGGCGATATTGCCCAACAGCAACTGGTATTGTTCATACACTTCTACCACTGGTTGGAGGTCTTTGTAGGCTTTGTTGACTTTTTTTAGTTTGCTCAGATCAGAAGCCAGTTGCGGATCCGATAATTGTTCTTCCAGATTCAAATACCGCTCCTTGATGGCTTGCAGTTTATCTAACATGTTGTATGGCGTTTAATAAAATAGAAATGTGTAAGGAAAGTAAAAGTTCAACCCACAGCTCGGTTTGGCTGGCTACCAGAATTGGACGCTAAGTGGTGGATGAACGGCTGACATGGTCGAAAATTGGCGCTATACAGCGGTGCTTTAGAATGACAGCGCAAAGTTAGGGATAATTGTGTAGATTTTTTTAGGAAAGAAAAATGGGCTAGGCTAAAGCTAAGTTTTTCCCGCCTCCTTCGTCATCGGGCAGGGAGGAATCGGGGAACTGAGGGCGGGGCTAAAGCTAGGCTTTTCCCGCCTCCCGCTTTCAGCGGGATTCGGACGGGGGCAGGGAGCAATTGAAATGTGAGCGTGGCTACACCCACTTACCCACTAATCACCAAAAACGCGTACCTTTAAAGCCATGTCCAGGAACAGGGTACTTTTGCATATTGGCTTTTGGCTTTTGTTTGTCGCACTGTATGTGGCGATTCAGATGCTTTTTGCTGCGCCATCAGATTTGGCGTACCCGCCTTTGCAGCGTGCCGGACGCTTCCTTTTAAGTGAATTGATCCTGTTGCCCTGGAAAATTATTCCCTTTTACTTTCTGTTCTACTATTTGATTCCCAAATATTTGCAACGGGGTGCCTATTGGCAATTGACTTTGTCATTTCTGGCCATAATCATCATATGCCTGTTTGGTTACCGTTCTATGGTGCGGCCACTGATGCAGCTGATGTATGGCGAAACGCCCGATTTCAACGTTTATGACTTCAAAAGATGGTTGTATTCGCTGACGGATATTATTCCGGCTGTTGGCTTGGCCTCGACGGTGAAATTGTTAAGGGGCCGAATCGCATCGCAGCAGAAAGAACAAGCGCTACAACGCGAAAAATTAGCCTCTGAATTGAATTTTCTAAAAGCTCAGGTCAATCCCCATTTTTTGTTCAACACTTTGAATAACCTGTACGGCCTGTCGCGCAAAAAAGACGAAAACACCAGCCGCTATATCTTGAAGTTGGCCAATATGATGCGCTATGTATTGCAAGAATGCAGCAAGGATTTCATCCCCATCGCTAAAGAAGTGGAACTGATAAACGCCTACATCGAGTTGGAACAACTGCGGTTTGACGAGCGCTTGCAAGTTGGTTTTGTCCAAAACCTAGATCAGGATCAACAGGAAATGGCCCCGATGATCCTGCTGCCTTTTGTCGAAAACGCCTTTAAACATGGGATAGAAGAGACCCGCTTTGAATCCATTATTGACATTGAGCTACTTTTAAAAGAGGGTCATTTGACTTTCACCGTGGAAAACACCTGTGATGCTGAAGGGAAAGATGTACCCCAAGGTACGGGCTTGAGCAATGTGCGGCGACAGTTGGAATTGATTTATGGCAAAAAGCACCATTTGCAGGTAGAAGCAAGAGCTACAAGCTTTAGAATTGAGTTACAAATTGATTTGAATCCCGATGACAAGCGATAAAAAACTGACTTGCCTGATTGTAGAAGACGAACCCATTGCTGCGGAAGTCTTGCAAGACTATATCAGCCAAATCGCTTTTCTGGATTTGAAGGGTATTTGCAAAGATGCCCTTTATGCCTTGGAATTTTTGAGAGAGGAATCCGTTGAAGTGCTTTTTCTGGACATTCATTTGCCCAAGCTAAAGGGGCTTGATTTTTTAAAAACCCTACCCAAAAAACCGCAAACCATTTTGACGACAGCTTATCACAACTATGCACTGGATGCATTTGAGGAAGGCGTAGTGGATTACCTGATGAAACCCATCGAGTTCAGCAGGTTTTTAAAAGCAGTCAATAAGTTGAAGCGGGAGGAAGCTGTAGGAGATTCGGATCAGAAACGGCCGTTCCATTTTTTTAACGTCAATAAAAAAAAGATCAGGGTATATTACGATGAAATCACCTACATCGAAAGTCTGAAAGATTATTCCCGGATTTTTTTTGGCAATACCTCCATACTTGTCAACGAATCTATGAGCGACTTGGAAGTACAACTTCAAGCGTTCAATTTCCTCAGAATCCACCGTTCTTTTATCGTGGCATTGAATAAAGTGGAGGCTTACACGACAACAGAAGTCGAAATCAATGGCAAATCGTTACCGATTGGAAGAACGTATCAAGAAAAGGTCAGGGAGTGGCTGGGTTAGCTTGGATTTTAAAAAAGAGGTAAGTGGCAATGCTCAAGCCGGTTGTTGATCCACGACTTTTTGCTGGTACTCTTTTGGCGAAAATTGCTTGCTTTTCTTAAACTGGCGGATGAAATAAGACAGGCTATTGAAACCACAAGCCATATACACATCTTTGATTTTGTTTTTAGGATTGTGCAACATGCTCGATGCCAGCTTGATGCGCTCATTGTTGATGAAATCGATGGGCGAGATACCCAACTCATTTTTAAAAACGCGGTGGAAGTTGGATTCGCTCATGTAAACCTTGTTGCTTAGTAGTTGGATGTTCAATTGTTGATCCAGATTTTCCCGAATGTACTGGATGATATAAGCCAAGCGGTTGGTGGTGCTGAGCGACATGGCTTCTTCTGTGTAAATCTTTTTGGTCTCTGACTGTAAAATTCTGATGACCAATTCCCGAAGCATAAAATCGGCAAACAAATCTTTGGATGGATGATTTTCGGTGAATAAAAACAAAAGGCGTTGAATGATTTGATGGATGGCTACATCATTGGTGAAATGAAAGTTGTAATCCGTAAAACGCCATTCCTGATCATCCGCTTTGGGCATATTTTCATTCAACAATAAGACAGTATCTTTAATTTTTTCCTCGGAGATGGTCATGGCCAAACAACGGGTAGGGCTATCCATATCAGCCTCCGGAAAATCAATACACATCAGTTCACTAGCCGGCAGGATCAAAGACTCACCCGGCAGAAAATCAAAAGATTGCATGTCTTTAAGGTGCATGACTTTCTTCCCTTCTAACATGCTGGCTAAGACGGGTTGCTGAAATTGAAGCAATACCCGCTGAGCTTGTTGATGGGTTTCAAAAACATGCATTTCTGCCCTTTGGAGGGAATAAGAAGTTTGGTTTTCTACCAAAGATTCCAATCTCCTACCCTGAAGAAATGTATCCGGTAGGTACATTTTAAAATATTTTTTGCCTGGACTTAAAAATCAAGTATAAATATCTTGCTTTTTCAGGATTCAGCAAATTTTTCTGTCTAATGTTTGATCATTGTGCTATACTTTGAGAGGATTGTTCACTTTTTTAAGAGAATTGGGCAATTTATCGGATTGTACAGATAATAACTTTGTGCCATGCCATTTAAGCCAAATTTTAAGAGGCAGAATGGCGGGATAAAAGTTATTTGTATTCAATCAAAATCCGATAATCATGAGCGACGTGTTAACAACCAAAGACAATATATTGGCTCGGCCAATATTCAAAAACCAGTACGACAACTTCATCGGCGGCAAGTGGACAGCACCTGTGAAGGGCGAATATTTTGAGAATACATCGCCAGTTGATGGTAAAGCTTTCACTAAAATTGCCCGTTCTACCGCTGAAGACATTGAGCTGGCCATTGATGCAGCCTGGGCCGCAGCGCCTGCCTGGAACAATTCATCCGCAACTTACAGAAGCAATTTGCTGCTGAAAATTGCGGATATTATGGAACAAAACCTGGATGTACTGGCCAGAACAGAAACCTGGGACAACGGCAAAGCGGTGCGCGAAACCATTGCAGCTGATATACCTTTGGCGATAGATCATTTTCGCTATTTCGCCGGGGTTATACGAGCAGAAGAAGGCTCTGTCAGTGAGCTGGATGCCAATATGATTTCTATGAACATACTGGAACCACTGGGTGTCGTAGGACAGATCATTCCCTGGAATTTTCCGCTGTTGATGGCTGCCTGGAAAGTTGCCCCTGCACTGGCTGCTGGCAATTGCGTGGTATTAAAACCCGCCGAACAAACACCTGTTGGCATCATGATACTAGTAGAATTGATTCAGGACATCCTTCCTCCGGGTGTGTTGAATGTAGTCAATGGATTTGGGATAGAAGCAGGCAAGCCTTTGGCGTCCAGTCCACGTATCAACAAAGTGGCCTTCACCGGAGAAACGACTACAGGCCAGTTGATCATGCAATATGCTTCCAAGAATATCACGCCCGTAACCCTCGAATTAGGTGGGAAATCGCCCAACATATTTTTCTCCAGCATCATGGAGGCCGACGATGCTTTTTTTGACAAATGTTTGGAAGGCGCGGTTATGTTTGCGTTCAACCAGGGTGAGGTGTGTACCTGCCCCTCTCGTCTTCTGGTACAGGAGGATATATTTGAAGCCTTTATGAAAAGAGTCGTGGAACGCACCAAAGCCGTTAAGCTGGGCCATCCGCTCGATCCAAGCACCATGATGGGCGCACAGGCTTCCAACGATCAGTATGAAAAGATTTTGAATTACATCAAAATTGGCCAAGAAGAAGGCTGCGAGGTGCTGACTGGCGGTGAGGCCGCTTATAACGAAGGATTAGAAGGTGGCTACTACATTCAGCCTACTATCTTGAAGGGAAACAATAAAATGCGGGTTTTCCAGGAAGAAATTTTTGGCCCAGTCGTTTGTGTAACGACTTTCAAGGATGAGGCAGAGGCCATAGAAATTGCCAACGATACCCTTTATGGCCTGGGCGCCGGAGTGTGGACACGCGATATGCACCAAGCATACCAGATTTCAAGAGCCATTAAAGCAGGTCGTGTTTGGGTCAACTGTTACCACGCTTATCCGGCTCATGCGCCATTTGGTGGGTACAAAAAATCAGGGATAGGCCGCGAAACCCATAGAATGATGTTGAACCACTATCGGCAAACCAAAAACATGCTGATTTCTTACGATAAAAATGCTTTGGGTTATTTTTAAATGCTAAAAAAATCATTGTGCCGGACTTTGAAGAACTGTCCGGCACTTTTTTTCATCGTCAAAATTAGAAGTCATGGTTCCAAGGGTATTGGTTACAGAGGCGGCCAGAGAAGTGATTGATGAATTAAGGACTGTTCACGGCGAGTTGATGTTTCACCAAAGCGGGGGCTGTTGCGATGGATCATCTCCCATGTGTTTTCCAAAAGGAGAGTTGATGTTGAATGAAACTGATGTGTGGTTGGGCAATATACACGGCTGTGATTTTTATATGTCAAAAGATCAGTTTGAATACTGGCAACATACGCAACTGACCATCCATCTGGTAAAGGGGCGAGGGGCCAGCTTTTCCCTAGAAATTCCCCTCGGCTTGCGCTTCGTGACACAGTCCCGCTTGTTTTCAGAGGAGGAAATGGAACAATTGGAAGCCATAAGGCTTGGAGTGTGAAAGCAGATTAAAAGCTAGACTTGGGAGTAGAGAGTATTCAAAAATGTGTACTTTTGCCCCTACTTTTTTTGAAAGACAAAGGCCAAATTTTCTTCGCATTCTTCCCGCCTTCTTCGCGGGCTTTGCGTGAAAATAATTCCGGGGGATGAGACACTTTAATGAATAGCCTCCAGCCTCCTTTTAGGCTGCTAGCTGAGCCTTGCTCACACCCTCACCCTCACCCTCACTCTCACCCTCACCCTCACCCTCACCCTCACCCAACTTCATCTAATCAAACTCACACTCCCCTTCAATACCCGCACAACATCATCGATGAATCGTATCTCTGCATAGTAAGTATAAACCCCCTGTTCCGCTTTCTGCTCTTTGTAGTAACCATCCCAGCCACACACCTGCAAATCGCTAACCGGGCAGCCCTCCACCTCAAAAACCATATTCCCCCAGCGGTCAAAAATGCGGAAAACGTCCAAAAAAGCCAAACCTGGATTGGTGCTGAGGAGGCGGAAAAAATCGTTGTGCCCACTATCGTCGGGTGTAAAGGCATTGGGTAAGTAAATGCCTCGTTCGCGATCAATGGTTACTTCTACAATAGCCGTATCCAATTTCACACAACCCGCCTTATTCCGCGCCGATACGACGTATTCCAGCGTTTGAAAAGGCGTCGAAATGGGGTTGGGAATGCTGGGGTTGTCCAAACCCTCAGCTGGAGTCCACTGAAACTCCAGCTCCGTTTCATTGAATTCTAATTCCAGTTGAACCGATTCCCCCAGCCGGATCGAAAATGCATCCTCCAATAAACCAATCATCAGCTCTTGTATTTGAGGGACAAATACGGAGGCTTCCTCCAAGCACCCTTCGGGCGATTCCACTTCTATTTCATAGTTGCCATTCTGAAGTCGGGGGTGCAGCTTTCCAGCCAAGCCATAATTGTCTCCAAAAACAAAAGCGAAGTTTTCGTCCTCTGTTAAAATGGTCAAAGTATAGCCCTCTTCTTGGGTGCATTCCGGCTCCAACTCAAAAGTAAATTCCGGCAAGTCGTAAATCACCAATTGCCGAATAGCCGTGTCCCGGCAAACCCCCTCATAACTGGCAATCAATTGTACCTGATAAGTGCCTCCATTGCTGTAAATATGTTCAAATGCAGTGCTGTTTTCCACGCTGCCATCGCCTAAAGACCATGCCCATCCGGTTGCATCCGTGGAAGCATCCTGGAAAACCACCGGCTCAAAGGCGCAATTTTCCAGTACGCTCATATCAAAATCAGCATTCGGACTAGGGCGCACATACACCTGCTGCACAGCGGTATCCCGGCAACCAAAATCGGAAATAACTACCAAACTGGCTATAAACGTACCCGTGCTCGTATAAGCATGGCTGCTGTTGCAATCATCCCCCATCGTATCGTCGCCATAAAGCCAAAGACAAGAACTATTTCCCACACTTTCACTAATAAAGGTCGTGGCTTCACCCCGACAAACGGAATCGACGGCGGCTATAGCGGCGAGCGGCTTAGGCGCCACACTCACCTGGCCAGTCCAGGCAGCCCGGCAACCAGCGTTATTCTCGGCTATGGCAAGTAAAGGGTAAATGCCCGGATTTTCATAAAAGTGAAAGGCGTTGTTTTGCATGGTAGAATCGCCATCGCCAAAGTACAGGATGTTGCCCGGCGCGTTGCTCGTCAATTGAAAAGCCACCGATGCTTCCGCACAAGCCGTTAGTTCATGCACTACCGATATTTCTGGCAAAGCCAGTACATCCACTTGGATGGCCATACTGTCAAAACCGCAGCCCTCCACATATAAGGCAACCTGAAAAGTACCCGTGTCTTGGAATACATGGGCTACCGATTCCGTATTATAAGTTGTATTATCAGAAATGACCCAGGAAACGGGCGCTCCCGGGGTAGATACGCTATTGAGTTGCAAGGTATCGAATACGCAAACACTGAAAGCGGAAGTATTGATCAAGGCATTGACGTCGGTCGGATCAATGGTAATTTGCTGTACGGCGGTATCTACCCCGCAAGCGTTCGTACTGGTAAGCTGTATGGTATAAATGCCCGGTAGCGTATCCGTAAACGTGACGATGGGCGGCAAATTGAAAGAACCATAGTTGCTCACCGTGTTATTGCCACTTACTACCCAGGCAAAATCAGAGCTTGCTATGCTACCTGTACTGATGTTGTTCACCAAAATGGTATCTCCGCTGCAAGCTTCATTGATCAGCACGCCAAAGTTAGCTACCGGATCGGGAAATACTGTTATCGTTACAGAATCATTTACTACTGCACATGCGTTGGTTGCCGTCAGTACAACAGTATAGCTGGTATCCTCAACTCCGCCTTCAAAGATGACCAATCCAGGCTCCGCTTGAACAGAGGTCGTATCGTTGTCAAAATCCCAAAAATAGGATACCAAACTACCCTGACTGAGATTGTCGAAATTGACCGAAAGGGGGCCACAACCATTGATGTTGTCCACCGCAAAATCTACCGGCCCTGGGCCTTGAATCAACAAGATATTTTGCGTAAGCTCGCTGGTACAAACCGGTGTGCCGCTTACCGGGTGAACATTGCTAACCTGCAAGGTAACCGGATAAGTGCCTGATAAAGGGTAAAGGTAGCTGGGGTTTTCGTCATCCGACTCGCCATTATCGCCAAATGACCATAGGTAAATCGTTCCTCCAGTAGAGGTATTGCTGAAGCTGAGCAACTCTCCTACGCAAGCGATGGAATCGTATTCAAACCCCGGCACAGGCTCTTCCAGTACGTTGATGTTTACTGACTCGCTGTTGCAGGCTGCAGGTAAAAAGTTGACCGTATAAGTAAAGGTATTCACACCCGGCATCAATTGTTGAACATCCACCTGATTGCCATTGACCAAACCGATACCCACCCACATCCCATTTGCAGGGCTGGCATTGGGCAAATTTATAACGCCCTCCGTTTCACAAACGAACAACTCGTCTCCAACAGAAACACTACTGCCCGAATCCACAACGGTTACATCCACCTCAGCACTGCTCTCACAAGGTGTTCCCTCCTCAATGGTATAAGTATAGAGGTAGTTGCCAGGTGTCAGTGCCGGAACATCAATGATCCCGGTAAGCGGATCTATATTTGCTCCGCCCCATTCCCCATTGGTTGGAAAACCCAGCAAAGTAAATTCACTATCGCCCGAACAAAGTGTGGTATCCTCAAAGGCAGCCACTGCTTGTACAAAAGGTATCAGTTCCAAGAAAAAATCATCGCTACTGCTGCATCCCTGTAGATTGGTGTAGGTCAACTGGATGGTCGTTGTATCCGCTCCCAGACCAGAGGCATTAAACAACCCCGTTGTGGTGTTAATGATACCGGTACCAGTCCATTGGAAATCGCCGCCACTTGGGTTAACACTGATGTTTAACAAATCGGAGAGCAAAATATCGTCTGTAATTGCACAGGTGCTCAGGGCATCGTCCACCGTAAGCTGTGGTAAAGGGATGACTTCTATGTACTTCCGCGATTCTATATAACAACCAGATAAAGCCTGATACACATAAACCAGCTCGTGATTGCCTGGCCCGGCAACAGCGGGATTGAATACCCCCGTTTGGGCATTGGTAATACCGCTGCCCATCCAGTCGCCACCAGAAGGTGAAAAAGCCAACTGAACGGAACCATTATCAATGCAAAAGGTATCGCGTTCTAAGCCAATATCTACCATTTCGGCGGATAGTACCGTTACCACCAATTCATCCGAAACCGTACACCCATCAGGACCTGCGGTATAGGTAAGTACATTATCTCCCAGCATAGCATCCGCCGGATTGAATAAGCCATCTACCGTAACCCCCGTTCCCGACCATTCGCCATCAGGCGGACTGGCAGGTAGCTGAAATAGACTAGACGTATTACAGATAGGCCCCAAAGAATCGAACGCAATCACAGGTTGTGGCAGCACCAAAAGTGTATCTACGGCAATAGCGATGCTTCCGCAAATGCCATCCACAGCCAATTGTACGGCGTATTGCCCGGGTTGATTGTAAAAAATAGCTTCCGGATCAGCTATACTGGAAGTAGAGGGCATCCCCCCTGGGAAAGACCAAGCGTAGGTATCTACCGAACCTTGTATGCTAACATCCGGTGTGTAGAGCAAAGTACCGCACCCCAGCGGTGGCTCATCGCCCGACAAAGTGATGGTTGGCGCTTCCGGTATTTCTAGCTCAAAATTGGTTGTGTCCATCCCACAGGCATTGGCTGTGATCAACGATACATCGTACAAACCGCCGCTTATAAATAACAAGCGCGGATCGGGAGAGAATTTGTCGGTACTATCGATAAAAAAATAATTGTCATTGTCGGGATCAATCACCCAGCAGTAGCTCGATGCAAACAAAGATTCACTGCCCAGATTGACAATGGAAGGTACGCAGGTATTATCGGGGTCGAAAAACACATCGGTCGTGACCGTTGGCTCGTCTATGACCTCTATAACCTGGGTATAGGTATCTGATCCGCATTGATTCTCTGCGATCAATGTAATGGGGTAAGTCCCCGTTTGATCGAAAGAGAAGCAGGGATTTTCTTCGTTAGAACTTCCTTGATTGGCAAAATTCCAGGTATAATCGGCTGAGTCGTCATTCTGGCAGGTCGTGTTATCAAAACATATGTCTTCGCCAACACAAAGCCCATTATCCGCCTCAAACTGGGCAAAAGGATCCACCCGAATACGCACAAACACGATCAGGCAATTTCTGCTGATTCCCGCCGGACAATTGCGAATCACTTCCATGCGGATGGGTAAGGTGATACTACTGGAAGCCATCAAGCAGGTGTCCTCAGCAAAATCATAGATATGCGTAAAACTGGGCGTACCAGGCCCGCCCTCAACCGTACCATCGCCCCAATCGATAATCGTACTATCCACTACCCCAGGGTCTGATTCGTTGATAAACTCCACTATTTCTCCCTCGCAGAAAAAAGTAGGACTTCCAGGAGCAAAACCCCCAGAGGGCTGTATGTCTCCACATTGATCCTGCACATCGCATTGAGCGCTGAGTGTTTGAACAAAAAAACATTGCAGAAAAAGAAATAAGTAGATAGGGTATAACTTAGACATGGAATAGGGATTATGCTACAGTGGCAGCAAGTTAGGCGAAAATCAATTGGATCTTTTGAGAAACGACCTGGCTAAAAAGCCACTGGGGTCTTTATTTCAAGCTAAAACTCAAAAATAAAAGAGTCGATTTGTTGTAAGCAACAAAAAGATGAATATTTTTTTAATTTATCAAAAAATGACAGTTTTTACATTTAAAAACCAGCCGATTTTTACGCGAAAGCTGGCATTGCAGCTAGTTGCTGGATCAATTTTCTGCGCAAATCTTTTAATTGATCCGCCTGCGCTGTTTCTTTTTTTTGCCATCGGAGAAATTGACGGGCCTTGAACCACTTTTTGAGCCGATCGCGGTATTGCAGCGTGTATAGCCCAGAAGGTAAAAGGCTAAGCAGATAGGCTACAGCTATTTTCCAATCGGCCCAATAGAGCACCAATTTGGTTTGCAAAAAATAAAACAATGGAAAAAAGACCAGTCCAGATAACATTCTCACTGTAGTGTCATAGCCATTGAAGAGCTTCAGCCATTTGACCATTTTATCAGAGAGCCAGGCCGGCAGAAAATTGTTGACATAACCATAAATGTACAAGGGAAAACCAAGTATCAAATGAGCATTTAGCCGGCTTTGCGAAGGAGCATGCACCACACTTTCGTCAGAAAAAGGCTGTTTTTCCAATTGTTCAAAGTACCGATTCAAGTCGGCTTGAAACGATTCCTTCGATTCTGGTTCTGATTCCTGCCACGCCCTCGTATCTATTAGTAGTTGCTGACTCCGTTCAAAGTGTTGCTCCTCTGGCAAGGGCTGGCTGTTGCGCAGCAAGGTTTCCATTTTGTACAAAAAAGCGTCTTCCTCATCGTCTTTTGTATCAATCAGCAGGCTGCGCAATCGGGTATCCATTTCTCTGGTGAGGTGCTTAACGGCCTGTTGTGGGTCTGCCTCATAAGCAGCCCTGTAATCTTTTATCCAGATGGGCGCTCCTGTCTTGATGAACAAGCGAGAGCGAAAGCGATCCGGTTGGTCATAGGTCAAACCAACTGGAAGGATACTCAACCCCAGGTCATAATCATGGCGTTTTTCGGTTTCCAGCGCAATGCGTGCCGTACCCGTTTTTACTGGTCGGAGCCGCCTTTCCATATAACTGGTACCTTCTGGAGCGATGTACAAGCAGCCTCCATTTCCCAAAAAAGTATAGCAGGCCTCGAATGAATTTTCATTTTTGGGCGAATTGCCGTTGGCATCCTGCTGGCGCGTCACCGGTATGCAATACAAGGTATTGAACAACCAATTGGTGAACCAATGCTTGAATAAACCGACATAGGCCAGAAAGTGAACCACCATAGGCACCCGCCAAGCCGCATTAAGGGGATCAATAAGGGTATTGGGATGGTTGGAGACGACTATACTGGGGCGCTTAAAACGGAAGCGGTCGCCGTTGACTACCGTCGTTTTTGGAAAATAAATGCGCAACAAAACAATGGTAATTTGGCGCAATATTTTGTAAATCACATAGAGTATCGGATTCAATGCCTGGCTATGCTTTGAAGTTGAGCAAAAACTGGCGGACCAATTCATCGAATTGCACCCCCTCCTCAAAGTGAAAGGCGACCTTGGCAGGTAAAACAACCAAAGGCAAACGCTGGTCGATGAAATACGAACGGTGCATTTCCAAACGCACCGCGTCCTTTTCGGTGGTAATAATAAGCTTTTTCTTTGATTCCAGGCGCTCAAAAGTTGCGCTGATTTGAGCCGCGTCTTGCTGGGTAAAGTAATGATGGTCTTCGTATTCCAACAGATAGACAGCGTTGACCATGGTGTTCAGGTATTCGGTCAAATAATCGGTACGGGCAATAGCGCTTACTAGCAGCACATCCGTATCTTTTTCCAAATTAACCCTGAAACGCGGATTAAAAATATAATAAGGCAAGTCGTATTCAAAATAGGAGAAAAAAAGGCGTTGATGGGTCAGGGGCTTGATCTCGCGGATGGCCTGTTGACGCTCAGCTTCGCTCACGTTCGCCGGGCATTTGGTCACTACAATTACATCAGCCCGCTCATAGGCCGAGCGCCATTCCCGCAATCGCCCGGAAGGCAATAGATAATCCTGCGTAAACGGATGGCTAAATTCAGTGAGTAAGATATTCAAACCCGGCTTGATCGCCCGGTGTTGAAAGGCATCATCAAGCAAAACAACCTGCGTATCGGGCCGATCCATCAATATTTTTGGGATGGCAAAGGTGCGGCTCTCGCTGACAAACACCCCCATTTCTGGAAATTTGCGCTTGAATTGCAGGGGCTCATCCCCTCCCTGCTCTACGCTCATATCCTGGCCGATCATCAGGTAGCCTTTTGTTTTGCGGCGGTACCCCCGGCTTAGCGTAGCCACTTCTACATAGTCTTTGAGCAGGCGCACCAGGTATTCGATATGAGGGCTTTTTCCGGCGCCGCCGACAGAAAGATTGCCGACTGAAATGATCGGAATATTGAATTCTACCGATTTCAATAAGCCATATTGGTATAACAAATTGCGCAGGCTGACACCCATACCATACAGTAGCGAAAAAGGGGCTAGTAGCAATTTGAATAAAAAATGTTGAACCATGTACAGATTTGGAAGCGGCTGAGTAAGGGCATTTCCAAAAAACCAAACATTTTATCGGAGCAATAAGTTGTCTAGGGTTTAAAATCCCTCAAAGGCTGCCCCCACTCTGTCGAAAAGCCTTGTACCGCCCCTTACCAAATTTGGTACCATTGAACACCACTTGGCCGCGCAAGCTTTCGCGCTCTTCCTCTGGCAGTTGTACAAAATCACTGCACTGCTGAGAGCAGCAATGGTGGTACTGTTCGGCACAAGCTTCGCACTGCAGGAAAAGAATATGGCAGGCATCGTTAGCGCAATTGACATGTGTATCACAAGGTTCTCCGCATTGATGGCAGCGGGAAACGACGGTGTCGCCTATTTTTTCCCCCATGCGCTCGTCGAAGACAAAGTTTTTACCCAAAAACTTATTGGGCAACTGCTGCTCCTGGCATTGGCGGGTATATTCAATGATACCGCCATCCACCATGAATACGTTTTGGAATCCCTTGTGCAGGTAGTAAGCGCTGGCTTTTTCACAGCGAATGCCCCCCGTACAATACATGATGATGTTCTTGTTTTTGTCCTCGGCCAGCATATCTTCCACCAAAGGCAGCGCCTCCCGAAAGGTTTCCACATCCGGGCGAATGGCCCCCTCAAAGTAGCCGACTTCGCTTTCATAATGGTTGCGCATATCCACTACCAATGTACCGGGCCGATCCATTAAGTCATTGACCTCCTCCGCTCGGAGATGCTTGCCGCGCTTGGTCACATCAAAGGTCTTGTCGTCCAAGCCATCGGCTACAATCTTGTGCCGTACCTTGATTTTGAGTTTGTAGAACGATTTGCCGTCATCGTCCACCGCTATGTTGAGCCTTACCCCATTCAGCCAAGGGATCGCAAATAAGGCCTCTTTGAAAGCTTCAAATTGGGCATCTGGCACCGAAATTTGACCATTGATACCTTCGGTAGCGAGGTAAACCCGTCCAAATACACTCAATTTCGACCATTGGCGGTACAGTTCGTCCCTGAATTGTTCGGGCTGATCAATGTGGTGGTAGCGATAAAAAGATAAGGTGGTGCGTTTTTCGTCACTTTGCAGCATGCGCTGCTTCAGCTCATCATTGTTGATGAGGTTAAATAATCTGGGCATAATGAAATAAGGATACGTTAACAAAATGGGCAAGTTGCAGTCTTGCTGGCCGAAGCCGTGCTGTTATACTGTAACCCTGTTTGGCAGTCATTGAACCAAACGAAGTGCAAAGATACCATTTTTTGGAAAATTGTTTATCTTTGCAAAAAGATGAACAATGAGTGGCAATACCATTTACAGAGCAGCACCCCTACAGGTAAAGCCGCCGAGAAAGGTGAGCCTAAATACCTTTTTGCGCAAGTATAGCAAAGGAAAACCGGGTATCAAGTATGAATACAATAAGGGCCTAATTGAAAAAACAGCCTCCATGAAAGCCCATGAACAATACCTGGTATTCAACTTGCTGAAGCATTTTTCATCCACCCCATCAGCCAAACAAGGACACCAAATCGTTCAGGAATTGGAAATATGGACTTCCTCCAACCAATGGCGCAAGCCCGACCTCGCTTTTTTAACGGTCGAACAGGCTCGAGCCGGCGCTCAAGGATTTGAACCCATTCCAGAATTTATTATAGAAGTCATTTCTCCAAATGACAAAATCAATATTGTTAAAAATAAGGTCTATGAATACTTTAATGCTGGTGTAAAAATACTCTGGCAGTTATTTCCAGAACAGCAAGTCATCGAAGTATATCGGTCGCCCGAAGATGTGGAACTTTGCAGTGGCGATAAGAAGTGCAGTGCTGAGCCTATCGTTGAAGGCTTTGTGCTGAGTGCTGCCGATGTTTTCAAAGCATTGTGATTAGAGCAGTGATAGTTTATGCCTACTTTGGCCCTTCATCGGGCAGGGTTGCTTTGAATACGACACATCCCGCCTCGCTATACAGGGAGTACGTTTGATGAACCGGCAAAAAGAAACTCTCCCCTTGGTGAAAGCTCAGGCCATTATTTGCAGTAATTGCACCTTCTATCACCAGAAATATTTCTGGCGCTTCGGTGGACTGTGCTTTATACGTTTCTCCTGCACGAAGCTGAATTTTATTGAGCTGAAAATCGGGGGCCGCAGTAGGATAAATGGATTCCTGTTCAGAAATTTTTTCCTCCCGAATGATCTGAGGTATGATCGGCTCGAAAATGAGGTGCTTTAATAAATTAGAAACATCCACGTGTTTCACAGTTAGCCCGCCCCGGAAAACATTATCCGAGTTGGCCATCAACTCGACATTGATCCCTTCCAGATAGGCATGCGGAACGCCAGCCCCTTGAAAAATGGCTTCGCCGGGATGCAAGTGCAACAGATTGAACAGGTAAATGGAAAAAATACCGCGATCCATCACGGTCCCTTCTCCCATCATTTCAAATGCCCGCAAGGCCCAATAATCCTCGCTTTCTTTATCATGCGGTGCCTCTGATAACAGCCTTTTGTTGAGGGTCCCCAACATGGATTCTACCACTTGATAAGGCATTTCCATGATGTGTTTGTACAACTCATAAATGCTCTTTTCCGCAAAAAAAGGTTTTAACCGTTGAAACTCCGGTACGGTTTCCAATATTCGGTCTATTGCAACCTCTGTTTTGAACCCGTGCAACAACCAAAAATCGCTGAGGGCTACCATGAGTTCCGGCTTATGGTTGTTGTCCTTGAAATTGCGGTGTTTGGCGTCGAGGGGGATGTTTTGCTGGTTTTCGGTCAAAAAGCCCAATTCGGCTTGTTCCTTGTTGGGGTGTACCTGAATGGACAGCATCTCCCGGACGTCTAGTATTTTCAGCAAATACGGCAGTATGGGACCGAACTGGTGTAAAATCTTTTCACCTAACCATTCCGTATTGCTTAGTAACAATTGATCCAATGCAACGAACTCCTTGTCTCGACAGGCGAGCGCAGGACTGCTGTTGTGCGCTCCAAGCCACAATTCAGCATAGGGCTGTTCGGATTCATTCTTAATGCCGAGTAATCGGGGGATATATTGGTATCCTCCCCAGGCATAGTGCTGTACAGCTCCTTTTATCGGTAATAAAGTTAAGGTCACTTTGCTGTTATTGTGGCAATTTTTTTCCTTCTTTGGCAATTCTTTTGCTTCAAATCACAAGAATTGTCAAAGAACGCCAGTTGCTGGAATCACCTTTCTACCAACTGTAATAATTAATTGCTCAAAATTATTAAAAATCTCGGTTCATGGTGTAGTTTATACACTTTGTTATGAAAAAATATTTTGCTAATTTGTGACATGATTATCTGGTGAAAAAATCAATTAACACTTTAAATCAACTTATAAAATACTCATTAACAATCATTAATATGTTTGAATATATATATATTTTATAACATTGCTAATGTTTATTAAAAAAACACCATCTTTGTGCTTGAATATTAGACGAAGAACAGTTTATCATTAAAACAACCGACTAAGCAGGTTTAGATCGCATTATTCCATCTAAGCAGCACCTGCATTTGATAACCTGCCTTCCGCTAATACAACCATCCCCTTGATTGATAATCGACCTTGATTTTTGCATTTCTGCAAGGTTGATGCACATTTGCAAATTGATTAGCCAACTAATTTGTTTTCCTATTATTTGTAGAAAACTTACTACAAAGTATTGGGTTATTTTGAAACATGCAGCACCAGCTTGAAAAGCTGGATTGACTATAAGCATCAAGATTTTAAGTAAGGGGGAACGGTTGTCAGGTTCGACGGACTTTGTCTGGCGATGTCCTGACAACTTTTTTTAGATACCAGCACTCGCCTATCCCCACTCCAATTATTATGCTATATTCCAATGCGATAAGGAGGATATTTTCTTCAAATCGGTTTTGCGCATAATGGGCATAGCTCCATACCACAAAATAGGTAAACAACATCGGAAATCGGTACGAACTGAACAAACTCAGCGTAAAAGGCAATATGGCATACCAGGGATGCACCGTCGTGCTGCACATCACATAAAGGCAAATAGCGAATAAATGCTTTTTCATAAAAGCTTGGTCCCCGGATGTTTTCCACACCAGAGCCATGGACAATACCCCCACAAAAGTGGTCAACGCCAATAATGGCCCCAAGGTATCAATCATGTTGTACCCCTCCAATTGATAGCCAATATAGCGGGCCAAGTAATACAAGCTGGCATTGAATTCAAATTGATGAAAATACAATCCCAAACTGCTCCCCATTCCCTGGAAAAAAGCACCGCTTAACAAAGGACTAAATACGAGCAATAAGCTGAAACCCAATACGCCAAAAAACCAAAACGCCGATTTCCAGCCTAAGCGACGCAACCAGAATACCAGAAAAATTAAGGGCACCAGCTTAGAAGCGATAGATAATGCCATCCCAAAAGCGGAGGGGATCAACTGCTGCTTTTGCAAAAAATAGAAACTCAGCAACAGAAAAAAAATCATAGCCCCTTCAAAATGCAAATTGCCCACCACTTCCAGAATGACCAGCGGGTTGAGCGCATACCAGATAGCCTTATGTTCAGGCATTTGCATATTCCGAAGTAAGCGCAGCAATAACCAAATCGTACCCAGCTCACAGAGCAATAAAAAACCACGGATCACCAGCGCACTCCCTAAAATGCTTTGAGGAGATAGCCATGCTGCCAGCGCAAAAATCCCCTGAGCTACCGGAGGATACACCGTAAAATAGTCGGCGGAATTCAAGGAAGCATACAAAGACTCTTCCAGTCCCGACACGCGATGGCCAGGCTCCATGTAATAAGAAGGCAGTTGTTCAAATGGGTTGGTGCCATGCACGATCAACCTTCCATCCCAAATAAAACGATAGAGGTCATCCGACCATCCAGGTAAGGAGGGCAGCAACAACAAACGCGCTATTACAGCCAAACCAAATAAAAAATACCGCCTTTGGATACTGACGGCGGCCTGACACAGGAGCAAATAGAGCAGAAAGGTAGGGGTATAAATAGCAACGAGGAGCACAAAATCGGACTGTTGAACGCGGTATCCCAATAAACCTATGCCTACTGAAAAAAGGACGCAGGTCAATCCGAAAACCAGCGGATGATGAACAATGCGATTCAATGCTCCTCGCATGGAGGATCAGCTATTTGAGCCTTGCCTTATTTCAAGTTGAAATGGCGCAAGGTATAGTAAAAAATAGTTCCATAACCGATGGCCAGCATCAGGTGGAATACGATAAAGGTCGTGTTCTGAATGTACAAGCCACCTACTACAGCGCCCAGGAAATACAGCGCAAGCACCCCTTCCAACACCGTTGTCCAGGACAATTGCTTTGGCAGGTAATTGTTTTTCATGAAGTTGTCCTTGATGGTCTGGATATTGAACTTGGGCGTTCTCACAAAAGGCGATTTTTTACCGAGGTAACCTTGAATTACGGCCACGGTGTTATGTAAAGACAAGCCCATAGATAATGCCAAAAACAAGGGAAACAACACCAGAAAGTCAAACAGCGACTTGTCAAATTCCCGTCGGCGAGCCGGCGATTGCAGGTTGGCCACATAGTAAACGGCAATGATAGAAAGCAGACCAGCCAGGAAGTAAGCAAAGAAGTTTTTGCTAAAACCATGCTCGATCAGCTCTCCCAAAAGGAACATCAACGGCACACTAAACAAACCGGTGATGAATACAAAAACAAATATGGTACTGGCCAGCAAGTGGGAAGTTGCATGGATTTTCTGGCGCAGCGATAACTTGGATTGCCAAACCGTGGGCAGCATTTTTTTAGCTGTTTCAGCACCGCCTTTCATCCAGCGGAATTGCTGCGATTTAAAGCTGTTCATCTCAGCGGGTAATTCCGCCGGAGAGCCTATTTCTTCCAAGTATTTGATTTTCCAACCTTTCAACTGTGCGCGGATGCTCAAGTCAAAGTCTTCCGTCAAGGTATCAGACTGCCAGCCTCCAGCCTCATCGATGGTCTTGCGGCGCCAAACACCAGCCGTCCCATTGAATTGTAGCATATAATCACCTTCCATACGGCCTACCTGCTCGACTGTAAAGTGTACGTTGAGCTGTAATGCCTGCAAACGGGTGATCAGCGAAAAGTCCTCGTTGATATGTTCCCAACGGGTTTGTACCACACCGACGTTTTCGTCTTTTATGAAGTGAGGTATGGTTTTGCTCAGGAAATTCGGACGCGGCAAAAAATCGGCATCAAAGATAGCGATGAATTCACCTTTGGCGTGTGCCATCCCGTCGCGAAGCGCTCCCGCTTTGAACCCCGTTCTGTTCTCTCGAATAATTTGCTGAATATTCAAGCCTTTAGCCTGATATTCTTCTACCTTCTTACGAGTAATCTCCAGGGTTTCATCAGTTGAATCGTCCAAAATATGGATCTCAAAGCGATCTTTGGGGTAATCAAATTGAGCGATACTATCAATTAGTCGCTCGATTACATACATTTCATTGTAAATGGGCAGTTGCACCGTAACGAAAGGATATTCTTCCATCGGGTGCTCTTCGTGTTCTTCATCATCAAAATCACCAGCAACGGCCATATGGGTGGCCGCTTGAGAAGCTTGAGCTGCTTTTTGAAGGGTAGCTTCTGCAAAATCGGCTGCTGCTCCTTGTGCGGATTCAGCCTCTTTGCGCTGGTGCTTCTTATAATAAATCAGTAAGTTGAACTGCATTAAACAGTACACCGTGATATAAAGCAACGCTGCGGTATAAATACCCAGTACGGTGTATGCGATTACAGTAATCATTGTAAAACGTTTAATGAATGAATAACAAAACAACTTTCACCAAAGCTGTCTTTGGCTTTAAAAATAGTTCTTTGACAGCGGATGAGGTTGAAGCAAAAGTTTTCCAACATCATTTGTCAAAGAAGGTGAAATTTTATCCTATCAACGCTCAGGCGCACCGATAAAGTTCAGCACACCAGCGTTTATTGTTCTTTTTCAGACACACCTTAGACGCTTGATTTACAAAGCGTCACATTCCAAAGCGTACTGCCAAAAGGTATTATTGAGCGACAAATTTTTCCTCGGTTTTTACACCTTTTGTAGCCAGCTTAAAAATGGTCCATAAGATTTTATATCCTGCCATGATGGTTCCTTTTACCGTACCGGAAACTTTGGAAACACCTACCCTGCGGCGGTATTTAACCGGAATTTCCTGGCATTTAAGCCCCAACATAGCTGCTTTAACCTGCATTTCAACTGTCCAGCCGTAGTTCTTATCGTCCATTTGCAGCTCTAGTAGCTTGTCGTACTTGATAGCTCTAAAGGGGCCTAAATCGGTAAAATGATACTGATACAGCCACCGCATGAGCGTAGTAGCCAGCCAGTTACCAAATACTTGCTGTGGGGTCATCGCTCCTCTTTGCCTGACACCTAAAGCCCTCGAGCCAATGACCATATCACAACCTCCTTCCCAAATAGGACGCAAAAGATCGGGAGTTTCTTCGGGATAATCCGAATAATCGCCGTCCAAAAAAACGACAATATCCGGTTTCTGATGTTTTCTCTGGAGATAGTCTATGCCCGCCAAACAGGCGTTTCCGTAACCTTTTAGGGGCTGGTCAACCACGGTCGCTCCTGCTTGACGAGCGACATTTGCTGTTTGGTCGGTGCTGCCGTTGTTGCAGACAATTGCTTCGCGGATCCATTGCTTTGGAAGTGCAGCCAATACCAAATGAATAGACTTTTCCTCATTGAATGCAGGGATAATTACGTCAACAAGCGGCTTTTCCAAATTGAATCCATTTTCCGCAACAAAGGTATATAGTTTTCCCAACATTTTTATGTCGCAGATCGAACATTCGGCATTCTTCTTTTAAGGACTTACGAAATGATATTTGCTACTGTGCCTGCTCACCAGGGGCACGACGCTGTTTTGTATTTCTTGTTGCAGGCTTTCCAAAATATTCTTTTTGACAAAATGCTTGTGAATGAGTAAACCGATATTCCTGGCCGGAACAGGTTCTGCAAAATGGCTCAACATGCCGCTTTTTTCCTCTGAAAAATCGAGCGTTGCCAACAAAGGCAGTAGGGTAATGCCCTTATTCCTGCTGACAAATTTGAGTAAAGTATCAATGGTACCCGATTTGTAATCCAGGTTTCTATTGAGTACCTGCTGCTCGTGCATGCCGCAAATTTTTTCTACCTGCGTACGCATACAATGCCCTTCCTCCAGCAACCACAACCTGCTGAAGTCGATATCGCGAATGGTTAATGGATGGTATTCGTTTTTATTGGCGCTATCAAACAGCATGAAAGGTTCATAATAAAGTGGAATTTCCAGCAAATCGGGGTAATTAAGCGGAATAGATACGATGCCAATATCCAATTCTCTTTTCTCGATATAAGCAACAATTTTATCCGTCGTGATTTCACTGATCTCAAAGTGGATACTGGGAAATTTTTCAATAAAATCCTGCAAAAACAAAGGAATGAGGTAAGGCCCCACCGTAGGAATGACCCCTATTTTCAACACCCCGCTGATTTCGCCTTTTAAAGCACTGACCACTTCTTTGAGGTTTTCTATTTCTTTGGCGATGATCTTGAGTTGGTGAATAATTGGCTCACCTTCTTTCGTTATGGTTACCGGCTTTGTTTTGCGATCAAAGACAACGATGCCCATCTCATCTTCAAAACGCGCAATCATGGTACTTAATGTTGATTGCGTGATAAAACACTTATCTGCGGCTTGGCCAAAATTTTTCAATTCGCTCAGGGCAATTACGTATTCGATTTGCTGTATATTCATTGATGGCGTCAACAAAAAGGTTTAAAACTTCGTTTTTGTCAATCAAAAATACGGCATAATTCCAATTTTTTTGCGCTTGCTATTCTTTTCCTATCTTTATCCCCACAACCATTGGGCTTCGATAGCGTATAGCAATTTCCAAAAGGAGTCCAGGGCAGACCCATTACGTGCATGCTAGAGCCTGACAAAATACATCGTCTGGATCAACCCGCTTTTGAGCTGCTGTTCAAAGCGCACTTTGCACACCTCTGCCATTTTGCCCAGCAGTACATCCAGGATCAGGAAGCCGCCAAAGACATTACCCAAAAGGTATTCATTTACCTGTGGGAAAACCGCGCCAACATGGATCAGGAACGTTCCCTGAAATCCTATTTGTTTACTGCCGTGCGCAATCGTTGCCTGAATTATTTGCGCGATCGGCAAAAATACCGCAGCCGCCTGTTGGATGTGGAATTAGAAGACGTAGATATTCCTGTTGAAGCAGAAGACTTTGCCCTCGAAGAGCTTCAACAAAAAATAGCGGAGGCCTTGGCTGCTTTGCCAGAAAAGTGCCGCCTGGTTTTTGAAAAAAGCCGATTTGAACACAAGAAATACGCGGAAATCGCCGAAGAACTGGATATTTCGGTGAAAACCGTGGAAGCACACATGGCCAGGGCTTTGAAAGGGCTGAAAGAACAGTTGAAGGACTATTATTTTTTGCTGTGCTTGGTGGTTTATGCTTACCCTGGTTAGATGGATTGGAAATTTAATCTGGAATTTCATTTTTCTTCGCTTAGGACATAGGGTAAAAACCAACTCAAGTGTAATATAGGGTGACATCATGGCCGAACAAGAAAAACATATCGATTTCGACAACCTCAGTGTAAAATATTTCAGTGGGGAAGCCAGTGAAGCAGAAGTGCGTCAGTTGGAGGAATGGGTATTGTCGTCCAAGGAATTTCGGGATCGTTTTCGGCAATTCAAAAAAGCCTGGATACTAACTGGTTTTGAAAGCCAATCGCAACCCATTGATGTTGAAAAAGAATGGACAACAACTGCTGCACAGCTTTTCACGCCAACAAAATTAAAGCCCTTAAAATCAAATACACAGCGGCGCTTGTGGCCCTACCTGGCCGTCGCAGCGTCGGTGCTGCTGTTAATCACAGCCCTGTTTTGGTTGATTCCAGCGTTGAGTGCTTCCCATTATAAAGAGGTCGTTGCCCAAAACCAGGTCGAAAAAAACCAACTGCCCGATGGCACCCAGGTGGCGTTGAATCAATATACCATCCTGCGTTTCGACGGAAAAACCGACAAGCAAGTCCGACAAGTAGCTTTGAATGGGGATGCTTTTTTTGACGTAAAACGGGATACAACCCATCCTTTTGTCATTACGGCCAAGGAAGTAGTGGTAGAAGTGTTGGGTACGTCCTTTTATGTGGATGCCCGCCCGGAATTACCCTTTGTACAAGTGATTGTCCAGTCAGGCACGGTGTCCATGTCGGCGGCGGCGCGATCTGTTATTCTAACTGCTGGAGAAACCGGCATTTTTGATGTATCCAGTGGCGAATTGAGCGAAAAGAAAAACGAAGATGACAATTACCTGGCCTGGCAAACCAACGTACTCGTATTCGACAATACCGACTTGGATAAGGTGATTTTTGACTTGAATCGAAATTTTCATACCCAGATTTCCCTGGCTCACCCTGCATTGGGCAAATGCAAATTGACCGCTGTTTTTGAGCGCCAGTCTTTGGCTGCTATCCTCAAAATCATCGAAACAACCTTGAATTTGAGCGCAAAAACGGAGGGTGGCCGGATTGTTTTGTCAGGGAAGGGCTGTGGGTAGGCGGGGCGGTAGGCTAAGCTTTTCCTGCCTGGGCTGCACCCAGTCGGGCAGGGAGGATTTGATGTCATGCCGGTAGGCTAAGCCTAGCCAGTCAAATACTCAAAAACCTAGCTTTAACCTAGCCAGTCGAATACTCAAAAGGCAGCTTTAGCCTAGCCCAAGCCCCGAAAACCAGAAATTTCCCAAAAATGCGAAAACCATTTGTCGTTCCATTTATTGTCGGATTCCTATTTTTCCTTTCGGGAAATGGGGTTTTTGCCCAAAACATCACCATTCAGGAGGCAAAGATCAGCGTCAAAGGCGTATTGCAGGAAATAAGCCGCCAAAGCGGGACGAACTTTTCGTACAACCCGGAAGCGATCAATACCGATCAAAGGATTTCTTTTTACGTTAAAAACGCCTCCCTCAAAGAAACCCTCGACGCCTTGAGCCGCCAAGCGCCCATCGATTGGGTGTTGGTAGAAAATCAGATCGTTTTAACCTACAGCGAGCGCCAACCCGATCCCGAATTTTTCACCATCAGCGGTTTTCTCACCGACCATACCTCAGGAGAAAGTCTGCCCGGCGCGTCGGTTTTTGTACGCGCCCTATCGCGGGGTACCAGCACCAATGCTTTTGGGTTCTACTCCTTGCTTTTGCCGAAAGGTCGGCACTTTGTCGAATATTCTTACATCGGCTTCGACTCCAAAAAACTCAGCATGGACTTAGAAAAAGATCAAAAACAAAACATGAGCCTCGACCAGATCAGCCTGGCACTACCCGATGTGTTGGTCAAAACCCCCACCAGCGACTTACTCAACAAAAAACAGCTGGGGGCAATGCACATCAATCCCGGTGAGTTGCGCAATATGCCCGAATTTGCCGGAGAATCCGGGCTGATTAAAAGTCTGGAATCGCTACCGGGGCTGAAGCTCCACAGCGACGGCTCGGCCTTCTTTTTTGCGCGGGGCGGCGAAAAGGATCAAAACCTGATCATCATCGACGATGCCCCGATTTACAACCCGGCACACCTGTTTGGTTTTTATTCCATTGTGATCCCCGAATTTACCAAAAGCATTCAGGTGTATAAAAATGACA
Organism: uncultured Saprospirales bacterium; assembly: GCA_937864265.1. GTDB lineage: Bacteria > Bacteroidota > Bacteroidia > Chitinophagales > Saprospiraceae > CALMIR01. Next base: position 56,666 of record CALMIR010000200.1, on the reverse strand, counting down.
TGCCTGTTTCTTTGGGCGATCGACTTTCATCGGTCATCGATATCCGCACCAAAGACGGCAACCTCAACCACTTCGAGTACGGTGGCTCCTTCAATCCGCTGTTGTTCCGCTTATCCCTGGAAGGGCCGATCGAGAAAGAAAAAAGTTCCTTTTTTGTTTCCCTGCGTCAGTCCAACTTCCGCTGGCTTTACGGGACTGCCTTTCCCAATGCCGACCTCTATTTCAACGATTTCAGCGTCAAATGGAATTACCTGTTCAGCGATAAAAGCCGCCTGTTTTTCACCCTTTTCCGGGCTACGGATGTACTGGCAGATAATGCCTCTAACGCAGGCATTAATTGGGGAAACCTGGCCTTGACGCTGCGCTGGAATTACCTGTTCAACCCAAAGCTGTTTTCCAATACCATCCTTTCTTCAAGCAGCTACCTGTACGAACTAAAAGGCGGCGGCAACAAATGGTCGTCGGGCATCGCCAACATCACCCTAAAAACAAACTTCACCTATTATATCAGCGACCGCTGGACCAGCCATTTTGGCGCGGAATTGCACGGTTATTATTTCAATCCTGGTCAGGTGAGCACCTCGTTGCCCAGTACATTGATTCCCAGCGCAGCGGCTACGCTTTCGAGAAAAAGTGTCTTGTATGGCAATGCCCATTACCGTTTGCCGGGAAAATGGCAGCTCAATGCCGGGCTTAGGTTGCCCGTTTGGGATAACCTGGCGCCCGCTACCTACTTCACTTTTGATGAAAACTACCAACTTCAGGACACTGTTGTGATAGATAGCGGCCTATACCAGCAATACGTCAACCTGGATCCCCGGCTGAGTCTGTCCTATCAGCCAGATAGCACCTCGTCGTTTAAACTCAGCTACGGCCAATACCACCAATACATGCAACTAATTTCCAATTCGGAATCGCCTTTTACCTCGCTGGAAGTTTGGTTGCCCAGCAGCCCCACCATTCAGCCGCAGCGGGCGCAGCAGTGGTCATTGGGCTATTTGAAATATTTCCCCGAGGCCAAAGTTGACTTCCGCGCCGAACTTTATTATAAAAAAATGGACCATCAGATTGACTACGAAGCGCATGCCAATACCCTGGTCAATCCCCTCTTGGAGGGGGAATTGCGCTTTGGGCAAACACGGTCGTATGGCCTGGAATTATTTGTCAAAAAAGACTTTGGCAAATGGTACGGCTGGGCCTCTTACACCTATTCTCGTACCCTGCGCCAAACGCCTGATGTCAATGGCGGAAGGGAATACCCGGCTTTCCACGATCGCCCGCATGACGTGTCGGTGCTATTGAACTATGAGCCACATCCGCGATGGACTTTGTCGGCTTTCTGGACAGCTTATACAGGTTCTGCTTTTTCATCGCCAACAGGATTTTATACCTTCAATGGCCAGCAAATTCCCCTTTATGGCGAAAAAAATAACGATCGTTTGCCCAATTACAATCGCCTCGATTTGTCGCTCCGTTATGCCTTGAATAAAAATCCCGACAATAAGTACAAACACAACCTGACCTTTTCCATCTACAATGCGCTGGCGCATGAAAACGTCGTAGCTGTGAATTTTAATAAAATTCTGGACGACAACGCCCAGCCGGTAGTCCAAGCCAATTTCATCGGTACCCAAAATCTGGTGACCACTCAAATTGACCTGATCCGTTTTTTTCCGTCTTTGACTTACCGCTTTGAATGGAATGCCAAAAAAGAGAAATCATGAAAACCACATCTCCATACTTGATCATCCTGTTACTGTTGGTTGCCAGTTGCCAAAAAGTGGTGGATTGGGATTTTCAAACCCAGGATAATGCCCAATTGGTGGTAGAAGCCATTCTGACGGATGAGTTGATCCATCAGCACATCCAACTATCGCTTTCGTTCTCCGAATGGAATGGTACAGCGCCAACGGTGAGCGGAGCAGAGGTGTCGGTGAGCGACGGGCAGCAAAGTTTCCCATTTGTGGAGTCATCAACCGAAGCGGGCATTTATCGCAGCGAGCAGCCTTTTGCCGTTCAGCAAAATACGCGCTATCAGCTTTCCATCCAATGGAACGGCCAGACTTACACGGCCCAAAGCGAAGCGGTTGGCATTTTCCCCATCCCGCCCATTCAATTTCAAAGTGTGGGCACAGATAGCCTGACCATCAAGGAAGCCGCACCGCCCTATTCTTTTTTTGAGCAGGCCATGTACCAAATAGACATCGACTGGACGCACCTTGTGCCTGCTGATGCTAGTCGAGCCCGGCAGTTTTTTTACACCCTCAGCACGGTCGATGCCAACGAACTGATCCGCCCAACTCAGGAAAGCGTCGTTTTCCCCAAAGGAAGTATCCTGGTCGAAACGAAGTACGCGCTGAATCCTGAATTTGCCGCCTATATCCGAGCTTTGCTCCTGGAGACAGCCTGGCAGGGCGGCGTATTTGATGAAAATTCCAGCAGCCTGCCCAGCAATATCCTTCCCGACGGGCTGGGCTTTTTCGCCGTGTGCGCAACGCACAGGGATACGCTAGTCGCGGAGTGAGGAGGGGCAAAGTGTCGGCGTGACTAGCAGGTAGGCCGACACTTGGGCGAGCTTAGGAGTGTCGGCGTGACTCGAAGTCACACCGACACTTGAAGGCATAACTGCTTTTTTATTTCTATCCTTGAAAATCTTAAAGTCGGCTTTAAGATTTTCAAGGATAATACTTATATTGCGGGATGATTGTACGCAGTATCATTCAACAGGTTTTAGCTGATTTAGCTTATTTCCCGGTGGTAGGCATTATCGGCCCCCGTCAGGTGGGGAAGACAACTTTAGCTAAAATGCTCCAGCCGGAAGTGAACAAAGAAGTCCTATACCTCGATCTGGAGTTGCCATCCGATTTGCAAAAGTTACAGGATGCTGAAAGCTATTTGTCGCAGCATTTGGATAAATGCGTAATGATTGATGAAATTCAACGGTTGCCCCAATTGTTTTCGCTGTTGCGCGCCCTAGTCGATATTAAGAAAGAGCCAGCTCGTTTTGTCTTACTGGGATCTGCCTCACCCCGCCTCATCAGAGAAGCATCTGAAACGCTGGCTGGTCGAATCGCTTATTCTGAACTGCCCCCTTTCTCTTATTCGGAAATAGCTCATTTGTATGCCATGCCTGTACACTGGCTGAAGGGCGGATTCCCCGATGCTTTACTGGCACCCAGTGATGACCTGAGTTGGCGCTGGTTGGAAAATTTTGCTCAAACATTTATAGAACGCGACCTACGCGAACTGGGGCAAGAAATTACCCCCCATTTGCTACGACGCATGTTAAGTATGCTGAGTCATCTGCACGGCCAATTGCTTAATATAACTGATTTATCCCGTTCTTTGGGCATTAGCCAGCCTACTGTTCGCCGCTACCTGGATTTACTTGAAGGAGGATTCATCATTCACCGCCTACTCCCTTACTTCAAGAATGTGGGCAAGAGATTGGTCAAATCGCCCCGAATTTATATCCGCGATTCTGGACTCATGCATTACCTAGCAGGCATACGTGACCAGGAACAGTTGTATGGGCATGTTCAAGTGGGTGCCTCTTGGGAGGGTTACGTGATAGAACAAATTAAACGACAACTGAACCCTGGGTGGTCCTTATTTTTTTACCGCAGCCACACCGGTGCAGAAATAGACTTGTTGTTGCAAAGTCCTAAGGGAAAATTGACCGCTATTGAAATTAAACACTCCAATGCGCCTGTTGTGTCCAAGGGCTTCCATATAGCGCTGGAGGACATTCAGCCAGATCACAGGTATATAATCACCCCTAGCAGCGAAGCTTACCCCAAAAGTTCAGATTTATGGGTTTATGGATTTGCTCAATTTCTGGAGGAAGTGTTACCGGGGCTAGATTGATTTTTCCCGCACCCTTCCAACCACTATTTTAAGGCGGCTACGCGGAAGGCGGTGTAGTTTCAAGCTAGGCTAAAGCCTAGATGTAGTTTCAAGTTTCTAGTTTCAGGAAGAGCTAGAGCTAGGCGTTGTTTCAAGTTGGGCTAAAGCTAGGCAAGCAGACGCCTATGCCACCACCCTCGAACAAATCTCTCGCCAATTAGCGCATAAGCCATTACCTTTGCGGGAAATTTGCAAAAGCAAGACAATCGTTTATGGAACAACTACAAATCAATTGGAAACGCATCGGATGGGTATTGGGCATCGTCTTTTTTTCCATTGCTCTGGATCAATACACCAAAGTGCTGGCGCGCACCCATTTGCAAGGCACTTTGCCCAAAGACTACCTCGATGGCTTTTTTAGGCTGACCTATGTGGAAAATACGGGTGCTTTCCTGAGTTTGGGTTCAGACCTGCCAGGCATACTGAGTGTTTTATTGCTAAAAATACTGCCGGTGGGGCTATTGGTCGGTTTGCTGCTTTACACTTTGTTTCACAAAGAAATGAACCAATGGCAATACATTGCCTTTAGTTTTATCAGCGGGGGCGGCATCAGCAATATTTACGACCGGCTCTTGTACGGGGAGGTAACGGATTTTATGATGTTATCGGCATTTGGCTTGCGTACGGGCATCTTCAATGTAGCCGATATGTCTATTATGCTGGGGCTATTCCTGATGTTGGGCAAAGGTTTGTTCCAAGCGAAGGACAAAGCAGCGCCCCAGGCGGATGCCGACAACACCTGATTGGTCGCTTAATCGGCTTGCCTGAAATCGCATTTCCGCGTAATGCCAATTTTACTATCTTTGTCCCGCTAAAATCAAATAACACCCTGACGCCTGTCATCAACAAGCAGGATATTTATGCTGAATCAGTTGACACCCATTACTATCATTGGAATCATAGCAGCCTATTTCCTCTTACTGATCTTGGTTTCGCTGTTAACTAGTCGGCGCGCAGATAATGAAGATTTTTTCCTTGCGGGTCGAAAATCGCCGTGGTTTCTGGTGGCATTTGGTATGATTGGCGCTTCTCTTTCGGGAGTGACCTTCATTTCCATACCAGGTGTGGTGGGTGCCGATGGCGCCAACAAAGCCTTTTCCTACCTGCAACTGGTTTTTGGCTACTTGCTGGGCTATATTGTCATTGCGCAGGTGCTCATGCCGCTGTATTACCGCCTGAATCTCACCTCCATCTACACTTACCTGGAAGAACGCCTAGGCTTTTATTCTTATAAAACAGGAGCCGCTTTTTTCCTTTTATCTCGTGTCATCGGCAGTTCCTTCCGTTTGTATTTGGTCGCTGTGGTGTTGTACCATTTTGTTTTTGGCCCGATGGGCGAAATGATCGACCTCACGGCTCAAAGTTCTTTTTTGATAAAACTGCTAAAATATATTGCATTAGCACTCACCAGTTTTGAAGGAACAGTCGCTATTACCATCTTGCTCATTTGGGTTTACACCTTTAAGGGCGGTATCAAAACGATTGTGTGGACGGATACTTTGCAAACCATTGCCATGATCACGGCTGTAGTGTTGACAATTGTTGGTATTGGTCAGGCATTAGAAACCAATGTTAGCGGTATGATTGGCATGATACGCGCCAGCGATTATTCCCAGGTCTTTTTCTTCAAGGGCGGCTGGAATGATCCCAACAATTTTTTCAAGCAATTCATCAGCGGCGCTTTGATTACCATCGTTATGACGGGTTTGGATCAGGATATGATGCAAAAAAACCTGTCGTGCAAAAATATTCGGGATGCCCAGAAAAACATGTACACCTTTAGTGTTGTTTTGGTGTTTGTCAATGTGCTATTTTTGACCCTGGGGGCTTTGCTTTATTTATATGCCGCCAGTATAGGTGTTAGCGTTCCGGAACAAACGGATCAATTGTATCCCTTGATCGCGTTGAAACACTTGGCGCCTAGCGTGGGTATTTTGTTTATCATCGGGTTGATCGCAGCGGCTTATTCCAGCGCTGACTCGGCGCTGACGGCGCTGACAACTTCGTTTTGCGTTGATTTTCTGGATTTTCAGAAAAAGGAAATACCCGAAGAGGAAAAAATAAAGCAACGCCGGATGGTGCATATAGGGGTTTCTATCGTTATTTTTGCCACCATTATCGCTTTCAATGCCATTAATAATACAGCGGTGATCAGCCAATTATTTGTGGCAGCAGGCTATACTTATGGCCCCATTTTGGGTTTATTTGCCTTTGGCATTTTGACCTCCTACCAAGTGAAAGACAAGTGGGCCTGGCTGGTCTGCCTGATTGCACCGATTCTGTCCTATATTTTAAATGCTAATTCGGCCAATTGGTTTTGGGGCTTTCAGTTTGGATTTCTCATCATAGCCGTAAATGGCTTATTGACGTTCCTAGGCCTTTGGCTGATTGCTGAAAAAAAACCTCAACCGACTTTACATCCCGAATAAACCCATCAACTTATTCCAATAGATTAAAAACTATTGGCTAGTCATTAAAAGACAATATTATGTCACAAATTAGAGCTGCAATAACTGGTATAAACGCCTATGTGCCAGATTATATCCTGAGCAATAAGGAATTGGAAAGCATAGTGGAAACCACCGATGAGTGGATCACTACCCGCACCGGAATTAAGGAACGCCATATTTTAAAAGGAGAGGGCAAAGGCACATCTGCTATGGGCGTGGAGGCCGTTCGGGGTTTGTTGGAGAAAACCAATACCGATCCGATGGACATTGAAGTGGTGATTTGCGCTACCGTTACGGGCGATTACCAGTTTCCGGATACGGCCAATTTGATATGCGATGAGGTGGGCATGAAGGCCGCTTTTGGCTTCGATTTGAACGCTGCCTGCTCGGGGTTCTTGTACGCCCTGACGACTGGGGCGCGCTTCATCGAATCGGGTGCCCACAAAAAAGTAATCGTGATAGGCGCCGATAAAATGTCATCCATTATTGACTATACCGATCGCACAACTTGTGTACTTTTTGGCGACGGTGCCGGTGCTGTACTGCTTGAACCCGATGATACCGGCCACGGGATGATCGACTCTTTGCTGAAAAGCGATGGTGCTGGTCAGGCTTATTTGTTTCAAAAGGCAGGAGGCTCCCGCTATCCGGCTACCCTGGATACCGTCAATAACCGCGAACATTTTGTGTATCAAAATGGCAAACCGGTTTTTCGTGCGGCCGTATCTGGCATGTCTGATGTGGTGATGCAAGTGATGCAAAGAAACCATCTAAGCGCCGATGATGTGAGCTGGTTGGTTCCCCATCAGGCCAATATGCGCATTATCGAAACGGTGTCTAAAATGGCGGAATTCCCCATGGAAAAGGTCATGATCAATATCCACAAGTATGGCAATACGACAGCGGCAACCATCCCGCTTTGCCTGTGGGAATGGGAGCCCCAACTGAAAAAAGGGGACAATATTATTTTAACGGCCTTCGGCGGGGGCTTTACGTGGGGCGCGATTTATGTGAAGTGGGCGTATTGAGAAATTGGGTGAGGGTGAGGGTGAGGGTGAGGGTGAGAGCGTGAGTGTGGGCATCGTACCCCTGAAACTTGAAACTAAGCTTGGCCTTAGCCCAGCCTTAAACTTGAAACTTTTAATTATCTTTGCGCCGTTTTTGTAAAATTTGTAAAATTTGATCATTTATTATGGCTTCAACTTCTGATATTCGTAATGGCATGTGTATTGATTACAACGGGGAGATTTATTCTGTTGTAGAATTTTTGCATGTAAAGCCAGGAAAGGGCAACGCTTTCGTGCGTACCAAGCTGAAAAGCATGAAAAGTGGCCGGGTAATAGAAAATACTTTCCCTGCCGGACATAAAATCAACGAAGTAAGGGTAGAACGTCGGAAATTTCAATATCTTTATAACGACGAAATGGGCTACCACTTCATGGACAACGATACCTATGATCAGGTAGCTTTACCATCAGACCTCATTGAAAATCCGGGTCTTATGAAAGAAAGCATGGAGGTGGACGTGCTTTTCCATGCGCAAGAGAACACCCCTTTGACCATGGAAATGCCCCAGTACCTTATTTTGGAAGTAACTTATACTGAACCTGGCTTGAAAGGCGATACCGCTACCAATACTTTAAAACCAGCTAAAGTTGAAACAGGCGCCGAAATCAAAGTGCCTTTGTTTGTCAACGTAGGGGATAAAGTCAAAGTAGAGACCAGCACAGGGGCTTATATGGAACGTGTAAAATCATAACACCTATGACTTTTAAAGAAATCCAGGAGCTTATCCGGCTTGTTGGCAAGTCCAATTTGACGGAGTTTAAGATGAAACAAGGCGATTTTGAAATCACCTTGAGAACGGATAAATATGAGAAAGGCAAAGTTCAAGCCTTGCCTCAGGCGCTGCCTATAGCCCAAGCTCCAGTGCTGCCGGCTACGGTTTCGACACCGGTTTCTCCGGCTTCTGCGCCAGTACACAAGGCACCGGCTTCACCAGAGGTAGAAGCCCCCGCCGCTGCATCAAGTGAAGATGAATCGCAGTACATTGCCATCAAGTCGCCTATGATCGGTACTTTTTACCGCTCGCCCTCACCGGAAAAGCCCCCCTATATCAAAGTGGGCGATACCGTTGAAGCTGGGCAAGTCGTTTGTATCGTTGAAGCCATGAAATTATTCAACGAAATCGAATCGGAAGTGAGCGGAAAAGTGGTGAAGGTAGTCACAGAAGACGCTCAACCCGTCGAGTACGATCAGGTGTTGTTTTTAATTGACCCGAAGGGCTAAAGACTTGGGCATTTTGCCGATTTCTAATCCAAGAGAAATCCTATGTTTAATAAAATACTCATCGCCAATCGGGGCGAAATAGCGCTGCGCATTATTCGAACCTGTCGGGAAATGGGCATCAAAACGGTGGCCGTTTATTCCACTGCCGACCGCGAAAGCCTGCATGTGCGCTTTGCCGATGAAGCAGTATGCATTGGTCCGCCTCAATCTTCTGAGTCTTATCTGAGCATACCCCGTATCATGGCAGCGGTAGAAATCACCAATGCTGATGCGGTGCATCCCGGCTATGGATTTTTAGCCGAAAATGCAGACTTTGCAGAAATATGTACCGAATACGGCATCAAATTCATTGGCCCCACGCCTACCCAAATCAGAAAGATGGGCGATAAAATCACCGCAAAAGAGACCATGATCAAAGCCGGTGTGCCTGTCATACCTGGCTCAGAAGGGCTAATACGCGATGTCAAGCAGGGCTTAAAAATTGCTGCCGAAATCGGCTATCCGGTTATCATCAAAGCTACGGCAGGTGGCGGTGGCAAGGGCATGCGCATTGTATGGGGTGAAAAAGACTTTGAGCCAGCTTGGGAAATGGCGCGCAAAGAAGCCAAGGCTTCTTTTGGCAACGATGGTATCTATGTGGAAAAATTCATCGAAGAGCCCCGGCACATCGAGTTCCAAATTGCTGGCGACCAAAAAGGGAAAGTCGTTCACCTGTCGGAAAGGGATTGCTCCATCCAGCGCCGCCATCAAAAACTGGTCGAAGAATGCCCATCGCCTTTTATGACGCCTGAATTGCGCGAAAAGATGGGCGCTGCCGCCGTATTGGCCGGCGAATGCATCAACTACGAAGGCGTCGGCACCATCGAGTTTTTGGTGGACAAATACCGCAACTTTTACTTCATGGAAATGAACACCCGTATCCAGGTAGAGCACCCGGTCACGGAAGAAGTCATTGACCACGACCTGATCAAAGAACAAATTAAAATTGCCGCAGGTGATACCATCTCTGGCATCAATTACTTCCCGAACGCCCATGCTATTGAGTGCCGGATCAATGCCGAAGATGTGTACAACGGCTTCCGTCCGAGCCCGGGCAAAATAGCTTCTTTTCATAGCTCTAAGGGGCATGGGGTAAGGGTGGACACGCACGTTTACGCAGGCTATACGATTCCACCCTATTACGACTCCATGATCGCCAAGCTCATTTGTCGGGCACGTACCCGCGAAGAATGCATCACCAAAATGGAAAGGGCATTGGACGAATTCATCATCGAAGGCGTAAAAACTACCGTTCCTTTCCACCAGCGCTTAATGCGCAACGAAAAGTTCAGAAAAGGGGACTACCATACTGGTTTCCTCAACGATTTCAAAATGACGGATGACTGATGCTCCGGTGAAACAGAATAGCTTCTGGCGCTTGTTGGGTTACATGCGCAATTACAAAAGCCTGGTGGCCCTCAATATTATCAGCAATATACTAACGGCTGTTTTCACCGCCTTGAGCATTCCTTTGCTGATCCCTTTTTTGGAAATTCTTTTTGACCGACGAGAGCCCGTGCTCCAATCGCCGGAATCGGTTTTAAGCGTTGAGGGGGCTACCCAGTATTTCAACTACCTCCTGAGCAGTTATATCGTAGAATCCGGCAAGGAGGCCGCCTTACTTTTTGTTTGTTCCAGCATATTGGGCGTCTTTTTTTTAAAAAACCTATTTCGCTACCTCTCCTTGTTTTTCATGGCTCCGGTGCGGAACGGCATCATTCGCGACTTGCGCGCCCAGTTGTTCGACCAGGTGTTGAGCCTGCCGCTGGCCTATTTTTCAGAAGAAAAGAAAGGGGATCTGCTTTCTCGAATCACCGCCGATGTACAGGAGGTGGAGTGGAGTATCCTAAATGTGCTGGAGGCCATTTTTCGGGAACCCTTGATCATCATCGGCGCATTGGCATTTATGCTTTATATCAGCCCTTCGCTCACCGTGTTTGTGTTCATACTCATCCTTTTTACGGCAGTGGTCATTGGCGGTATTGGCCGGAGCTTGAAACGCAGTTCTTCCGCCGTGCAAAACAGCCTCGGCACTATTGTCTCTATCGTAGAAGAAGCCTTAGGAGGGCTGCGCATCATCAAAGGCTTTAACGCGGAAAATTACCAGCAGGAAAAGTTTGGGCTGGAAAACAATCATTACCGCCACCAACTGACTCGTTTGTTGTGGCGGCGGGACTTGTCCTCTCCCCTATCGGAGTTTCTCGGCATCGCAACGGTAGCCGTACTGCTTTGGTACGGGTCGCGGCAAGTATTCAGCGCAACCCTAGATGCCGAAACTTTTCTCACTTTTATTTTTGCATTTTACAATGTCATCGACCCGGCCAAATCTTTATCGAAGTCCGTTTACAACATCCAGAAAGGCATCGGAGCTATGCGCCGGGTGGAGCACATTCTGGACGCTAAAAACCCCATTACCGACGCCCCTAATACCATTCCATTGCCCGCTTTTCAACACAGCATTGAGTTCAAGCAAGTATCTTTTACATACAATGAAATAGAAGGCCCCGTACTCAAAGACATCAACTTGGTGATTCCCAAAGGCCAACTCATTGCCTTAGTGGGGGCCTCCGGCGCCGGCAAATCCACTCTTGTTGATTTGCTGCCGCGATTTTACGAGGTCAGCGCAGGAGGCATCTATCTGGACGGTATGGATATTCGGCAATACCCTATTCGTCAATTGCGACACCTGATGGGCATTGTATCGCAAGAGGCTATTCTGTTCAACGACACCATTTATAACAACATCGTTTTTGGTATGGAAGGTATTACACCAGAGGCGGTAGAACAGGCCGCCCGTATTGCCAATGCCCATGAATTCATTATGGCGAGCGAAAAAGGGTATCAAACGAATATCGGCGATCGGGGTAATAAACTGAGTGGCGGCCAACGCCAGCGGATTACGATTGCCAGGGCAATTTTGAAAAATCCGCCTATTTTGATATTAGATGAAGCCACATCCGCTTTGGATGCCGAATCCGAAAAACTGGTTCAAGCTGCATTGAATGCGCTGATGAAAAACCGGACCTCCATCGTGATCGCCCACCGCCTAGCCACCATCCAGCACGCCGACCAGATTGTGGTACTCAAAAATGGAGCAATTGTCGAACAAGGCACCCATCAAAGCCTTTTGCAGCAAATAGGAGGAGCATACTACAACTTGGTTTCCCTCCAAGCATTTAAGCAATAGATTTTTCCTAGCTCATTCTTATCTTATTGGGCTGTTTGTTGGTTCAACAAATTCCTCTTTTTTAGAAGTTGATCCCGGGCATTCCCAGTGATTCTAAACTGATTTGTGCAACAAAAGTATGAAATCAGGCATGCCAAATCTTATAAATAATCAAATTTTCATTTTTTTCTGAAAAATTCATAATAAATTTAAAACTTTGATTTATTTTATAACACACTAAAAAACAACGCATTAAAACACAAAGCCACATAGAATTGCATAAAATAAGACAAAAAGGGAGAAAATATGATTCTAAAATTTGGAATTTGTTTAATGATGCTGTATCTTTGGTTCAACAAAATAAATAAGTGTTTTCAAATACTTAAACAAAAATAATTGACCATGTCCAGTATAGAATTTCACAGCCGATTCGATCAAATGTCAGCCTTGCTCAATGCGTTTGCCTATAATTTGACCAAAAACGTGGAAGATGCCAAGGACTTGTTTCAGGAAACTGCCTACCGGGCATTGACCAACCGCGACAAGTTTCGCCCAGGCACCAATTTCAAGGCATGGCTTTTCACCATTATGAAGAACATCTTCATCAACAACTACCGCAAAAAAACAAAAGCCAACACCATATTAGACAGCACAGACAACCTGTACTACATCAATTCTGGCAACACGATAATTTCCAATTCAGCTCAATCTGAAATCATGATGAAAGAACTCAGCAGGCTTGTTGCATCGCTTGACGATAGCATTAAGATTCCCTTTGTCATGCATTACGAAGGATTCAAATACCAGGAGATTGCCGATGAATTGGACTTGCCCTTAGGCACGGTGAAGAGCCGAATATTCTTTGCCCGCAAGGAATTAAAAGAAAAAATTGGGCAGCAGTATCCCAACTTGTATTCCCTGGAAGAGCTGGCAGAAGATAGATAGTAGCTGCGGTTTTGAACTTCGATGCAGCTTTGTATTATACGACAAATGACTACTAGAAAGCAAGATCTTCCTAGTAGTCATTTTTATTTACCAGCGCCCAATCAGTAAAGTACATCCAGGTGCACTTCTTCATCCAGATTGCGGACATAAGCCTTCCTGTCTCCAGCCGCCCGCTGTGCCGCTTCTTTAGTACGGAAAGGCCCAATCAACACCTTATAAGCATAGGAATCCAACTGATTGTTGTAACCCAAATGCACCTTGCCAGGGAACTGATCTTCCCATTTTTCCATCTCGTGCTGAGCGCGCTCCTCCGTAGGCGCAGCCGCTTTTTGAAGGTAAAACTCGCCGGGAATGGTCGGGCTTTCTTCGTAAGGTACTACTTCATTCACAGATACGTTTCCTTGCCGCCCACTTGGACTTACATTTACAGAAGGAGTGCCTACTTTGAGGTTGTAATCCTTGAAAACTTCCTCCGGTGCTTCTGGCACATTCAGATCGTACTCACTTTCAGGCACCCGCTCTTGGGGGGGCAAGGACTCTGGAGGTGACACCTCTGGCTCTTCTTCGTATTCATAGGTATCTTCATTAGGTGGGCTGTTGAGCTGCCATTTCTCGTCTTCGTAGCTATACCAGTCAGTATCCGGCTTTTCATTCAGCTGTTGACTGACATAGAAAATGCCGAACAGCACCAAAAACATGAAAGCCAGTGTCGTCACGGCCATAAACCCGCCGCTGCTTTGTCGTTGATAATGACTATTTTGAAAGCCGCCCTGCATAGGCATGCCTTGCATCATGCCCATGCCGCCCATTCCCATGCGAGGGGTCACTGCTTTTACAATAGCAATTACAATCACAATACCGATGCCAACGCCGATCAGTATTTTAATCAAATCTAAATTCATGTTTTCCATTGTTTGTATTTTAAATTTTTAAAAGAGAATCATGTGATATGTTTTCTTGGGGGGATTGATTGACATTTGTCAGGAATACAAAGGCCACCCGGGTGGCACAGCGGATCATCCCCCTGTGGTATTTGGTTTGGCCCGGATGTTTTGGTGTCAAGTCTTTTTTCATGCTTAACGGCTTTATTGTACAGAAGTGCAAGGCTTGTGCCATAACAGGCTGTTCATGCCCAATATCCCGCCTGAATCCTATCCAATAATTTGTAAATCAACATATTAAGTTTCTACATTTGAGTTAGCTTTCTAATGGATAATGCTTCTGCGATCCGAATTTTTTCAGCTTTCATCCGAAAAAGCCGGAAATAATTCGGAAAAAACTCATATCTATAAAATATTAAAATGTAAAATGCCGCACCTGCAAAAGACATGTAGGTACGGCATTTATCCAAAGCAGAAAGTCCCGGCTGGCCTCTCGCGAAGACATCCCGCCTAGCTACTGCTGATCCAACCTTCGTAAAACAGGATCAGGCCAATGGTCAAACCGATGAAGCATAAAAACAAGATGCCCATTAGACGACCTCCGCCTGTATGCGGCGGGTATAGGTCGGGTCGGGTCAGGCGGCTGATGGTGATGGTTAGCCAAATGCCGGCGATGAAGCCGAGTATAAAGCAGGCCAAAACAATGTATAATAAAATTTCGGTGGTGGTAGTTATCTCTTTCATAGTACGCTAATTTTTTGTCAGGTAATTGCGCTTGCGGCAAGCGCGTATTTTCAAGGAACGTTGGCTTATGCCCGACTAAGAGGAAGAAAATGCTGTGCCATTTTCTCAGTGTATTCTTTTATAGATTGATTGTCAATAAATTGTGGCTTTTTGCCTGATGGGTGGCTTTTGCGAATGCTGAATTTTTTCGGATTAGTAAAAGGGAGTAACGGAAAGATTTCGGATGGCGTGAGGATATGGATATTCCGAAATCATCCGAAAAAAAATCCGAAGAAAATATTGGATAAAAACCAGGAATCCGAAAATTTTTCGGAGTATATAATGATATTGTTTTTCATAGAATAAAAAACAATTGATTATCAGCCTCTTATAAGAATTCCTATTTTATTGGTATGGTTTTAGCCGCTATAGTTTCAATTCCGGATGTGCGCATTCGGATTGACGTTCATTGACATGTTCTGGCAACTATCAAAAAAACAAAGGATTAGGTGCAACCTTACTCATTGTAGCATTGTTCAAATAGGATGAAGAACCCTAAAACCTGATCCTTATGGATGACAACATCAAAGATTTGCGTTTTGCAGAGATGGATGAAAGCGGGGAGTGGATGGTCACGGAAGTGGACATTCTGCAAAAAATGCTCAAACGCTACGAAGTTTTCACGGATGGTCAACTCTGCGAATACGTGCTGGGTTACTTGAGGGAAAAATCGGGCAATAAGCCTTTGCGTGCTTATTTCTGCCGAAAAATGTACGATTATATAGATTATGCGATGGGGCAACCCGGCGATGCTATCTTTCGCGCACAGAAACGACAATTGTTCTATATAAAGCTGGCTTTTGTTTTTGAAATCGTGATCGTAATCCAGTACTTACACAACCATATCCTGGATGAAAAACACGAAGTGCGGCGACACCAATACCAAAAAGTCAACCAAAACCTAATCGCCTCCAATATCCTTAGGGAATTACTATTTTTGTATCTCTATCAGGAAGTCAAACCGCTGCTTAACAGCGAGGCCCAAATCGATACCCTGCACCGCCACATTTCTAAGCTACTATTGGTAGTGGACATCGGGCAGCGCTTAGATAAGGATTACAACCATTACCTGCGTTGGGTAAAGCCACAAGAATTTCCAGAGTTATTACCCGATCGCTACCTTTTCAAGCCCTTTGTGCGCGAATGCCTGCAACCTTTCATAGATCAGGTGATCGAAGAAGTACCCTGTGAAACGGAAGAAGAACAACGGAATTATGCCGGACGAGTGGCTTTTATTGAGGGGTATTTTCAGAGGACTTATTTGACGGGGACTTGCTTTTTTGAGACGATTACGTTAACTGTGATTTCTTTGGTCGGTTATTCAGGAATAGAACAAAAAATGCTCAGACGTTTTGCGATTCAATACCATACAATCATCCAAATTATCAACGATTATGCCGACTTTGCCTACTCGCCAGATGAGGAACGCAGAAAGTTCTTAAAAACAGCAGGTAAAAAAACAACAGATTTATTTGCTGATTTATATAACTTTAACATCACGCTTCCTTTGATATATCACCTTTTGGAAGGACAAGGGGTTAAAAGAAAAATTGAAGCTTACTTAAAGGGTGGGCAAAAAAGAAGAAAAATAATCGACCAATATCCACAACAAGTCATGGAAGAAATTATAAAAAGCGGTGCAATTAGAAAATGTATGGCCTTGAGTCGTCAGGTATCGAAATCTGCCAGAATATGCTTGGATATTAGAAATCCAACTACTCAGTATTTTATAAATATGTGTGACATGGCTATGGACAATAAATTTTACAGAATTTTTAAATGACAACTAAACTAATTTCAACCGTTTTTACTAATGAAAACCACTTTAAACGTCGATAAAAAAAGAATTGTATTTCAGATTCCAGAATTCAATGAATTCGGTGAAATACTACACGATCGCCTACATGGCATTCTTTATCACATTGAGGAATTGATTGGAAAATTCACCTTGATTACTACTATGTTCGACCGCGACCCCGAAAGGTTGGCCCAAAAAGTAGATGTGGAAAATGACTTGGAAGGGCTTTTATATGCTGGAACGGAAAGACAGCGATACCTGCTGGAAGGAGATGACCCTATTTATTATATCAAAGAATTTGAAGTGAATGGCAAAATATTCGATAGAGATAGATGGCTAAAAAAACGCGATCCATACTGGAAGTCCTTAAAAAATAAAAGAGTAGAAAGATCAATGAAAAGTATAGCCACTTTTCCAATCTTTGATGATTTTAGAGAAGGTAGGTTAAATGAAACTGATATAAAAGTTGGAAAATTAAGCGATTATTTTAGTGAAATAAACAACCCATTTAAAGAAAACGAATTTCCTATCCTATCCGATTACTTCGACATTTCCAAAGACAAATTCATTGGCATTCCGCTTCTAGGCATGGGATTGTTTCAGGGGGTAGTTTGGATCATTTTCCCGGAAGACAAAACGGCAAAATTTGAAGATGCAGCGACCATCAAACGCATCATTAAGCTTTTCCAAATCGAATACGACAACCTGGCCATGGACTGGGATGTAAAGGGGCCAAACATTACCAGAAAATCCATTTTCGAGGAAGTTATTAAAGAATTGAACCCCAGAAATCCTATTCAGCGCTACATCAATATTGCCAAATATTACGAAATCAACCAATTTTATCATCAGGAGCGAATCAAACAAAACGATGCCGTACTCGACCGGGTAAAAGCCCAGCATTATAAAACCGCCATCATCACCATCCTGCTCGATTCTTTCGCCCATAACATCAGCGCCCATAGCCTTACTACGCTTAGCTGGTGGTTTCGGGAACGCTCAGAATACCAACATAAGGAAGGTAAAGCAATCATTGAGGCATTGGGTAGGGACTACAATCCTATTATAGCTTATACAAAATTAACTAAGAATCGTACCCTGGCCAGAGAATTATACCCGCTCTTTAAATTTTTGCTCGAGAAAGGCGCTTTTTGGAGCAGCATCACCCGGCAAACCAATTTTACGGGTAAAACCAGTAGCATGTACAACGTGCTCTGGTACGATTTTGTCAACAATCCGCTTTACCTGGGTACCATCGCCAATACTGAAGAGGTGCGGAAATTACATATTAACATTACGATTTTTGAAGCAGAAATCCGACACAAAGACGAACCCTTCAAAAACACCAAGGTCATTAAAAAAAGTGCCGATGGCCAATTGCTCAACGGAACTTTTGCCATCGTCAATTTGGAGGATTTCAGAACCGAATCCACGGATAGCAGGGAAAGCTTATTTGTGGAGACCGGGGCATTATACCAGGTGCTGAAGGAGGAAATGGAAGAAATGAAGGTGTTTTTTACAGGAGGGGTGGTCGGCAAGCACGCCTTTTTCACCTTGTTGGAAAACGAAATTCGCAATGTCAAACATTACAAGGGGGATGTCTTAAAGGCCATTCAACGGGATGGTTTGGTGCTCAATGTATCCATTCATGAACGCCCCATTGATTCTGAATCAGATATACTCAGTCCGAACCCCGAGCTGTTCAAGATAGGCGTTTGGCTAAATCACCCGGTAAACATCGATGAAAAACTGTTGGTAAAAAGAATAGAAGGGCTGGAAGCGGATATCGTAACCAATGATACTTTCCAGCCTAAGCTAGGCGGCAACTTTCAAGATAAGATCTGTGCCTCCCTATTAATGACCAATACTTTTGATAAAGTTCAGGACAGGGAATCGCCATTGGGAAAAATCTATTACCCCTGGATCAAAACCGCCTGTTATCATATCAGAGCGGACAACGCGTCGTGGCGAGAGTTTGAAGTCAGCCAACGCCGATACAATACTTATAAAGCAGCCTTTTCCGAAAGGTTTGCATCTGAAGCTGGTTGGGGTTATTTGAAAAAATATTTCCATGTATGGAAAGGGGCAGAAGTGCTAAACGTGGAAAATGCAGCCAAGTTTAGCCAACAAGTAGCCCTGGACAACCAGGCTCGATACCGTTTCGTCCATTTGCCCGAAGCAGCAGACCACAATTACAACAGCCTCAAAGCAGAGGGAATCTTACGCATTTTAAGAGGCGGTTCAGCACCTGAAAACATTGAGACGGCTTATGAAAAATGGCTTCCTATCTGGATGAAAGAAAAAGGGGAGGATTTTGTCATAGACTTTAAAGAAGGCGGTACACGGGTAGGGCGAATAAGCTACCTGAACGGTGTGGTCCGATTTGAAAACGAAGCCCAAGTCGGACAGGCAGATTCGAATGATGATTTATACGATCAATACAAAGCCATTCCACACCGCATGAGTATTGCCATAGAGCATGGTTCGCACTTAACTGCCGAACCAGATAAATTCAATTACCGCAGTCATGGCGAATTCATAACCCGATTTTGTCAGGGTAAAAACATGCACCAAGTGGAAACCATAAGTCAGGAATACCTGTACGAATTATTGGAATCATTTGGTTCACGCATCTGTATATTTGATCGCCGTATTTACAATCGCCTATATACCGGGCATACACATGCAAAGGGGCAAAGCCATATCCAGATTGACCCAGCAAAGCTGCAACTACAACTAGACCGACTGGAGTTGTACCGCAAAAACCTGCACCTCAACTTTCAAAATGAACTAGTCGATCAGTTCAAACAAGTCCAGGCAAGTCCCGGAGGTTTTTTGAATTATCATTTTGTGGTGCTGCATCTGTCGTTTATTGAAAATATGTTGGATGCCCGTGAGGATAAATACGGCGAAGACCGAATCATTGACTTCATCGATGAACAAATTCTTCAAGGTAAAGCGGCTGAAGATGTTGGGGATGATTTTATCCTGATCATTACCACAGGTAGGGGACGCATGGCTTGGTGGGACAAAATCAAAGCAGCGCCGGCGTATGCTAGCTTTACTACTTTCCGCCCCATCGAATCCATCATCAATACCATCGAAGATGCCCTGCAAAAACCGGACGACATGGATTTAAAATACAACCTGGTAAAATTATTTTTCGGATCATGACAAGAACAGAAGGCAAAAAAATACTGATTATCAACTGGAAGTGGAAGCTATTTGAAAACCGGCACGTCAACGAAAATGTGCTAAAGGAGGCAGAGTTTGATTATTATACCCAACATATAGCTGAAGGGAAAGGCAAATTCTATGAGGAATACCAGGTAGAAAAAAGCAGTCTTTGTCCTGATGCTCTACTAGTGGCCACCTCCATATACAAGGTCAACGGACAAACAGAACGACTACTTCATGCCTTGATACAGCAATATGCCAAACCGGAGAATCGGGTCATGCTTTTCCTCCATCGCTCCAACAATTACGAAGACAAAGACGTCCAAAGCATATTATCCCATTTTAAAGATCGGCTAGCCAAGTGCTTTCTTTTTGCCTTTGGCCGAGATTACATCTATTACACGACCAGACGTTCCGGCCTGTTAAACGACACAGGTGGCTTTTTTATGGGTAGAGACCCGGTAACAGATGAGAAGGTAGTGATTTATGACGAGGAAAACAAATTGGTCAAACAACCCTACTTTGATCGGGTTTGGCAATATTATGAAACCGAATTTGAAACCAAAATTCTCAACCTCAAAGAGGAACTTATGGATTGTTGGTTGCCTTTTATGCTGCCCGGAAAGCCCGAAAACATAGAAGCCCAAGCCCTGCTGGGAGCCATCGAAAAAAGTGACCAAGAGGACAAACGCGCCATGATGTACCGGTTGAGGAGCTTCCTAGTATATTACAACCAATTGGACTATTTAGACCCGGAGCAAGATTTTGATTTGAAAAACGAACTCGAAAAAGAACTGGAGACGCTCAAGGCTTTAGAGAAAAAACACCAGGAATCCTTCCTTTTTGACGATTGTATCGCCAATCTGGAGAACGATGCCCAAAATGGCAAGGCCTTGGTCAAAGAAATATACGACGAATGCAAGGAAAAACTGAATTTCATAATTAACGGTGAAACTTCCCAGACTTTTAGTCAAGAAGAAGTAAATGCCATGGCCAATACCCTAGAGGAATTGGTCAAAGTTGTGCCAGGAGAAGTGGACTAACCCGAAAATTGAAGCGCCATGACAGAAAATACCATCTACTATATAGCGACAAAATCAAAAACCATTGAAACCATCACTCCTTATTTTCGAGAACAAAGTTATGCGTTACAAGCTCTATTTGATAATAGCCCCACACAAATCGAGCAAATCACCTACCTAATGATTCTTGAGCCTTTGCAGATTGAGCTACAGCAGTATGCTGTTGCTAAGATATGGAAACGCTGGCTTTACGAACATGCCCCAAAAGTTAAACTCATTGTGTCCGGCTACTCCCAAAGCTTGCATTCTAATTTTTTAAACCTGCTCAGACTACCAGATGACATCAGCGAATGGTTGGGTAATATAAATCCTGTTGAGGCTTTTGGACTGGAATATGCCGGTGCGATAACCACGCCATCTGGGGAAAAAAAAGATACCTATGCCGATCCCTGGGAACGGTTTTTACCCGTGCGGGGAATTGATATGGTCAAACAAATGGCGCGATTTCTGGATGGACACGATAAGCACTATGGCTTTAACAGCCAACTCTCTCGAATTCGGAAAGAACTAACAGAAATAAATCTTCCCCCCGAACAAATCAAATTAGACGAAAAAAAGAAAACCATCAAGAAGGAATGGGAACTACTTGACAATCGCTGGCAATTTTACCATCCCAAATTCAATCATCTCCCTTTTCAAGATACCCGATTGAAAATTGATTGCCTATTAAAAAAGGGGGGGAGTTTGGAGAATACATTGAAAACATGGGCACCCGACGAAATCGAATCCGTATGCGAACAGATCAGTGAACTTATTACAAAGGTCAATACATCGCTTGACCCTTACGTTCACCCGGAATATCATTGGTGATTGAATCAGCACCTATGCCTGAAAGTAAAAAAATATTGATTATTGACGATGATTTGGCGTATTACGATGCTTTTACACGCCAGAACGGCCATTTTTTTAAATTTTTTACGGAGGCAACCGAATACCGGGGTTTAGATCTGGTGGAAAAAGGGCAGTACGATGCCGTTTTACTGGATTTGGATTTTAGAGGGCAGGGATACCAACACGGCTTGGAACATATACTGCCCAACGCTGTAAAAAACGCTGCGGGAAGATTTCCCATCATCGTATGCACTTCCGACGAAAAGAAAAACACCCACCAACGCGCCCTCGGTCAAGGTGCTTATGACCTGCTGCGTAAAAGCGAATACCACCCCATCAAATGGCAGGAGCAAATCAGCCAATTGATCGAAAATTTTCGCAATCCCCGCAAAAAGGTTATCTTCGAAGAAGCAGAGCAAGATGGCTTCATTACCCGATCGGAAAGCGTGATGGAATTGAAAAAGCGCCTCAAAATACTGCCTGCGTTTAACCCCAACGCCACCCTCCTTTTTTTAGGTGAAACAGGAGTCGGCAAAGAAGTGGCGGTGAACTACCTGCATCAAGCCAAAGGTCAAAAAAAAGCGCCATTTGTTCCCGTTAACCTAAGTGGTGTTAAAGATTCTTTGTTAGAAAGCGAGCTATTTGGCCATGTTAAAGGTGCTTTTACCGATGCCGGGAGCGAGAAAATCGGCTATTTTGAAAAAGCAGGCGAAGGTACCCTCTTTCTGGACGAAATCGGAGAAATTGGACCGGATATACAAGTCAAGCTCCTGCGGGTTTTGCAAGAGCGGGAATTTGCTAAAGTAGGCGATACCCGAATGTTGCCCCTAAAAGCGCAGTTGGTATTTGCTACCAATGTCGATTTGGAACAAGCAATAGAACAGGGCACTTTTCGCCGCGATTTCTACGAACGCATCAGTCCGATGACATTTTATGTCCCTCCGCTGCGCGAAAGGAGGGAAGACATTATTCCTCTGATCAATTTTTTCCTAAAGCAAGAAGAGGTTTGTCCCAATGCCTCAACCCTTTTTGGCAAAAATGCGGAAGAAGCTTTTTCACCTGCCGCCTTATCCAAGCTGCATTTTTATCACTGGCCGGGCAATATCCGGGAATTGCGCAACGTATTGCAAAAAGTAGTATTTGAACTTTTTGTAGCAGGCCAAGAAATCATAGACGAAAATTTATTACCGGAGCGTTTCAACCAAAAGCAGGCATCCATTGTTTATTCTGCTGTTGCCGTTCAACATAAGATACCCAACAATTCTCCCGCCTATGAACATACGAATTGGCCCATTCACAAGCAAACGGCTTATGATGAACTGCTCAGAATAGAAAAAGCCCTCATAGATTCAGGAGGTAAAAAAGACGAAGCTGCTAGGGTTCTGGGGCTGAAAAACGACCAGACGCTGAGGTACAAGGTACAAAAGAAGTATTTTGAACAGTACCCCGATCTATTTACTTTTTTCCCGACCGTCAAAAAGGTATATAAGTTATAGTCCAATATCCTATTTCACGACGAAATGCGCTTTTAAATATGACCCTTCGCAAACCCTACCCCATTCTGGTTATTGATGATGAGCCAGAGTTTTACCATGCCTTTTTTTATAACAAGCAAGAATTATTTTCTCCTATTTACTGTAAAACATTTAGCTCGGCCAAAAGAGCACTTGAAACTCATAAATTCTATGTCATACTGATGGATTTAGCCATTTCTAATGCCCGAGATTTTCGAGAAGGAATAGAAGTATTACCAGATATTATTAACATAGCACCAACTACGCCTATTATTCCTTGTTCTTGGAACAACGATATCAAGGATTACGAAACAACCCAAAGTTTACTTACACATAATTTTGGCTTTTTAAGAAAGGCAACGCTAATCAACCCCATTGATCACAAACGTTGGGCCGATTGTATAGAAAAAGCGGCAGATGCATATCCGCTAAAGGTAAAAAAAATACCTCCCATTATCGAATCCGATATACATAAGGGCATTAAACGGAAGTTTAACCAAATCAAGGAAACACCACCCTATCCGGTTTTACTGGAGGGAGAAACAGGCATCGGCAAAAAATTTATTGCTAGGCATTATGGCTTAAATATTTCGAGTACGAATAATAAAAACATACCCATCATTGATTTATCAAAAACCACCCCTAATAAGCTTGTAACAAGCATTAAAGGGCTGGAAGGGAATACATACCTATATATAGCCGGGATAGACTTTATAAACAGTGATATGCAATTGGCCCTGTTAACGACATTCGCAAAACGGCTATATGTGAATTTTGCCCGCTGGATTATTTTTTCCGAAGAAAACCTTGGAATTAAGTCAAATAAAGGCCAATTCAACCGACAGCTCTATGACGAGTATCTTCGATATTTTACCATTTTGATACCTCCACTCAGAGAGCGAATGAGTGAATTAACCAATTGCTTAGACTGTTTTTTGAAAGATACTAGAGTGTGCTCACAAAATAGCCCTTTTTTTAATAAGGCGACAGATGAGGCATTTGAGGATGATTCCTTAAAATTGCTCAAAGACTACAATTGGCCTGGAAATTTCCGAGAATTGCGAGAAGTTGTGCGGCTTGCATCAAGCCGAGCCGAAGAAGAAAACGCTAAAAAAATTAAGCCAGAACATCTAGGAAAGCGATTCCATACCAAGCAAATAAGAAAAAATGAAAGTCATTTCGATTATGAATTTCTAGAGCATTTGCAAGAAGCACTAAATGAGGCACATGGAAACGAAGAAGAAGTACTCAAAAGATTGAAAATGAAGCGATTTGATGAAGTAAAAATCCCTGTAGAGCGCATCTATGCGGAACATCCTCATTGGTTTGCCTTAAATACTTTTGCTACCATACGTCGAGTGTTTCGTTTGTAACCCCCCCCAATAAAAAATGCCCACCCCCAGGGGGCAGGCACTTAATAGGGCTAAAAAATAGGATTGGTTTTAATGGGGTTATGCAGGGGTTATACAGGTCAAAAAAAGAAATGGTTTTTGGGATGTCTTTTGGGATATTCAAAAATCAAGGTCATTGTTTCCAAAAGGCTTTTCGGGGCTTTTGCTTTCAAAAGGTTTATGGAGTTGGTTGCTTCCAAATGGTTTTTCAGGTTTTTGCTTTCAAATGGTTTTTCAGGTACGTTGTTCCCAAATGGTTTCCTAATAAAGAGTTCAAGGGCGGGCAGATTCCATAAAAAAAAGAAAAAAAAGGAAATATTTTTTCTCTTTGATCTTTATGAATTGGTTTTCATGAGTTTGTAAAGGTTGTTTTTTACAAAAAAAGCCGCTCTATGCAGAGCGGCCTAATTGCTATCTTATGGAATATAGACAAGCGCTTCCGGGGCTAATTCCCATTCATCGCTCTCTTCAGAGTTGGCATCGGTTTTGGAACTCAGCCAATTCAAAGTAAGGACAGCCAATAAGTTGCCATTTGGTTTCCGCATCCGCACCGTATGGCGGATGTGCGCCCGAAGTTGGTAAAGGCTGTTTGCTACTTCGCTTGAATGGGCTTGAAATGCTGTGCTGTGCGCAGAAAAGCTGATTAGATTTGGATTTTTCATAGCTTTGGATGTTTAATTTTTAAAATATCGTGTTTATACCAATAGATGTTCTAATCTTATGCCAAAACAAAGACAATATGGTAACTAATTGATAATCAATTATATATTCTGTTGGCTAGTTTTTCTGATTCAAAATCTTTTCGGAAAGGCTTCCGATTTTTCAGCAATTTTTTCGGATTTTTTCCGATTCAGAGGAAAGGGATAAAGTCCTGAATATCGCTTTGGGGGTAGAAAATTTTTATGCCCTAGGATTGTAGGAAAAAAAAAGCCCACCCCCAGGGGGCAGGCACTTATTAGGGCTAAAAACAAGATTGGTTTTAATGGGGTTATGCAGGGGTTATACAGGTTAAAAAATTGGTTTTTGGGGTGTCTTTTGGGATATTTATAAAATCGAGATTTTTGCCTTCAAATGGTTTTTTGGGGTTGTTGTTTTCAAGTGGTTTCGTAATAAAGAGTTTAAGGGCGGGTGGATTCCATAAAAAGGGAGCGAAAAAAATTGAAAAAATTTCGCAAAACCCACATGCCATTGATTTACAACATTTTAAATTTTATTTCTTTTCAAAAAAAACATACCGATCAAAGACTTTTTGTGGCATTCAGCCAAAAGGTTTAACCCAAGCGAAGGCATATTATGGCAAGCATTGCTTTGGCACGGTTTTTGGCTATAAATGGGTACTACTCTTCAGAGAAAAGCTACAGCACGCCTTACCCTTCGTCGAACAGCGCTTGTCCGCGTTGTCAATAATACCTTGTTAACACAATGGTTGTAGCTGCTAAAATCGGTCGGACCAATAGCATCAAGGTCGCATGCTATTGCTGTTTTGGGATTGCAAACCCCTGGTTTGTGAAGAGATATTTTTACCCCTAAAATTTCGAATTCTAAATTTTTCCGATTTTTTTTCGAAAAAAAATCGAATTAGAAAAAAATCATAAACCTTTCCAGAAGAGGCTTATGGATAGATTGTTACATATAATACTGAAAAACAAGCACTTAAAAGATAATAGAAATTTAAAATACAAACAGGTATGAGAATTGCTTAATATTATAGTGTAAATCATTTATTCACCAACGGTGTACATGGAACTGCATTTTTCTGGGCTAAAGAAGCACCCGATACCTCTGACCTTTGAGAACACAAGATGTAAGCCAACAATATGCACCCAAAAACAAAAACAAGAAATAGCTGTTCCACGAGGCCGTTGGTTAATACCAACACTTAAACGGTCTTGTGGAATCAAAAAACAGCTATCATGGACATGACAAAATTTAAATTCATGGAAAGCGTTCGTCAGCAAATTAGCGACGAACTACCCAATATAAAAGCTTGCTTTCATCGAGCAAACCCGCTTATCGGACAGCAATTTGATGACATTATATTTAGTGCACTGGAAAGACGACTGAACACCATCTCGGTGCGGTCGTCTTTCGTGTTTTGGGCTTATCAGTACCTAGAGGAGGATGCCCAAAGGCAGCAATTGCCCTTCCGTGCCATCCCAAAGGAACATTTAGTCAAGCTGGCCTTCCTGGCAGATGCGGCTATGGCGCTCATGTATATCCACAATCAGGTGTATGACAATAAGTTTGGGGTGTGTGATACGAGGAGTATTGGGAATAACCTGGGAGCGGGTAATTTGTTGAAAGATGCCATTTTAGATGAATATGTCCACTTATTTCCTGCAGAATATGTGCACCTGATAAGAAGCAAAATGCGGCGTGCTTTCAATGATGTGGATAGGGGGCAACTGATGGATAAAAACTTCGGTTTTCGAGAATTTTATAAAAACAAGCCGTGCGAAAACTGGATCGAAAATTTCAAAAAAGAAGAACTACATTTAATCAATGACCTAATCATTGAGTTAAAAACCCAGTTCTCTTCTTGCTCTAATGTATTGGATTATTATTTTGTACGGATTTACTTGATCAATTCCAGCCTATTGAAATCGCTGGCCGAAATCTTGCTCGAAATGACAGGGCTTTCTTATTTGACAGCTATTTCGTCAAAAATTATTTCATTTGCCCAACTGATGGGATTGTATTTTCAAGTGGTTAACGATAACACGGACTTTGTTTTAGATGTGGACAATAACAACAAAAAAGCAACTGACGTGCTATCTGATTTAAAAAATAGCACCATTTCTTTGCCTATCTTGATTCATCTAAATATAAAGAAAAAAGGAAAAAAGCGCATCATCCATCAGTACGCGTTGTACAGAAAAAAGCATCCTATTTTCTCTGCTAAAGATAGCGAATTGCTAGAAGGTCAGCACAACGAAATCTTACAAGAAATCATTGAAAGTGATGCTATGAATCAGTCCACTAAAGCTGGAAAAAGCATCGCTGAACAAGCCAAAGCAATATTTACAAATGATGCTAATGCTTGCGCTGCTGGTTTGTTGGCTCTCACCGATATTGCTTTTTGGAATCGCTATTATTACCATATTCGAAAGGCTAAGACAGCTTATAATAGAGGCGAAAAGTACTATTGTGAGGAACATTTATCTAAAAAACCAAATGGAAATGGGAATCCTGTAAATGACCAAGACTCAGCAAATCAACCCTTTGAATCTGCCTCAAATACAAGTACTGCCACTTCCTGCGAAACAGTAAGAGAAAAAGAAATGTCAAACTAAAGGTTGTTATATATAAAAAAATCAGTGCGGGCGTATTAAGTTATGCCAAGAATTCCGTTAATTTACAATGGTATTCATTAAAATGGCATAACTTATGGCAATTACACCTAATATCCCGCTAAAAAGAGCACCGATAGAAGATTTTAAGACAAAATTTTGCCCTCAGTTAATTTCTCGTCTTTATCCATTGGTCAGATGGGTTTCTGAATGCGAAGGCGAAGTTTTGTTGCTCCTCAATATCTTAGACCGCAGCTTAGGTGCTGAAAAAGACACTTTGATATACGGAGGAATAAAAGAGCAGATTAAATTTTCATCGAAAGCCAAATCAATTGCTGACGATGAGGGCGTTGTTGTGGCAGTGGATGGCCTAGCCCAGTATTCCATAAAATTAGGCGATGCCAGGGTAGCTGGCGACTTATTCAATTCTTATTCAGAAGGGGAGCTTGAATTAAAAGATATCCCCAAGGGAGACTTAAAAGCCTATTTTGATAATTCAGAAAAGAATGAACAAGGCATACTACAACATGAACAAGCACACGAATATCCCATAATTAACCATTTCTTTGATATATCCACGGATCTTTTCATTTCTTTACCGCTCATTCAATTCGGCCAATTTGATGGAGTCGTTCACATCATTTTCCAACAAAGTGACAAGGACATATTTTATGATCCTAAAAGTTGGAGGCAACTCATTCGCCATTTTAGCCTCGAATATGAGGGCTTGTTGTTAGACTGGGATTTGGTTGGAGATAATATGGAAAAGAAATCAGCGGTAAGGGAAGAACTAGATTATTTGATCAGTGAAGAATACGAAAAAGCCTCTACTACTAACCCCATCTTCAAGGAGCTAAAATACAGACTGTACTATATAGATTCCTACGATTATTACCTCACTCGAATTGACCAAAACGACGCCGTCCCCGAATACCTCAAACAAGAGCACCGCAAGCGCGCCATCATTTCCATACTCATTGACTCCTATGCCCACAACATCAGCGCCCACAGCCTTACCGTACTCAAGTGGTGGTTTCAGCAGCGGGCTGGAAACGAGGAGGAAATCAGCGCACTGATCAAAGAAATAGCCGAACACCCCTCTTTTAAGGAATGGGGCATCCAACTGCGCGACTACTTGGCCGAACGCTTCCCCGATGCCTACCAACCCAAAGACATTGAATCCGGCATATTGGGCGATTTGGCGCGTTGGATTCAAATTGTGGATCGCCGAAAAAAGGGAGGTGTCTTCCTGCCTGTGCGCGATCAGTTCCTCCCTTTGGCCGAACAATTGCACCCCTTGTTCAAGTTCTTGCTGGAAAAAGGGGCTTTCTGGAGCGGCATCACCCGCGACCAACAGTTTGGCGGTGAAATACGCAGCTTGTACGATGTGCTGTGGCACGATTTTATCAACAATCCCCTTTACCTCGGTACGATTGCTTACTCGGAGGGCATCACCAAGCTGAACATCCATTTTAGATTTTATTCTGGCAGGCAATACAAGCCTGAAGACTATGACCCTATTGCATTTCGCAGGGTGTATCAAATAGACAAAGACGAAGCCAGCAATACCTTACTTGACGGCCTTTTTGCTACCATCAACGTAGGCGATTTGCAGGATTCCGGCTTTAGCCATACCTATGTACACGAAGGCCCATTATTCCATTTGTTGGCAAACAAACTGAAAAATTGCGAAATTTTCCTACCAGGCGGCGTAGTAGGCAAACACGCGCTATTCACCTTGATGGAAAACGAAATCCGCAATGTAAAGCATTATCCGGTAGCTGATTTGGAGCAAATGCAGCAAAACGGGCTTGACCTGTACATCGGTATTCGCCCAGGCACACTCTCTGGAATTGATGATTCTTATAAGGAAAGGGATAAACAACTTTTTAAAATAGGAGTCTGGCTGAACCACAAAACCCGTTTATACGACAAAGAAGAACATGTTATCTCCAAGCGCCTAAAAAACCTGATGGGGGATATCATCATCCCAGAAACCAATCAGGCTCGCTTGGGCGGCAACTTTCAGGATAAAATCTGTGCGGCTATGTTGTTCAACAACAATTTCACCAGTGTGCAGAAGCAAAAATCGGACAGAGATCGGCACTATTATCCCTGGATGCGCTCGGCATATAGCACCGGGCCAGAAGGTGATGCCGAGATTGATTTTGAAGTTCAGGGCCGAAATTTGGAAGAAGCAGAAGAGAACTTAAAAAATACAACGAATCACGCCCAAACCGGCTATTTCAAAAAATACTTCCACGTTTGGCAAGGCCGACGCCTACACGAACTCCACCACACCCAAGAACTGGAAGCCGAAAACATAGCCCGCTTCAAGATGGTTTCTATCCCCGATGCTTCCTTCAAGAAAGCCGTTCGGGAAAACGGTGTTATTCGGGTATTAGAGCGGCAAGAAGCCACCTTCACGCAAGAAACGGCCTATCAGCAATGGCTGCTGCGCTGGCTCAAGGACAAAAAATGCCGGGTGAAACTGGTGCGGGAAAGCACCGAAATCGGCCATCTGATCTTCGATGAAAAAGCGCCCCAATACATCAACCAGGACGACTATCTGGACGAACTTAGCGATGCGGAACGCAATAGCTATGGCGACTACCCCGCGTTTGAACTCAAATTTGCCCACAGCAAAACAGGCGATCCAGGTGAAAAGAATATCCTAAAGGTGAGGAGTCACGGCGTTTTGGCGCAAAAATTCTTTGATAATCTGGAAAACATCAATGATTTCGATCAGGCTACCATTACCCTGGATCACCTCTGCGAATTACTAGAAGTGATCCAAACCAAAGTCTGCATATTTGATAACCGCATCGCCGAGCGTGTGCCGAAAGATAAACGAACTTATCTGAACGAGCAACTCCAATGCGGTATTTACTGGGAATCGCGGGAAAGGTGGGACAAAATAAAGCAAGAAGGATTGGATAAGTACCATTTCATCATCATACACCTCTCTTTCCTGGAAGCAATGTTGGATGGAAATGGCAAAAAATACACCGAAGCGGGTATTGACCGATTTTTAAAAGAGCAAGTTGGGGAGCTGTTAAGTGACAACTGCATCTTCGTGGTCACTACTGGCCGAGGGCGCGAGGAATGGTGGAAAAAAATCGAAAGCGATCCCTATTATAGTGCCCACACCACTTTCCGCCCGGTAGAAATGCTCATCGAAGCCGTAGAAACCGCAGAACTAAAATCGGATGATATCGATTTGAAATACAATTTGATGAAAGTATTGTTTGGCTCCTAAAACCAAGCTAATGAAAGAACGAATCATGCTCATCGTCTGGAAATGGCGAAATTTTGAAAGAAGTAGAAACGTAGTTTCACAAGACTTATTACAAGCAATGCGCTTCCAGCCGGATGAAAATTTCATAAAGCTGGCAGAAAATACCCTATTCGACCGCTATACCGTCTGTGACCAACGCCCGGATGATACCAACCCGGCTACCGAGCCGCCTGCGACTGTTGTGCGTACCTATATCGAAAAACACGCCGGAAACCTAAGCGATGGTTGTTTTCAATACCTGTCAAAATTGGTACAACACCTGAAAAAAGCGAACAATCAGCTTTATGTTTTCCTGCATCGGCGAGATGGTTTTGGCGATGAGGAAGTCCGGGCATTGCTGCGTGACCATCAGGTTGATAAATGTTTTTTGATCGGCGGCAGCCGCGATTTCATTTATCGGAACTTATTGAGCGATGATGGGCGTTTCTTTACTAAGACCGCAGAGAAAGATCAGCCGGAAATTCGCGTAGCCGATAATAAGGCCAAAATCGTTTACCAACTCTACTTCGACAAAGTTTGGGAATACTACCGACACGAGTTTTACACGAAAATTTTTGAACTGAAAGAAGACTTACTCAGCCATTTTTACGCCATCTATCCCGGTCATCAAGTATGGTCTTATGAGCAAATGCGCGAACACCTGAGTAGGACAAAACTGTTATACCTTCGGGTGCACTGTTTTATGGACGATCAGTGCCGATGCCTAACTGATCCAGAAAAAGAAGCATTGAGTGTTTTCGGTAAGGAAGATGGCAAATCCTACGAATTCGACGACTGCTACGTCAACTTAGCGCTTCACAAACAACTAGAAAAAGAATACGAAACGGCTTCCAGTTTATTGCAAAAACTTTTCCACGAAGATCACCAAGAAGGCAACGACAGAAGTATAAATGAATGGCTAAGGGAAATAGAACATGAGTTTTCGACCTTATTAAACGCCCTGAGAAACCACCAAAACAACCAGCTATGAGGCTATACATCGTATCCAATAACGAAAACATCATCCATCGCCTCCGATCGCAATGGTCGGATAAGCACAAGTTGGTGCCGATGGATCAATCCATCAAAAGCTATGATGCCTTTGATGCCGTCATCGTGGTAGAACCCTACATCCTCAACAAACAATACCTGTCTATCGCCAGTATTTGGAAAACCTATCTGGCTCGCCACGCACCAGCTACCAAATTGATAGTTGCTGGTTTTGGCCTAAAAAAAGGAAACCCCAACTACTTACCCCTATTGGATATCGATTCGGATTTCGACCTGAATCATTTCATCAATAATGCTTTGCCGGTTAGCACATCCGACGAAATTGAACACATTGGCAATGGATATGATCAAGTAGTGGACAAATTGAAGCTCTTTTTCAAAGGCCACAACCAGGAAGGCATCATTGATTCCATCAGTAAAATCCGCCAGGTATTGAACAACGCAGAGCTTTCGCTTTATGGCAGCGAGAAGTTAAAGCGGTCAAAAGAACCCTTCGAGCAAGTCTGGAAAGAAAAACTGTGGGCCGACGAGAAGAAAAAAGCCTTCCAATATTTTTACAACCGATGGCTCAATTACAAGGATTATTTTCTGTCCCTGCCTTTCTATCACGAAATACAGGAGGCTGATATAGCATCATTTGTGCAGGGGCTGCACCATATTTTTTCAAAACCCCGCGATATGAGCGAAGCAGCGCTAGCGGAATTGGAACAAGCTTATAGAAAGTTAGACCCTTTCAATGGCATCGGCAATATGGTGACGCTATTCCGGCAAATCAATTCCAAGTACGTCACTCTGGATTATGCGGGCCATATTTTACTTATTGACGATGATCCGGCGTTTCACCAGCAATTAAAAGACAACTTACACCACTTTACTTTTAGCAGCATTCATAGCATAGACGAATTGGAAGAATATGTGCAGCAAAAAGAAACAGACTTTGACCTGATTCTATTAGATTTAGGATTGGATGACTCCGAACACTTAGCAGGGCTGGATTGGATCAGTCGGCTCAAACAGCAGTATCCCCATAAACCGCTCGGTATTGTCACTGTACACGACGATCGCGAAATGATCTTCCATACCATCGCAGAGGAAAAAGCGGATTTTTTCTTTTCAAAAAGTACATTCGATGCTGAAAAATGGGCGACGGTGCTAATTGGCCTTAAAGTAGGCAAACAATACTCCTTAGCGGAAATTTTATTGTTCAATCAAAGCAATAAGGATTGGGAAGACAAGCCAGCTATCTTGGTGGTGGAAGACGAAGACGATTGGTATCAGCGCATCGCAGAACTTTCGGGCGAATACCACTTTGAACGAGCCAGCACCATTGAACAAGCCAAAGATGCTTTGTGGGAGCAGGACTTTGATTTGCTCATCCTCGATTTGTACTTCAAAACGGGGGAAAGCGAAACTACAGATGGCTTAAATCTCATTCAGCTATTGCAAGAACGTTATCCAGACATTCCCCTGCTGGTCGTATCCAAAGACAGTAGTATGCCTACTCGGATGAACATCAGCAAGAGCAGCGCCCGAAAGTTCTTGTTCAAAGAAGAGTTCGATGCTGTCAAATGGCTATCCGCCATCCAGGCCCTCATCCAGATTAAAAAGCAACAGGAACGCCTCAATGCATTGTAAAATGGCCAACTCAAAAGCAAATCTATTGATCATTGACGATGACCCTACTTTTCTGAAAGAGTTGAAAGAAGGCCTGGGCAATGCTTTTGAATTATATGCTGTGCTTTCGCCGGAAAAAGCAGTACCCCGCTTAAAAGAAAGAAGTTTTGACCTTATCTTGTTGGACTTGGTATTCGGCAGCAATGATCAAAACCCGGCAGGACTAGACTTTTTAGCCACCTTAAAAAAGGAGTACCCCCAGTACCCCGTCATTGTAATTACCCAACACGGCGATGAGCAAAAATTCCGAAGGGCTTTGGAGTTGGGCGCTGCCCAATTTTTGCGCAAAGAAAGCATCAATTACCAGATATGGCAGCAGGTTATAGATGCTGAAATCGCCAAGCAAAAAGCATTGGCCAATATCATGGCCGACTTGATCGAGCCAACTGCCAATACGGTTCTTACCCCAACTCAGGCACCTAACGATCCCTATCCATTCCTTGGCAATACCCCCCGCATTCAGGAAATCCGCGAAGAACTGATCGCCCTTTCTGAGGAAACCGACATCACGGTATTGATACTGGGCGAAACAGGCGTGGGTAAAGAAAATGCAGCCCGCTACCTGCATAGCCAGGGGGTAAAAAAAGATAAGCCTTTTGAAGCACTGAATTTGGTAGAAGTCAATAAAGAATTGGTTCAAAGTGCCTTGTTTGGTCACAAAAAAGGCAGCTTTACCGGCGCGATTGAGGATAAGGTGGGGGTCTTTGAACAAGCTGATGGCGGCATTCTTTTTTTAGATGAAATTGGCGAAATAGATCCCATCGTACAAGCCCAATTGTTGAGGGTTTTAGAAACGGGCGAA
Organism: uncultured Saprospirales bacterium; assembly: GCA_937864265.1. GTDB lineage: Bacteria > Bacteroidota > Bacteroidia > Chitinophagales > Saprospiraceae > CALMIR01. The sequence goes on along the minus strand of CALMIR010000200.1, from coordinate 22,360 downwards.
GTCACCCCCATCGGTGGAAAAACAAGAACGGTGGACGTACAAATCGTAGCGGCTACCAATCGCGACCTCAAAGCGGCTATAGCCGAGGGAAAATTTCGCCAGGACTTGTACGCTCGGCTGAACGATTACAAAATCACCATACCTCCACTGCGCGAACGTATCGCCGATTTGAGACTTATCGCCGAACATTATATCCGGCAACGGGGCGCAGAGCCTGCTTTTTTTTCATCTGAAATCTGGGCGCTTTTCCACCAGTATCATTGGCCGGAAAATATCCGTGAATTGGTGAACATCATTAAGCGCCTCTTGTTAAAGCGCAAGGTGGCCAAAAAAGAAGTGTTAGATGCTTCCTTCTTGCCAGAGGAGTTTTTTGGCGTACCTCATGCGGAATTTATCGCAACAGTCAACCCTGCACCCATTACGGATGAACCTAAAGCGTTAGAACAAAACCACAACCTCGACTACCAAACCGCCCGCCGAGAATTATTGGAAATTGAAACGGCCTTTCGCGAAGGGAGGAATAAATCGGCTATTGTGGCACAATTGGGTTTCGAAAATCTCGACCAGTTGCGCTACCGCATTGTGGATAAATATTACGAAAAATACAAAGACCAAAAACTGTTTCTGGAATTTCCGATTATTTGCAAAAAATACAAGTTGATACCATGAGCGAAAAAGCAAAAATCTTATGGGTGGAAGACGATGAACCTACTCAAAAAGAAATGCAGGAAAGCTTTGGAAATGTATATGACATTACTTTTGTCAAAAGCAGCAAAGCGGCCAAAGAACAGCTCAGAGCACCCAATTTCGACATGCTGGTCATTGACCTATACCTAGAGAATCAACAGCCAGGGGATGGCTTTGAATTGATTGAATGGGCAAAAGAAAAATGGCCTTTTATTCGGATCGTGGCGGTAACGGGTGCATCACATTATAAGGACTTAAATAAGGCAAAAGATCTAGGCGCAAGCCTAGCATTCAATAAGTTGGAATCCAATGCGGAAGAATGGGCGGATGGGTTTGAAAGAATACTCAAAAAAGTGAAGCTGTTTTTTTCTTATTCAAAAGAAGACCGCGCCTTTCTCGAAGCATTCAAAAAGCATGCTTCGCCCCTAAAAAGAAACCAACGCATAGAAAGCTGGGATGATGGTGATTTGTTTCCTGGCGAAGAATGGAACGATAAAATAAAAAAGGAGTTGGAATCCGCTGATATAATACTGCTTTTCATTAGTGCCAATGCGCTGGATACTGATTACATCATGGATGTTGAAATAGAACGCGCCATGAAAAGGTATGAAGCGGGAACGGCCAAAGTGGTTCCTATTATTCTCAGTCACTGTGCTTGGACAAGCACTAGCCTTCCGTTTAACAAACTAACTGCTTTACCCAAAGAAGGCAAACCTGTGACATCATTTACTGATCAAGACGAAGCATGGTTGCAGGTAATTAAAGGTATTGAGGGCATCTTACCTAAATAAAAAACGCCCACCCTCATCGGGTAGGCACTTATTAGGGCTAATGAACAAGTTTGGTTTTAATGGGGTTATGCAGGGATTATACGGGTAAAAAAATGGCTTTTGGGGCTTTTTAACCTAATACTCGTTTGCCTTCAAATGGTTTTTCGGGGTTGCTGTTTTCAAATGGCTTTTCGGGGTCTTTGCTTTCAAGTGGTTTTCTGAGTTTGCTGTTTTCAAACGGCTTTTCGGGGTCTTTGCTTTCAAGTGGTTTCGTAATAAAGAGTTCAAGGGCGGGTGGATTCCATAAAAAGAGGGTGAAAAAAATTGAAAAAATTTCGCAGCTATTTACATGCATCTGATTTACAGTAATTTAACTCCGTTCATTGGCACAAAAAAAAGCCGCACTGAAAAGCGCGGCCCAATGCTATCTTATGGGATATAGACAAGTGCTTCGGGAGCCAACTCCCAATCATCTCCTTCTTGCTTCCCTTTTTCAGGTTTTGGACTGAGCCAGTTCAAGAAAAGGTACTGTTTTCTTTCTCGTACCGTGTGGCGGATATCCTGCCGGATTTGGTATAGGCTGTTGGCAGGGGAAGTTGACAAAGATTGTGCAGTTGCATTTGAGTCTGAAAAGCTGATTAAATTTTGATTTTTCATGGTTTTTTATTTTTTTATTCAAGAATATTTCACAGATACCAATACTTATTCTAATTCCATGCCAAAACACCATAAAAAATCAACCTGTTGATTATCAACTACATGCAATTTTATTTCATTTGACTGATTCAAAATCTTTTCGGAAACGGCTCCGGCTTTTCAGTATTTTTTTCGGAATTTTCCCGACTCCGAAAAAAGAATAGAATCAGGTAGATGCCGTTCGTTCAGGTGTAGCAAAAAAAAAGCCCACCCTCATCGGGTAGGCACTTATTAGGGCTAATGAACAAGTTTGGTTTTAATGGGGTTATGCAGGGATTATACGGGTAAAAAAATGGCTTTTGGGGCTTTTTAACCTAATACTCGTTTGCCTTCAAATGGTTTTTCGGGGTTGCTGTTTTCAAATGGCTTTTTGGTTCTTTGCCTTCAAGTGGTTTTCTGAGTTTGCTGTTTTCAAATGGCTTTTCGGGGGTTTGCCTTCAAATGATTTTTCGGGGTTGCTGTTTTCAAATGGCTTTTCGGGGTCTTTGCTTTCAAGCGGTTTTTTGGGTTGGGTTGTTTTCAAGTGGTTTCGTAATAAAGAGTTCAAGGGCGGGTGGATTCCATAAAAAGAGGGTGAAAAAAATTGAAAAAATTCCACAACTATTCATATACAATTGATTTACAGCGATTTAATTCCGATTTTTTTTGCATAAAAAAAGCCGCCCTTTTCAGCGCGGCCCTATTGCAATCTTATGGAAAATAGACCTTTATTGGTTGACCTTAGTCAGGCTCATCAACATCCGGTTGCTGAACTGATGTTTTTTCACCCAGCCAATTCAAGAAAAGAACCAAATTGAGGTGGCTACCTGGCTTTCTTTGGCGCACGGTATGGCGTACATGCGACCTAAGCTGGTGCAAGTTGTTATTTACTAAATTAGCTTGATGGAGCACAAGGGCTTTGGAGTCTGTAAAGCGGAGCAAATTTTGATTTCTCATGGCTTTATATTTTTTTGTTGTTGAATATCTGGTTGATACCAATAGATATTCTAAAGCCATGCCAAAATAAAAATAAAATACAAATAATTGATTACCAATTAGTTGCAAAAATAGCTACATGCCCAATTCAGAATCTTTTCGGAAGCCCGTCCGGGAATTCTGAATTTTTTTCGGAAATTTTCGGAATGATGCTGGTCGTGAAGCTATTTCCAAGTGTTGATGCCAATCAGGCTTGAGCTTCCCGATTGGCATCAAAAAAACGCGATACCTTTACTTCGCCGCTACCACGATGCCCCTTGCACCCACTTCCCCATCTGCTTGAACTTTGAGAAAGTATTGTCCTGCTGGCAAATGCTGGATTGGCAGCGATGCTTCCCATTGGCTAATGCCCTCCTGTATTTCCGACCAAATGACCTGCCCTACTGGGTCGAGCAATTGTACTTGAAGCGTCGTAATGGGGCGGCCAAAGACCAATTCTACCCTCAAATGCTCGCTGGCCGGATTGGGGTAAAGCAAGCATTTCGTCAAACTGAGAATTTGCCCGGCGCTCATGACGGGCAGTATGGTGACAGATTCACACAGGGTTTCGCCGACACAAGCATCCGCAGAAGTTGGCGTCACACAAATTTCCCCTATCGGCCCCTCACCCCATTCTACACCAATGAAACTGCTATTTCCGCCGCTGACTTGGGTTCCGCCAGTGATGACCCACTCATAGGTCGTGCCACCCGTGGGCACCACTAAGTAATTGGCTGAAGACAACGCGTCCACTGTTTCACTTCCCGCAATGGTGTTAACAACAGGTGTAGGCAATAAATCCACCCGGCGGCTGGCCATTGCACTACAGCCATTGCTATTGCTCACGGTCACATAATAAATGCCCGATGCTGTAATATCTAAGGTAGGGCTGGTATCACCCGTACTCCACAAGTACTGATCCCCGCCATTGGCCGTTAATTGCACCCCCTCAGAGGCGCATGCTGCCGAAATCAACTCCATAGGTGCTATGCTGGCTGTTAATCCATCGGCTAATATTTGAAAATGTCGCCTCACCGTGTCGCCTGCCATACTCACTTCAAAAGTCCATTCGCCCTGCAGAGCGTCAGCGACGATGAAGCGCGTCCAGTACCACCAGGATCCGGAATAGGTAAAGGGAGAATTGTGCGTCCAGGAATCGTGCAGTGTTCCATCGGGTCGGAAAACTCTGTATTGCGACTGCATCCCCTGTAGTTGATCCTGAAAATAGGCCGAAAAGACCAGGCTGCTACCCGCTTCAAAGCAATTACTGGCGTTCGGGTTTTCCGGTGTGGCAGGAGGGCAGTCCCAATTGAATTCTGGCGGCGCCCAGCCAATCAGCACCGTATTCACCCTGGATTCGTAATAGGGTTTTTGCTCAGCCCACCAGGATGCCACATTATAGTCGTTGCAAGCGCCGCTGTATGGATCGATCAAGTTGCCATTGCCGTCGTAGAGTTCAAAATGCAAATGCGGCCCTGTCGAGTTGCCGCTGCTGGCCACGGTGGCCAAATATTCCCCCACCTCAACGCTTTCGCCTATCTGCTTCGTCGTCAATGACCCATTCCGCACATGACCATACCATGCGGTTGAGCCATCCTGATGCATCACATACACCGCATTCCAGGGGCTGGAATTGAAGGCACAATTTTGATCAAAATATCCATCGTCTTTTCCGATAATCACGCCAGGCGCAGCAGCCACCACCTCCACCTGCCCCTGAAAGGTCATATTCCAACCAAAAGGCCAGGAATAAATGTCAATCCCAGCATGGTTATACCCGCTGACGTCATAGGAGCGATTGCCGCAATTGTAATCCAACACCCAATCATTATGGCTTTCTGCAAAAAGTGGGTCATGATCCACATAGTTGGAAATGCCGTAGTAGTTGCTGAAATCAAATCCGGCGGCCTGACGGAGCGGCCATTCCAAGTTCACTATTTGTGGCGAATGCGTAAAAGACAAAAGCCCCTGATTCCTTAATCTGGCAATGTTTTCTTCCAACATGCTCTGAATGCGCTGCCTTTCGGCAAAAGGGACACATTCCACTTTTTCTGGTTCAAAAGAGCCGCCACCATGGGGTAAGTCGGCATTTGTTTTTTGCCCGCAAAGGGCGCCAATGATGCATAACTGGGCTATCATCAGTGGTAGGGTAATTTTTTGTAACATGGTTTTTAGATTTTCTCAAAAATAGGGTTATTTTATGGTTCAAAAAAAAGGCCATGAAATATTTATGTCTTACAAGTTCCCTGATGGTGTTCTTTTTATGGGGGTGTTCTAATCCTGCTTCCGACGATTCGACCGTGGACACGGAAGTATATAACCAACTACAAACGCAGCTTATCGAGGCTCAGGCAGGCGATGTGATTGAAATACCTGAAGGCCACTTCCATTTTGATCGCCCCCTTTCGCTCGATGGCATCGCCCATGTTACGATCAAAGGCGCAGGAATGGATAAGTCGGTTCTTTCATTCAAAGATCAAAAAGCGGGTGCTGAAGGCTTGCGTATCACTGCCGATTCGGTAACGGTGTCCGACCTCACCATTTTGGATACGAAAGGCGACGCCATCAAGCTACAAGACTGCAAAGGCATCACCCTGCGCAACATTAAGACCAGTTGGAGCGGCGGTGCAAAAGCGAGCAATGGGGGCTATGGCCTTTATCCGGTATCCAGTACCGATGTATTGGTAGAGGGCTGTGAGGCTTCCTTTGCTTCCGATGCCGGTATTTATGTCGGTCAATGCACGAATGTTATTGTGCGCAACTGCTATGCCCACGAAAATGTAGCAGGTATCGAAATCGAAAATTGTACCCACGCGGAAGTGTACAACAACCGCGCAGAAGGCAATACAGGCGGAGTTCTTGTCTTTGACTTGCCCGACCTACCAGCAGGCAATGGCCGCGACTGCAAAGTTTACAACAATAAGATTCTGGAAAACAACCACAAAAATTTTGCACCAGAAGGCAACATCGTCGGCATCGTTCCTCCCGGAACCGGGGTCATTCTTTTGGCAGCCAAAGAGGTGGAAATTTACGACAACGAGATCATCGGCCACAAAACGATGGGCATTGCGATAGCCAGTTATCAAATTACTGAAAACGCCTGGGAAAGTACTACTTACGACCCATTTACGCACAGCGTAAGCATCCGCAACAACAAACTGGAACGCAAAAAAGCCCTACCTGATGTAAGCCGGGACTTTGGCAAATTAATTAACCTGCTTTTTCCGGGCAAGCCACAAGACATCATCTACGATGGCATTCTAAATGATACTTTGAGCGGTGCCAATCCCATGAAAATTTGCATCGCCCAGCCAGGTGAAGACCTGCGCTTTGCCAACGTGGATGCCGCGAATGAATTTAAAAATGTGGATAAAAATGTCGAACCGTATGCCTGTCCAGAATAGATGGCGTTGGAGCATCTTGTTGATCGTTGGGGGCTTGTTGTATGCCTGCAAAAGCCCCACTCCCCTACCGGAAAGCGTTCAATTTGATCCGGAGCAGGTGCCTTATGCCCAACTATCCGATTACCATTTCTTTACATGGAAAAAAGAGAACATGCTGCCCAACGAAAGGGTGATCCCTTATGAGCCAATCACCCCGCTGTTTTCAGATTACGCCTTCAAGTCGCGTTATGTTTGGATAGCACCCGGCAGCCAAGCCAGCATAGATAGCGCCGGCGTGCTTCAATTTCCCGACCATACCGTACTCATCAAGCATTTTTATTATCCGGCCGATTTTCGGCACAAGGATGAAAACTGGGACCTGGTAGAAACCCGTTTGCTCGTCAAAAAAGAGGGGCAATGGTCGGCCTACACGTACATTTGGAATGAGCAGGACACAGAAGCAGCACTATCTCCGATCGGCGATCTACAGCAGGTGCATTGGAAGGATGAAAAAGGCATCGCTCAAATGGCAGATTACCTGATTCCCAATAAAAACCAATGCAAAAGTTGCCACCAACGCGACCAGGAACTCTTGCCCATCGGCACAAAAGCGGCCTACCTCAATTGGAGCTATGCCTACAGCCCAACCCAAACAGCCAATCAACTCCATTACTGGCAAGCATCCGGGTTGTTGGCACCTGATGATTTTGAAAAATTTGCTGCCCTACCCGATTGGGACGATCCCAATAGCGCTTCGCTGGAAGACCGGGCATTGGCCTATCTGGAAGTAAATTGCGGGCATTGCCACCATCCAAAAGGTTCGGCACACACTACTGGCTTGTACCTGGGCATGGATTTTAAATCACATCCCCATCAATTGGGTTATTGCAAGCCCCCTGTTGCAGCAGGTAAAGGCTCGGGTGGCCGAAAATACAGCATCGTGCCAGGGCAGCCCGATAGTTCCATTCTGGCTTATCGCATGGAATCGAACGACCCGGGCATTATGATGCCTGAAATTGGCCGGGCGGTGGCTCACGATGAAGGCATTGCGCTGATTCGGGAATGGATCCGTTCCTTGGAGGCAGGTTGTAAGTAAGTGGCTGGACATTCCTGTCTGTAATTTTAAACTATCAGGTATTAATGCTTGAAAGAAATAGCAACTGTTTAGACTTTTATTGATTTGGTGATTCTTTGGAGGAATATGACTGACAAGGCCAATAAATTCAGTGCTTTCTAGTTTCTGACGGTAGTTTCAAACCTAACCAACAGTATCTGTCAATAAGCTATTGGTGGCAGTTAATTTTATACTTTGTCTTTACCTATTAGTAATGATACTTTCTGAACAGTCAATAATAAAACATGGATGATGTCTTTGCCTGGTTCCTATTCTTTACTTTGCTTTATTGAAACCAATGTATTTGACTTCGCTTATCAGTATAATAGGCTGAATATTTGTATAGTTTTTAATGTCACTGATTACTGCATCTCTGTTTTGTCCTATCGCTTTGTTATATTCGGCTACATCACTCACATAAAAATAACCAACTGCCAAATATGGCACCTTTTCATTTGGCGTTCTGCCAGCTATACCCTCATCAATTTCATAAAATTTCAAGTTTTCACCTAAAAAGCCAGACACCATAGGCATGTGTTTACGCTCATAATAGTCCATGTCAAAAGTTTTTCCTTCCCCATTTGGATATAGAATTGTGACCTTAAACAATTCATTTCCTGGTGTTGAAGAGTGGATCAGTTGGCTGGTTTTGCAGCTTACAAAACCTGCGAAGGTGAAGATTAATAAGAATAATTTCAATTTCATTTTTTTCAGTTTAAATATTTATTGATACATCGATTTTAGTTAATTCTGACTAAAGGCTCATATTCCGTTGATTACCAGGCTGTTTAAAATACAGGATTTGCGGACATTCTCCCCGTTAGCTAAGGTTTTTTACGACCTTTTGTCGTGCCCTAATTACCAACAACTACGTCATACCCCTATTACGCTTTTTCCCTCGCCACCCCCAATTACATCTAAATCCACACTATAGAAAGCAGATGCTTTTAAGCGTAAATATTCGTAAATCAAGCAAATGAACCCAAGCGTCTTGTCTATTTTTGTTTGTGTCACCACATTATAACCGTTTGCAAACGGCTATTCCCATTATTACGCAAGTCCCGCTTGCCCAGACAATATCCGGGCAAGCGGGACCATTTGACGCATCAATGCCCCACGTGGGCAACCCTGCGCTGTTCCAATTTCTTCCGGTTGAAAAACAAAATGCCGAAAGCTATGATTAAGATAGCAGGAAAAACAGCCAAGTTATCCAGTGTTGCCTGCCCGGCGATCAAATCCGCTTCATCCGCCGTAAGGCCGCTGGCCAGGGCCGATGCGCGTTCTTTATCCAGCCAGCCGCCGATGATGGGCTGCCAGATGGAGGTAGCAAACATACCTGCACCGCCCATGAGCGACATGCCCAATGCCCCGGTTTTGGGAATGTATTCGGCAGTAAAGCCTATCATAGTGGGCCAGAAGTAACAAACGCCAATTGCAAACAAAATAGCAGCCAAATACACCATGCCGCCGGTAGCCATACTCATCATCAATATGCCCAGGGTGGCGATGATGGAGGATGCCCAAAGTACCCCGGTAGGGTTGAGGCGATGCACCACAGGCCCGGCAAAATATCGGCCAATAGCCATCAGACCCGTTACTAGCGCTAAGACCAACATAGGGCTGGCACCGGCTTTGCCCAAGATCCGCTCGACCCACTGCTGCGTGCCCAACTCCGCTGTAGCGGTGAGCGTCATGCAGATGATCATAAACAGGTACAAAGGTGTCAACAGGTTTTTGAGGTTGACAGAAGTAGAAGTTTCGATGTTCTCGCTCTTTGGGAAAACCTGTCCAAAGAACAAATAGGCATATAATAAGGTGGGTGCGATCATGATGGCTATCTGCGCCTGCCAGCCCATGTCCATATCGGTCATGAACTTGGATACGAGGCTACCGATAACAATACCACCGGGAAACCACACGTGGAAGCGGTTCAGCATCGTCGTTTGGTTGGTGGCAAACATATTGGCAATCATCGGGTTGCAGGCAGCTTCTACAGTGCCGTTGGCAAAGCCGATAAAGAAGGTAGAAATCAACAGTCCCCAAAAGCCTCCGGCGTAGATGGTCAGCAACAAGCCCAGTATATGACAGGTAAAGGCCAGCCACATCAAGCGCTTGGGACCAAATACGTTGTACAGCAGACCGCCAAAAATAGTGGCTAAGGGAAAGCCTAGGAAGGCCATTTGGTTGACAAAACCCAGCTCGCGATCGCTCAGGTTAAAGTCTTTTCCCAATTGGGAAAGGATACCTGCCCGGATGGCAAACGTCATAGCTGTGACGACCAGGGCGATGCAACTGGCATTGAATAGGCGTTTATTGTTGATATTTTCCATAAAATGAAGGATTTGTTTAGTTGGTTATAAAGATTTGACTTTGATGTTTCTAAACCATACTGGATCGCCGTGGTCTTGCAGGCAAATCCGGCCTTTTTTAGACTTTCCAAAAGCGGGCATGTCCTTGAATTTGCTATTCTGGATCATGCTGGCCCATTGCTCGTTGAACATTTCAAACGTGACCACTTGGCGGCCATTGAGCCAAAATTGGCTTTTCCCATCTTTGATCACGATGCGCACTTTATTCCATTCTCCGGCAGGGTAAACCGATTCGTATTTGCATGCGATCATATCGTACAAATCGCCCGCCCGGTGTTTTTCAAAACGGGAATCCGGATGGCAACTGTTGTCCAGCACCTGCATCTCCGGGCCTGTGAGCCAGGGGTAATCGTATTTTTTATCCTCCACCACGTTGAACATAATACCGCTATTGCCGCAAGGGCCGATTTTCCACTCCAGCCGCAGCTCATAGTTTTCAAATTCGGCGTCTGTAATGATATCTCCGCCTGCACGGGTGCCATCGGGATTGCTCACACTGGGATCGTACATGATGCTGCCTTCAACTACCTTCCAGGCAGGGCTAACACTTACTCCGGGCTTGTTGTAATTGTGCCAACCAGATAAGGATTGCCCATCGAATAGCAGCCGCCAACCCGCCGCCTGCTCGGCAACCGATAAGGCATTCATTGGCGTTGTTTCCGGAGCAGGGGCTATGGTGCCAAGCGCATTTTCTGGAATGGCGTTCAGTGTGTACCAGGCTTCGGTACTCCACAATTCATTTCCGGCAGCGCTGACCCATTCGCTGGGTAATTGGATGTAAATGACATGCCCGGCCTTGATGCCCGGCAATTCTAGGAACACCTTTTTCCGGTCGCTAGATACGCTGGCCGAGCTGATAAGCAGATTTTCCAAATCGAGCTTGGGACCACCGTAATCGCGGGTGGGCAAATACCGCCACTGCTGTACTTTATACGCTTTGGGGTTCCAGCCCGTACCTTCTTCGAGCGGTTCGGTGAATTCTATTTCCACCCCATTGGTCTTGGCGCGCACAGCCAGCATTTCAAAGGCAGTTTTGCCGTTGTATTTCAGTCTTTGAAGTCCATACCACAACGTGCCAGTATGTTGCCAATTGCCCGTTGAGCCGATGCCGCCGATGTACAGTGCACCGTCCGGCCCCCAAACCATGCGATTCACTCCGGCCTCCAGGCCTTGGATGAAGCGGAACACACAGCCTTGATAGGCGCCGTTTATCTTTTCCACAAATACGCGCTTCACGCCGCCATTGGTCACTTCACCGTGTATCATTTGGCCTTTGTAGGGGCCATCGTTCAGAGCCAAAGGAGTAGAGGGCGAATTGCCGATTTCGTCCTGCGGCAACCAGACAAGCGGTTGTTTGACTGGTAAACTGGCTACCCGTGCTGAGTCCACGGCCCTGGAGCCAAAAAAATCGCCTTGACTGACGTGCAGAATTTTACTGGAAGGCAGCCAGTCGCCTTGGTTATCGGCGATGAAGATTTCGTTGTCCACGCCAATCCCTACGCCATTGGGCGTGCGCAGGCCTATGGCTACAAATTCGAGCTTGCCCGTACTCCTACTGATCCGAATGGCTTTGCCCCGGTCGGGGATTTGGGGGTTGGCACTGGCCCCACCGGGCAGGATAGCGATGGCCAAAGCGCCATAAAAATAGCCATCCTTATACGCCAGGCCAAAGGCAAATTCGTGGAAATTGGCCGATACCTTCCAACTGTTGCACACGGTATAGTATTCATCGATGATCTGATCGCCATCGTGGTCGATCAACTTGGTCAGTTCCTGCTTTTGGAGGATATAAATGGTATCGTCCACGACTTTCAGACCCAGGGGTTCCGCCAGGCCGCGCGCTATTTTCTTGTAGGACATTTTTGAGGGATCGCCGCTTTGTGCGTTTTCCACCACATACACCGCACCTTCGGCATCCCAAGTGCTTACCACCAATCGTCCATCAGAGAAAAAGTCCATACCGCCTACCTTAGGAGAAAAATCGTTGGGTCGCGCCTGAGCTATGTCGTAGCTGGGATGAACGGTAGCCACCGGATAGCCGTCGCCGGGAATACGCCGCACTTGTGCCATCGGAGGCGCTTTGGCATTGAGGCCGGGTTGTTGGTCTTTGGAGTGAAAAAACTGGACAGCCGGGATGAGGTTGAATCCATCATCATCGAATGATTTCCACTCCAATGACACGTGTTTTCCACCTGACCCTTGGAAAAAGACCAGCCTAAATGGGTGCAGCCCCTGCCGGAGCGCAATTTCGCCGTCCTTATTTTCGGCCCCATGAAGGCCATCGTGGTCAATGACTGTCTGACCATCTATATACAGGCGGGAGCCGTCGTCGCTTGCTAGCCGGAATACATAATTGTTGTCTTTGGGCACATTCAGGTAGCCCGTATATTCCAAGGCAAAATGGTCTTCCAAACCTTTAAATTCGCTGTTTTGCACCAGCACTTGGCCCACTACGCCTTCATAGAGCGCTGTTTGATTGAAATTGATGTCGGCCAAGCGATTCAAGGGTTTATTCGACTGAATGACCCGAATCAGCAATCCGGGGTATAGGTCGGCTATGTTCAGGCCAGCTTGTGCTTCCGCAAAAGTCAGGCTAGACAAGTCCACCTGGCTTTGCGCGGCCTGGAGAACTTCTTCGTCTGCGTCCAGGCTCATGATGTATTCCACCATCGCTTGCAAATCGAGGTCGTCCAGATCGGGGTGGGGTGTCATGGCCGCTTCGCCCCACACGCCAGCGCCGCCATTTTTTATTTTGGCCACCAGTTTGGTCACATTATCCGTCGTATTGGGATAGCGTTTGGCGACAGCCACATAAGCCGGGCCTATGGTTTGCACATAAGTGTTGTGGCAAGACTTGCAGTCGCTGCGTTCGATCAATCGAGCACCTCGAGGCAAGGCTGCATCGCCTTCTGCACCCAGTACTTTGTTTTCGTTTTCCAGTAGGGGAAATTTGGTAAACGAAACCGCCATGCGGGTCGGGCCGTCGTTCCTAAGTTTTAGGTGTCCTTTTAGCTCTTGTGCAATCAGCCCCTTTGTCTGAAAGGCGGTCTTTTCGGTGATAAACAGTTCGCCGTCTGTGTCGATACTTTTTTCGGAAACGACAGAATGCAGGTTGAAAGAAAAGGACAGGGTGGCATCTTTGGGCAGGCCTTCTACATAAAAGACCCGTTCAAAACCAGCTTGTTTGCCTTCGGCCAGAGCCAGGTATTCCGGCCTTTCGCTCACCAGGAGGGTAGGCGCACCCTTGAATTTCAACTCGTAGTTGATATAAACCTGCTCCCCTTCGAAGCGATGCCCGCGATACTGTATCTCAGGCGTGAGCGTTTGGCCATTGTACGCAAGTGACCAGGGATTGGCGTATTCGTTTTCAAAATAGATATCGCCAATGCTGCTGGGCTGCGGACCGTGAACGGTGGTGTAAACTGCCCCGTCGAAATTGACACTGCCTTGCCAGGCTCGGTACAAACTGCCAGTTTCTGCGCTATAGGATGCCCACAATTTGTCGTTCAGCGCGAGGGTGAGCATGCGGGCTTTGCCATCCAATACGGATCGAAAAACCCAGGGATCATTGGCTCTTTGCGCAGTATTGGGCATAGAACCTTCTTTTCCGCAGGCGGAAAGTAACATCATTAAACAGGCCGATAACAGCCAGGGTGTCCATCGTTTCATAGGTGTCGTAAAATCTATTCAGCTAATATAGCTTATTTTAATTGCAGTAGCTGAATTTTTGGCAATTAATTACAATGATAGCTGGTCAAATTGTTAATTGATGATGGCTTTTTTGGGTTGAAAATACAGCCAGTCAAGGCTGCCGATCACTGCATTCCTTTGCGCCTCATTGGTAAATACCAGGTATAAGTCGCCCGTCGCCTGGCTTGCTTTAACAGGAATTTCTAGCTCCTGGTAGCCGACAGCGGACGGTTTAATAGCGGCTTTACCCAGCTCCTCGCCCGTTGTGCTGTTCAATTTAAGGGCTATTGTACCTCCTTGGGCATCTTCGCTGAAATACAAACGCAGGGTTACGTTATCCATATCGGTCATGTCCACCCCCGGAACAACGAGGTATCGGCCATGTTTGAAATCTCCGACCAGGTTCTCGTCCCTTTCCAGGGAATAATCGCGCAATGGGCTATCATAGGCTGTTTTCTCGGCTTCTATCTTTAGCTGCCGCAAAATCACACGATCTTGGCGGGTAATGGAAGGGCGTTCGCCATTGCCCAAATCGGTATAAGTGGCCATCAATACATAAGCGGCCTGATCGTCTTCGGGCTTCTTCCGGTTGGTCACCAATTGCCCTTTTAAGGGGAGGCCGCTGTCTTGCGCTTGGGTATTGACCAAGGAAAAAATGTAGGCCACCATATCGGTTGCTTCCGATTCGGACAGGGTTGGATGGGCCGACATCACCGTTTCGCCCCATACGCCCGAACCACCGTTGATGATTTTTTGCGCCAGTTTGGGGAGGTTGGCCTTGTTGTCGGCATAGCGCTGAGCCACTTCGATGTAACTCGGTCCATTTACTTTTTTGTCTATGGCATGGCAGTTTTTACAGTCGGATTGATCAATGAGCTTGGCACCACGCGACAAAAGCGCCATTTCCATGCTTTTCTGGTGGCCTGCTGCCACCACCGTCAAATCCAGCCCCTCGGCCAGATAGTCAATACTAAATCCGGCGTTTTGCAGGGGAAAACCGGCAGCGTCCATTGCCCCGTCTTCTTTATCCTCAATACTTACCCGATAATCTATTTGTCGGCCTTCCCAGAAAAAGCTTTTATTTCCCGCCAAAGCAATATTTACTACTGGTGCTTGGTTGCCGATGGCGATGGTCTCTGAGGTTTTGTCCCAATTGCCTTTTGGGTCGGTGACTTTCAGTTCAACGACATATTCGCCGGCTACGTCAAAGCGGTGATTGATCTTTTTGCCTGTTGCCTCTATTTTGCGGCCATTCACGTACCATTCGTATTGAAGCGCCTCGCCATCGTATTCCAGCGATTTTTCGGCAGAAAAGGCAACGTTTAAAGGGGCTGCTCCCAGCAGTTGGTCGGCTTCCAATTGAGCTACTGGCTTCTGATTGCCCCAATTGTAATCAATCCGGGATAGCCGGGCGTCCTGATTGCGCGAAAACCACAATTCGCCGTATTCCAAGACATAAAGCGAACCATCGTGCCCGAACAGCATGTCCATAGGCCGGGAAAATTCCCCATTGGGCATGATGGGATCGGCTTTTACAAAACCGCCCATGGAGTCCAACTCAACGGCGTACAACCAATGCCGCATCCATTCGTAAATGATCAGTTTGCCATCGAAGAAAGGAGGAAAGCGGTGTTCGCCCTGATATTGATCGGAATAATAAACGGGGCCGGCCATGGGGTTTTTACCACCTGTACCCACCCAAGGAAATTCCTGTGATTCGTCGTAAGAGTACCAGATGGTATAGGGTTGTGTAGCCGGCAGTTCTCTTAATCCGGTGTTGTTGGGTGAATTGTTGATCGGGTGGAGTGGGTCAAATAGGGGACCTGGTTGTTCGTTCGTGAAGTCAAAATCGTTATAAGGCGTATTATTGCCCCGGCTGTAGGGCCAGCCCCAAAAGCCGGGTTTGGTGGCTACATTGACCCCATCGTAGCCTTTTGGTCCTCGACCTTCTTCATCTTTGCCCGAATCGGGGCCTACATCGCCCCAATAGAGCCAATTGCGCTTGCTGTCTATGGAAATACGGAAAGGGTTGCGACAGCCCATGACATAAATCTCCGGGCGGGTGTTGGGCGTTCCTGGAGGGAATAAATTGCCGGGTGGTATGGAATAGCTACCATCTTTTTCGGGTTTGATCCGCAGTATTTTACCCCGCAAGTCATTGGTGTTGGCTGAGGAGCGCTGGGCATCCCAAGCGCTGCGCCCCGGGCGTTCATCAATGGGGGCAAAACCATCGGAGGCAAAAGGATTGGTATTATCCCCTATCGATACATAAAGCAGGCCATCGGGGCCAAATTCAACCGAGCCACCCGAATGGCAGCATTCTTCCCGCTGCACTGGAATTTCCAGCAGCACTTTTTCCGTCGAGAAATGTAGGCTATCGTTAAAAAATTCAAACCGGGAGAGGTGTTGTTTGGGAATATCCCCTACTGGCGAATAGCAGAGATAGACCCAATGGTTTTCTTTGTAGTTGGGATCCACAGCTATGCCCAAAAGTCCATCTTCATGTTCTGTATGGACAGGAAAAAAGCTGGCGGTGACCATCAGTCCTACTTTTGGGTCGAAGAGTTTGATAGCACCTTTGCGCTCCACGACCAGAATCCGGCCGTCTGGAAGCAGATCGAACTCCATGGGTTCGTCCATATTGCGGTGCAAAACGGTTTTGGAAAAGCGGCTTTCTTCGGGCAAACGGTGGCTGCGGCATTTGGCGTAGTCCAATTGATTTTTGCCAATAGCGTATTGCATACCGCCCAGTAAGTGTTTTAAAAAAAGTGGCTCCGAATAGCTCTGCTCGGTGTGTCCACCAGCGGTATAAAAAGCCCTGCCCCCGTCGTACTCCTGGTACCAGGCCATGGGGTGGTTTTCGCCATTGGTGCCGCCTTTGTAAGAGGTCTCATCTATGTTTAGCAACACGTTTAAGCCTGGTTGAATGTCCTTGAGGTTGTACCATTCATCGGTTCTTTCCCAGGTGTCGGGCAGGTGTTTGGTGGCGGGGTGTTTTTTATCCAAGGTGTTTAATTGGGCAGCCTGTATTTCCGGATGGCCTGCAAAGTGAGCGCCGACCAGACCGCCGTACCAGGGCCAATCGTATTCCGTGTCGGTAGCGGCATGGATGCCCACAAATCCGCCGCCTGCTTGGATAAAGCGCTCCATATCGGCCTGCTGGGCATTGTTGAGCACATCTCCAGTTGTGTTGAGAAAAACGATCAGCGAGAAGTCTTTTAAATAAACTTCATCGAACTTCTCGGGGTCTTCAGTAGCAATTACTTCGTACCCATTTTCTTTGCCTATTTGCCTGAGCGCAGCTATACCGGCTTCAATGGATTCGTGTCGAAATTCTGCTGTTTTGGAAAAAACCAAGACCTTTACGGGGCGTTGCTTGGTCATTTGACAAGCCTGGAAAGAAAGAGCAATCAGCGTTAAAATGGTGATCCACCTCATGAGCAACTAACAGTTATTTAGTAGAAAAATAATGCCATGCATACGTAAAGAAAGCCCGCAAACCAGACTAATTAGTATGCTAAAAATGGGATTACAGAACTTTGTAGTCTATTGACTTTTTACACGCCAGGTATGTGAGGCTGTGCTTTTGTCTATGCTACTTGGATATTTTTAAGATGTGCGGCAATAACCAGAATGGTCTGATGAGGTGTGCTGATTTGGTTTCTGGTTTCAGGTTTCAAGTTTCAGGTCAAGCTTAGACTGGGCTTTGGTTTCTAGTTTCAGTTTTCAGGTCAAGCTTAGACTGGGCTTTGGTTTCTGGTTTCAGGTTTCTAGTTTCAAGCTTAGGCTGGGCTTTGTTTCTGGTTTCAAGCTTGCTTGCCCGACTAAAAGGCGGGTCACGCCTATGGCGGAGCGGGTATGTCAGACTGAAACTAGAAACTAGAAACCAGAAACTTAATTCCATTTACTATTATCTTCCTGATCCATATCGAACAGATCCAGGAAATTATCGCCGCTGTTTTTCAACCAGTCTGCTCCAAAGTCCTCCGCCGGATCAAAGGTGTAGAAGTCTCCCAATTCGTCATTTTCCCATTCGTCATCTTCCTCATAATCCTCATCCCCATCAAAGTCCTCTTCCTCCCCATAGATTTCCTCCCATTCCTCTTCATTCGTTTGATCCTCGTCAAATTCGGCCAGCCAATCTTCGTATTTCTTACAATGACAATATTGCTCTCCGAGTGGACAGCACCCTGTTTGGGTATTACAAAAATCTATTGGCCAGGTATTGTAAGTGAGAATGGGCACTTCCTGATCCAGGTAATTGACCAGTAATTCATATTGTTTGGGCAGAGGAAAATGTTCTGGAAAAACGACGATGAAGCCATGGGCGTCCAAGCAATCTTCCAGGGCATTGAGGATGAGTTCTATATAAGGCTCGCTGAGCATTTTTACGGGCGGAAACCACTCTTGTTTTAGACCAACTGCTTTTTGCAGGGGTTCACGCCTGGCGCTGGGTTCTTCTTCTTCCAGGCTCAGAAACACCAATTCTTCTTCCTCTTCTTCCTCAAATCCAGCCAATACAGGTTCTTCCTGTGTAGCTGCTGCAATATCTGCCAGTAAATACTTGATGTATTTTTCCATAAATTAAAACTCCCCGTTAGAGCTTGCTTTTGGATCAACTTACGCCCGGAAAATTAAACATTTCTACCATATTCTAAAACTATTTGCGCAGTTTCTGCGGAAAATGTATTCGGGCAATGTGGAGAACGCTGGTTGTTTGGTCTGTATTATGACCTGCTAGCGCAAAAAAAAGCTTAAAATTGGCGGAATTCCCATCCGTGTAGTATCTTGCACGAATGTTTTAGAAAGTCCCATGTATCAATACTTACTCAAACGAATATTCATATTTATTCCGACCTTGTTGGTGATCTCTTTGCTGGCATTTGGCTTGAGCAAAATGGCACCAGGAGACCCAGTGGAGCTATTCCTCCGCGACCGCTCAGGTGATGTAGAGCGGGATCTGATCAACGCCGACCGTATCTATCAGGAAACGGCGCGATACCTGGGGCTAGATAAACCGGCGTTTTACTTTTCCATCAGTCCAGCGGCAATTCCCGATACCTTGCACGCCATCCTCAACCCCATCCACCAGGAAAATTTAAGGAAACTCATCCAGCAATACGGCAACTGGCCTCAAATCAGCGGTTGGTATGATAACATCCGTATTCTGGAGTACGAAATGGCCGCCTTGCCACCAGCGTTAGCCACTGGCACGCCAGCCAGGAATGTCAAGGCCAATTTACGACAATTGTATGTCAACTACCAAGACCATAAAATTTCCAGTTTGCTGGGGCAAATCCGCCAGGGGATGGAACAGGATAGTTTGTTGAAACAGAGTTTGGCGGCAGGTTTCACCGATTTGATGCAGTCTTACCAGCGGGTTAAAAGTCAAAAGACCCGCCAACTGCTCTATGTGCCTGATCTGAAATGGTTTGGTTTGAACAATCAATACCACTGTTGGCTGACCAATTTTATGCGCCTGGATTTTGGCAAATCCTACTACGACAATCGCCCTGTGGCAGATAAAATAGCCGATGCCCTATATTGGACTATCCTTATCAATTGTTGGGCGCTTTTCTTTTCTTACTTAATTGCCATCCCCATTGGGGTGTTTTCTGCCATTCGAAAGGATACTTTTTACGATCGTTTCATCACCTTGCTGCTCTTTATTCTGCATTCCTTGCCGAATTTCTGGATTGCTACTTTGCTAGTCGTTTTTTTCACTACGCCAGAATATGGTATGGACTGGTTTCCTTCTTTGGGTTTAGGCGATTTGCCTAAAGAAGCACCTTTTGGGGATCGGTTTTTGGAACGGTCGGCGCATTTGTTTCTACCTGTCCTTTGTTTAACTTATGGTACATTGGCTTTCATATCCCGGCAGATGCGGGGAGGGGTACTCAACGTAATTCGACAAGATTATATCCGTACGGCGCGGGCAAAGGGCTTAAGCGAGCAGACCGTGATTTGGAAGCATGCCTTTAGAAATGCGCTTTTTCCTATCATTACTATGTTTGCCGGTGTGCTGCCTGCTATTTTTGCCGGTTCTTTGGTTATTGAGGTTATTTTTAACATACCGGGCATGGGCAAGCTGACCGTTGATGGTATTCTGTCGCGCGATTGGCCCCTGGTTTATGCCTTATTGATGATAACGGCGGTACTAACGATGGCTGGCATTTTGATTGCCGATATTTTGTATGCCAGGTTTGATCCTCGTGTTTCTTACAGCAGTAAAAAATGATGATACATGCTCATAGGGGTAAAAAATGAACAGCAACTGGCCGAGCATCTGAAGCAAAAAGAACAACTCAATCAGAGCTACGGCGCTATTGTGCGTCGCCAGTTTAGAAAAAACAGGATGGCCGTCTGGTCATTACGCCTCCTGTATGTGCTGCTGTTCATTGCCCTTAGCGCCGATTTTATAGCCAATGAAAGGCCCCTTTATTGCAAATTGGATGGTAAAACCTATTTTCCGGTTTTACGGCAATATTTGGTAGATGTCGGTTTAGCAGAGTGGGAAAGCCAATTTTTTCAAAAATCATGGCACGAACACAACTACGAAAGGGTCGTTTGGCCCCTCATCCCTTATTCTCCCCAAACGATTGACCGGAAAAACATCAATTATGTGGGACCGGGGGAATCGCAGCGGGTGCGTTCTACCTGGTTCAGACATTGGCTGGGGACGGATCAACTCGGGAGAGACGTGGCCGCTGGAATGATATCCGGTACGCGGATAGCCATGTTGGTAGGTGTTATATCTATGTCGGTGGCTACTTTGATTGGTGTTTTATTGGGTGCTTTGGCTGGTTATTTTGGAGATGATCGGTTTAAAATTTCGCGAATTCGATTGATTTTGAACATATTGGCCTTGTTTTTGGGCTTTTTTTATGGCTTCAGTGTGCGCAGCTATGCTTTGAATGAAGGCCATTTTGGATGGGAACTGACGAAAAGCCT
Organism: uncultured Saprospirales bacterium; assembly: GCA_937864265.1. Lineage (GTDB taxonomy): Bacteria > Bacteroidota > Bacteroidia > Chitinophagales > Saprospiraceae > CALMIR01. Next base: position 1,746 of record CALMIR010000200.1, on the reverse strand, counting down.
GGGAATTATCGTTCTTGCCCTATTTCTAGCGAATCTATTGGCTAGAGTGCTGCACAGGTACCCTGCGTTTGCCAAAAAGATCGTGATTCCCATGGATCTGATCATTATGCGTATCATAGAAGTATTCAATTCTATTCCGGCATTGCTGCTGTTACTCAGCATAGTTGCTATTATTGATACCAGCTCTATTCTATTGGTCATGGCCATCATTGGTTTGATCCGTTGGACAAGCATTGCCCGGTTCATTCGGGCGGAACTGCTGCGCATACGTAGCCTCGAATATATAGAAGCAGCTCAAGCATTGGGCTTCAGCGAAGTACGGATTTTATTCCGGCACGCTATACCCAATGCACTGACGCCCGTACTCATTGCCATTGCCTTTGGTATTGCCAGTGCCATCTTGTTGGAATCTTTTCTTTCATTTCTTAGCATCGGCGTTCCACCAGATGAGGTGACCTGGGGAAAGCTACTCAATCTGGCCCGGATACATCCTTCGGCCTGGTGGTTGGCCGTATTCCCGGGATTGGCTATTTTTGCCACGGTTACGATATTCAACTTGATTGGCGAAGGCTTGACGGATGCACTGGATCCGAGGTTGAAGGAGTAGCAGCGATTTAGGATTCCGCGAAAAACGCTGGAGAAGGCGGGTTGATTTTTTCAATAAAATATAGGGGTAAAGGAGTGGTCTGTCTATTGTAATCTGCAAAAAATTACTTTCCGATTGATCAAAGTCCTTACCCTAGCGGACACACCTAAAATGAACCGTTTAGCCCCAAAATCGGGAACTTAATTTTTCTGCGTTACTAAAAACTGGCATATGAAAAAACAAAGCATTCTTCTGTATCTGACTATGGCTCTATTCGTGGCGGCCTGCTCTAATGGCAAGTCGGATAAAGCGCCTCAAGAAACGGCAGCTGAAACAACAGAGCAACTTAACACCCTGACTCAAGAGGAAGAAGACGCAGGCTGGCGCTTGCTTTTCGATGGACAAACAACGAATAATTGGCATGTTTATGGCAAAGATTCTGTCAGCGGCTGGAAAGTGGAAAATGGCGAACTGGTGGCTTTGGGCGAAGCCGGATTAGAAGGCCTGGGTAATGATATTGTATCGAATGAAGTATTTGAAAATTTTGAGCTGAGTCTGGAATGGAAAATTTCAGAAGCGGGTAATAGCGGTATCTTCTTCAATGTGGTTGAGGATACTACCAAATACAAAGCTGTTTACGAAACTGGCCCGGAGTACCAACTCATCGATGATGTGGGCTTCCCGATGGAATTGGAAGACTGGCAAAAGTCAGGCGCCAACTATGGCATGCACGCCCCCGCCAAAGCGGCATTCAAGCCCGTCGGGGAATTCAATCATTCCCGGATAATTGTCCAAAACGGACAGGTAGAACACTGGCTGAATGGGGAAAAGGTGGTGGCCTATACCCTCTGGACACCAGAATGGAAGGAATTGATCGCCGCCGGTAAATGGGAGGATTTCCCGGATTATGGGCTCGCTAAAAAGGGACACCTGGCTTTGCAGGATCACGGCAACCAGATTTGGTTTCGGAATATTAAGGTGAAGAAGTAGAGTGTGGGTGAGGGTGTGGGTGTGTTGCAACACTTAGAACACTTAGAAAGTAAGGGTGTAAGAAGAAATTGGGTGAGGGTGAGGGTGAGGGTGAGGGTGAGGGTGAGGGTGTGCTGCAACACTAAGAGCACTTAGAAAGTAAGGGTGTAAGAAGAAATTGGGTGAGGGTG
>CALMIR010000199.1 GCA_937864265.1 uncultured Saprospirales bacterium | reverse complement strand
ACCGCTAGGGTAAGGACTTTGATCAATCGGGAAGTAATTTTTTGCATACTACTAAGCCGTTCCTAAAGTAAGAAAAAAGTGGAAATAGCATTAAAACTAGAAGAAATTGTAAAAACCTACGGCAAATACCGAGCGGTAAATGGCGTCAGTTTTCAGATTGAGAAAGGCTGCATTTTCGGCTTATTGGGTCCCAATGGCGCTGGAAAAACCTCTATCATTCGCATGATTACGGGTATCACGGGAGTGGACACAGGGCGGATATTTTTGGATGGAGAACCATTAAATGGCCGGCATCCGACTAATATAGGCTACATGCCAGAAGAACGGGGGTTATACAAAAAGATGAAAGTTGGGGAGCATTTGCTTTACCTGGCTCGCCTCAAAGGATTGGGTAAAAAGGAAGCGGAAATGGAAATTGGCCAGTGGTTGGAAAAATTCAATATATCGGATTGGCAACAGAAAAAAGTGGAAGAACTCTCCAAAGGCATGCAACAAAAAATACAGTTTATCTCCACCGTAGTACATCGACCTAAACTGCTGATTTTGGATGAGCCTTTTTCTGGTTTGGACCCCATAAACACACAACTGATACAATCAGAAATTTTGGCTTTAAAAGAGCAAGGTGCCAGCATCATTTTCTCTACCCATCGCATGGAACAGGTAGAAGAAATCTGCGAGCACATCGTCCTCATCAACAAAGGGCATAATATCCTGGAGGGCCGGGTAGGGGACATCAAGCAGCGGTTTAAAGAGCATTTGTTCAGCGTAGCGTACGAAGGCAGCTTGCCCGAAAGGCTTCGAAACGAACTTAGCATCGTTGCGCAAAAGGATCAGAGCATCGTCTTGAAATCGAACAATGAAACCGGCAATGGATTACTGCGCCTACTGATGGATCACGGATTGTCCATTGTGGCTTTTCAAGAAATTCTGCCTTCTTTGAGCGAAATATTTATCCGGCAAGTAAAAAATATGGAAGCAGCATAAGCCCGAAAAGACATGGACAAACTTCTATTGATTATAAAAAGGGAATATCTGACGCGGGTGAAGCGGTGGTCCTTTATCCTAGCCACCATTTTGACGCCTTTGTCCTTCGCCATTTTTTTTATTGTCATTGGCTTTATATTTGAGTATGAAAGCGATGATGTGAAGCGAATTGCGGTCATAGACTCCCATCAAGTGCTGAATAAAAGTATCAGCGACGGCAAAAACTTGTACTTCAAGTTTATTGACCAAGACCTCGAAACCATGCGCCGTGATTTCGATCAATACGATTTTGATGGGGTGCTTTTTATACCAGCGTTAAAAGATATTCT
>CALMIR010000198.1 GCA_937864265.1 uncultured Saprospirales bacterium | reverse complement strand
TGACAGTAGAAGATGATTTCATCTCCGAACTCAATGAGTATGAAAACCGCATAGCAGAAGCCAATAAACAAAAGGAAGAAGCCAATAAACAAAAGGAAGAAGCCAATAAACAAAAAGAAGAAGCCCTTCGTAAGCAGGAAGAGGAAAGAGCTCAAAAAGAACAGGCTATCAGATTATTGCTCAACTTAGGCATACCCAAAGAGGAAATTGCTCAGAAACTGGGTATTGCCATTCAGGATATAGCAAATTTGGAAAACTTAGATTAGAAACAATCGCCTCATGCCAGTACCTTTACAGTGATCGTTCAAAAATAGCTTATAAAAGCAAGCCTCATTTGTACAATTCCATTCAAACGAACGTTAACATCCACCAGGTTTTCGCAAAATCCACTAATTTTGAGCATTCATAAGTGGAATAGATAATGACAATGAAATATTTTTTGACGCTACTCTTGCTCTGTTTAATTGGTTCGCTAGTAGGGCAATCTAATGGAAAAATCAAGGACGAGCTTTTAGTACGCCTCGAAGACAAGGCCTCTATTCAGCCTTTTTTACAAAAAATTAACGCCCGGCATCCGGCCTCTGTCACCCTTCAAAGAACTGTTGCCCGGCAGCACGGGATTTTTTTACTGAAAATCAATACCACTATTTGGCAGGAAAACACCCTGGAACAATGGCTGCAACAACAGCCGGAGGTCATGGCCTTCCAATACAACTATCAACTAGATTTCCGCCAAGAACCCAACGATTTTGAATTTGTCAACCAATGGGGGTTTCCGCGCATAGGCATTGAAGCGGTATGGGATGTCACCACCGGAGGCCAGACCTCCAATGGCGACCAGATCGTCATAGCAGTACTTGACAGCGGTTTCGACATTGAGCATCCCGATTTGGCTGCGAATGTTTGGCAAAATTCCGATGAGATACCCAACGACGGCCTAGACAATGACAACAACGGCTATATCGACGATACCTTTGGCTGGAACTTCAAAGAAGATTCCAATGAGATGTTAGTGGACGATCACGGGCTCGCTGTGGCAGGCATATTGGGCGCTAGTGGCAATAACTCGATTGGCGTAGCAGGTATCAATTGGAATGTCAAAGTCATGTTGTTTGCTACCGGATTTGTCGATCAGATCATTTCTGCCTACGAATACTGCATCGAGCAACGCAAACGCTACAACGAGAGCAATGGCCAGAAAGGTGCTTTCCTGGTAGCAACCAATGCGTCCTTTGGCCTGCCCACGCCTACTTTTTGCGAGGCACAACCCGTTTGGGGCGGCATGTACGACCTGATGGGAGAAGTAGGCATTCTGACAGGCGCCGGTACGGCAAACAGCAACGTGAATGTGGACTTGCAAGGCGATATGCCTACCTCCTGCGAAAGCGATTTTATACTGACAGTAACCAATGTGACCCAAGACGATGAAAAATACCAATCATCCGGCTTCGGGAAAAAACATATTGACATGGGCGCTCCTGGGCACAACTCCTACAGCCTGGCCTTATCCAATCAATACGGCTCCTTCAATGGCAATTCAGCGGCAGCGCCCCACCTGACTGGCTCTATTGCCCTGCTCTATGCTTTGCCTTGCCAGGATCTGGCCGATGGCGCGCTGACCGATCCCATGGAAACAGCCTTGTTTATTCGGGAGGCTATCATCAACAATACCGAGCCCTTAGCCGACCTCGACGGTATTACGGTTACGGGCGGGATATTGAATGTGGAAAATGCCATGAATTTCATTGGAGAAACTTGCGTCGCAAAAGTTGGCCCCCTCGATTTGATTCGGCTATACCCCAATCCCAGTCCAGGTAATTTGACCGTAGAATATGAAACCCCCGATTATGAAACCTACGAGTTCCGCATTTATAATATATTGGGGCAGGAAGTTTATCGTCACGAGGCCATGCCTAATCGCTTTGCCCAAAAGAAGCTAGATTTGGATTTACAATTCCTGGCCAAAGGCAGCTATTTTTTCATGATTCAACGGAACGACGATCGCGTAATTAAGCCTTTCGTCATCTTCTAAATAAGGTTAAACATTCCTGCTCTTCAAGGCGTTCTCACAACTAAAAGCAGGTTGTGGGAATACCCATCCTGCACTTATACAACATCATTATGGCTTATACCGAATCCAAAATGCTTGATCTGGGCTTGAAAGCGCCCGACTTTAAGCTGCCCGACACCATTTCAGGGAAACATTTTCAATTGGCCGATTTTTCCAATGCAAAAGCGACGGTGATCATGTTTCTGTGCAACCACTGTCCTTATGTGATTCATGTGAATGGCGAAATTGTGAACTTGGCAAAAGAATACCAAGCTAGGGGCGTGAAATTTGTGGGTATTAGCTCCAATGATGCGGAAAAATACCCGCAGGATGGCCCCGATAAAATGAAAGAACACGCGCTGGCAGTTGGCTACCCTTTCCCTTATCTCTACGATGAAAGCCAGGAAGTAGCCCGCGCCTATGATGCTGCTTGCACGCCGGATTTTTATGTATTTGATGCAGAGATGTACTTGGTGTACCGAGGCCGCCTCGATGGTTCGCGCCCAGGCAATTCATTGCCTTTGAGTGGTGCTGATTTAAGAGCAGCACTAGATGCTGTGTTGTCAGGGCAGCCCGTTTCCGACATACAATACCCCAGCGGCGGATGCAATATTAAGTGGAAGGCGGCGTAGGGCTGCCCAACCAAGCAATACATTTCAACTCTATAGCAATGGGCGTAGGTAGCGCATCTATGCCCACCGTGGTGCGGCAAGGCTGATTTTCCTTGAAATATTCCGCATAGATGCGGTTGTATGTATGAAAATCGCGTTCCATATCTGTCAGAAAAACCGTCACATCCACCAATTGTTCCCAGCGTGCGCCACAAGCCTCGAGCACTAGTCGGACATTTTGAAAAACAGAATGGCATTGCGCCTCGAAATCAAAATGGATATAATTGCCCGTCGGACTGAGTTCCAAGCCCGGCACTCCATCCGTTTTCGGATCGCGGGGGCCTATCCCTGATAGAAAAAGCAAATCACCTACCCGCCGGGCGTGAGGATACGCGCCTACAGGCTTGGGGGCATGTTCAGCATTGATTCGCTCCATCAGATTACTGGTTTAATTCTTCCTTCAATGCCCGGCGCAGAATTTTACCTATATTTGTTTTGGGCAGCTCTTTTCGAAATTCGACCAGCTTGGGTACCTTATAGCCCGTGAGGTTCTCCTTACAATGGTTGATGATTTCCTTATCGGTGAGCGAATTGTCTTTTTTAACCACGTATAATTTTACGGCCTCCCCTGTTTTGTCATCCGGAATCCCGATCACGGCGCATTCCAGCACTTTAGGGTGGGCTGCTACCACTTCTTCTACTTCATTGGGATATACATTGAAGCCCGATACCAATACCATGTCTTTGATGCGATCCACTATCTGGAAAAAGCCATCCTCTGACATGATGCCAATATCGCCGGTGCGCAGCCAGCCGCCATCAACAATGGTTTCGGCAGTAGCATCGGGGCGGTTGTAGTATCCTTTCATGATTTGAGGGCCTTTTAACTGAATTTCACCCCGCTCATTGGGCCCCAAAATCATGCCGTTGGCATCCGCGATGCGCACCTCTGTTGAGGAAACGGGCAATCCAATCGTACCGATTCTGCCGCGTCCGTCCAATGGATTGACCGTAGCAACCGGCGAGCTTTCGGTCATACCGAATCCTTCCGACAAGGGGCATCCGGTAACCTTTTGCCACTGCTCTGCCACCGCACGCTGCACTGCCATACCGCCGCCCACCGTTATTTTTAGGCTGCTGAAATCCAATGCGGCAAAGTCTTTGTGATTGACCAGCGCATTGAATAAAGTATTTACGCCAGTCATTAGGGTTATTTTATAATCTTTAAAACACTGAATCACCGAAGGCAAGTCGCGAGGATTGGTCACCAATATCGTGTGCGTACCTATACTAAAAAGCGCCAGGCAATTGACTGTGAAGGCAAAAATGTGGTACATCGGCAGGGGGCTTAAAGCCAGTTCCTCGGTTTCCTTTAAAAAAGGCATCATCCAGGCTCTGATCTGCTGCATATTAGATACCAAATTCCTATTGGTAAGCATAGCGCCTTTCGCCACTCCCGTCGTTCCGCCAGTGTATTGCAGTAATATGGTGTCATCTGGGCTGCCAATATGTGGCTTGAGCGTAAAGCGTTTGCCCATGGCCACGGCCTCGCTAAAGGTCACTGTATTGGGGATATGGTATTTGGGAACCATCCGCTTGACGCGCCGAACCACAAAATTCACGATCATCCCTTTCGGAAACCCCAGCAATTCGCCAATACTGGTAATAATGACCATTTTGATGCTGGTATGTTCCATGATCTCCTCCAGCTTGGAAGCAAAATTTTCAGCAATGATCACGGCTTTAACGCCAGCATCGGTAAACTGATGGCGCATTTCGCGCGGTGTGTAGAGCGGGTTGGTGTTGACGACAATTAATCCGGCCCGCAAAGCCCCAAACAAAGCAATAGGATATTGGAGCATATTGGGCATCATCAAGGCAATTTTATCCCCTGCTTCGAGGCCTCGCGACTGAAGATACGCGCCAAACTGACTCGACTGACGATCCAATTGATCGTAGGTCAGGGATTTGCCCATGCAGGTAAAGGCTGGTTTGCCTTTATATTTTTTCATGGTTTCCTCCAACATAGCTACCAAATTGGGGTAAGCTTCCGGATCAATATTGGCCGGTACGCCGGAAGGATAGTTCTTTAGCCAGGGTCTGGATTCACTCATAGATATAAGGTACGTTTTTATTGCTTAAGGCTTAGCGCACTAAGCTAAGCAAATTGTATAAGTAGCACAATTTTTCTGACAAAATTAGAGATTTAGCGACTATCTTTTTGCTGAAAAGGATAAAACAATCAAAATTGCGGCCTTTTTTACAAAAAAAGCATTACCTTTGCCCCGCTAAAAATCAAAGCCCGCCCTAGGCGGGAAATGAGCAGACCGACATCTTATTTTTTAACCTTTAAAAGCATTCTTTCAATGCTAGATGAAAAAGACGAAATAGAAGATTTGAATCCTGAAGAGGAGTTAGTATCGTCGAGCTTAGACGAAACAGCGGAAGCCGCTGAAAACCTGATCGAAGAGGACGCGGAAGAGGATACACCAGCCCCTGTCATCGTCGTTCGCAAAAATGATTTGGACGAAGAAGAGACAACAGAGGAAGAAGAAGAAGAAGACGAGGACGTGATTCTTCTGGAAGATCCCTTGTTGGCGGCAGGCAGTGCCCACTATGACTTCAATTGGGGCATCGGTAAAAAGGCCAGCGGCGTTTATACTGATGACCAGATCAAGAACTACACCGAGCAGTACGCGTCAACACTCAATGCTGTTTTAGAAAACGAAATCGTCAAAGGTCGCGTGACCTCCATTCAAGGTGGCGATGTCGTTTTGGACATCAATTACAAATCAGATGGTTTGATCTCTTTGTCTGAATTTAGGGACACCCCTGATATGAAAATCGGCGATGCTGTTGATGTCTATGTCGAGCAGCAGGAAGATTCTCGCGGACAATTGGTATTATCTCGTCGCAAGGCCAAATTGCTGCGCGCATGGGAAAGCATCGTTGATTCTTACGAAAACAGCACCGTGATTAAGGGTACCGTTATCAGCAAGACCAAAGGTGGTTTGATCGTTGATTGCAGCGGTTTGGAAACTTTCTTGCCTGGTTCTCAAATTGACATCAAGCCCATCATTGATTACGATGCCTACGTAGGCAAAACGATGGAGTTCAAAGTAGTGAAAATCAACGAGCAGATTAAAAATGCCGTTGTTTCACACAAAGCACTCATCGAAAGCGATTTGGCCGAGCAACGCGAGGCTATTATCGCCAGCCTCGAAAAAGGCCAGGTATTGGAAGGTTTGGTCAAGAACATCACCGATTTCGGGGCATTCCTCGACCTGGGTGGTGTGGATGGTCTGTTGTACATTACAGACATCTCTTGGGGGCGTATCAACCACCCCAGCGAAGTGCTCACGCTCAACCAAAAGATCAACGTGGTGGTGCTCGACTTCGACGAAAACAAGAAACGCATTTCTCTTGGCTTGAAGCAATTGCAGCCTCACCCATGGGAAGTATTGAGTGCTGGCATTTCTGAAGGCTCTATCGTAAAAGGCAAGATCGTCAACATCGAAGATTACGGTGCATTCCTGGAAATACAGCCCGGCGTAGAAGGATTGATCCACGTTTCAGAGGTGAGCTGGAGCAACCAGCCGATCAATGCCAGAGAGTACTTCAAGCTAGGACAAGATCACGAAGCCAAAGTTGTTACCATCGATCGCGAAGAGCGCAAAATGTCGCTTTCCATCAAGCAGATGAGCGAAGATCCTTGGAATATCATCGAAGAGCGCTTTGCCCTAAATAGCCGTCATATCGGTGAGGTGAAAAACCTGACGCCTTACGGTGTATTCGTGGAAATGGAAGAAGGCATTGGTGGTATGATCCACATCTCGGATTTGTCTTGGACCAAGCGTTTCTCGCACCCATCAGAGTTTACGAAAGTAGGCGAAAAAATTGATGTCCTTGTTCTGGAAATAGACAAAGACAATCGCAAACTTTCTTTGGGACACAAGCAATTGGAAGAAAACCCATGGGATACTTTCGAAACCGTATTCCCAGTAGGTTCCTACCATGAAGCCACTGTAATCCGTCGTGACGACCGCGGCGCTATCCTGCAATTGCCCTACGGTTTGGAAGCATTCGCTCCAATCAAGCACATCCGCAAAGAGGACAACACCATGGCAGAGGTGGAAGAAACACTGACCGTAAAAGTCATTGAGTTCAATCGCGATGAAAAACGGATCATGGTTTCTCACCAGCGCTACCTGGAAGACATTCGCCGCGAAGCGGAAGAAGAAGTGCGCAAAGAAAAGCAGGAAGAACGCAACCGCACACGCAAAGCCGTTCAAAAACAACAGGCCACCATCGAGAAGTCCACTTTGGGCGATTTGGAAATCTTCTCTCAATTGAAAGATGCCATCGACTCCAATACGGATACCGAGGAGGATGCCGCAGAATAATTGCGTAACATTTCACGGATAAAAATAAATCCCCGTCAGGAACACCTCCTCGACGGGGATTTTGATTTTATACCAGAGGGATATTGGGAGATTACTTTTGGGCAAGTATCAATCTCCAATGATTTTCTAAAACCTGACTTATGACACAGTTAAAGTATTGAACAAAAGTTATTTGAGTAAAAATACAGCGCGAATAGCATACTGATTAAATAGAAAATGTGGTATTTGGGTTTTAATATTTTTTCATTGTTTTGTAGATAGATGAAACCAGGTAAGTGCTTTTCTCAAAAGCCGTAATTATTTAACCCTTAAATACTTGATTATGAATTTATTTGTAAGCTTTTTTACCACCCTCGCATTGTTTTAAAAAAGGGAGTGGCCGCACCCTTCTAAAACTGCTGCCTTTAGCAGGCCTTGTTTTCTTACTAAGCTCCTGCCAACAGGAAGCTACCATACCCGAATTTACATTTGAAGAAAAACCATGGCATCCAAAAGATGAAGCGGAAGCTAGGGCGAAAGTGCTGCATTTTCTGGACAAAACCAGCCATGGACAAAACGAAGTACCTGGACGAGAAGTCTTTGAAGATACGGAAGTCAATGAAGGCAAATGGCTGTTGGAAGCCAGTGGCAATTACGTTAAAAATCCTTTTCTTCAGCATCGGGTTGATGAAATAAAATCCTTGACTAAGGAAATTGTGAACGTAACAGATGCCAATGGCCAACTGATGATGTCGGGCAATGGGATGGTGCAAGCCTTTAATGAAACTTATGCCCAAATAAGTAATTGGGAAAACCAGCTCCAAAGCCCTGCTACGATGATGGATGTCAATATGGTATCCTTAGATGCCAATAAAACAATTGTAAAGTTTGATGTAGTGTTTGAACGGGCAGCAGCAGCAGCACCTGCAACTTCGGGACCTGTTACTTGGGATGTAGCGATTGAGACTATTAAAGATGGAGTAGCTCTTTCTATTGCTCAAGACGTAGCATGGACAGACTTGAATTGTCCTCTTTGGATACCAGAGTTAATAATTTATGATGTATCTAACTTTGACCCTGATCAATATATAGGGCATCATTGCTTTCCTCCGTTTTCCTCTACAACATGTGCTAGAACGGTATTCCTTGCAAATGCCCCCGAAGAATGGGTTGAAAACGAACCCTATGGGTCAATCGATTTTACAAATTTCGACATAGCTGTCCATATTAATATTGCAGATTGGTTATTGGATTCTTATACTCCTATTCACTACCCTTCTTCAGGAACTTATATAGTAGTAGGTAGTGAAGTAGAAAGACTTCGTTTTACCGATGCCGAAAATGGAGTGACTGGTAAGAGGAACTTATCCGCTACTCGCAAAGTTGTTGTCGGCGGATATACTACATGTTTGTAGTGCTTTGACAAATCATGTCATCAAAGCAAAAGACCTAATGAAAATCATTGCTTTTAATAGTTGCTCTAATTTCAACTAAGTCTTTTCCCGCAAAATTTGTCAAAGAAGGTTGTTTATAAAAGCAATATCTCAAGGGTTACTTTGGAAAACAGCCCTTGAGATATTTGAAAATTGAAACTTTTATTAATTCTAAGTAATGATAATCCAATGAAACAGCGTATACTTGTACTTAGCTTGGCACTCTGCTCTTTCTCGCAGGGCATCGCCCAGGATCTCACCGAAAACGCTTTTGGTCTGCTTCATCAGGAAGCAGATCCTTATATAATAAATACGTTGTCCGATTGCAAGCGACTGAGCAATGGTCACTACCTGGCCTGTTTTCAGCGTTGGTATAGAATTGAAGAGAATGGCGAAGCTATTATTTCATATCAAGAGTTAGATTCAGCCTTTTCCAAGGTATTGTTGTTGGACGATCAATTACAGGTACTAAAAACCCACTTGATCCCTTCAACCACAGATGACTACCACCTGAAAAGAGCCAGCTTTGTTTTTTATGATGATGCCCTACACCAGTATATCATTTATGGGGAGGTGATATCGAACGAACCATTTAGCTTTTTCAACTATACGACGCGCCATTTTTTTACCATCCTGCTGGATGAAAACTTTGAAAAGATAGGCGAATATGCCTTTGGCGAAGCGTTTGACTTTACCGTGTATTTCCAGAATGTCATCCTGAATCGCTCAGGTAATCTGATTATTACTGGAGACCAGTACTTAGGTTCGCCGCTTACCGATTCGTATATTGTAGAATATACCCGCTATGGAGAGTTAATCGCTAAAAAAGTATGGGAAGACTGGTCTATAAGTGGCATTGATTTTGTACCCTCGAATGCCCCTGCGCTCATTCAATTTGAGCCATCCGGGCATTATCATGCCGCGCATAATGGACTGAGTATTTTGCACTATGACGAGAATCTAAATTTTTTGGAACACTACACCACAGGTCTTGGGGCTTCTCTAATCAGAGAAACCGTACCAATAAACGACAGTGTTTATTTAGTAGGAGGCAAATTTGGAGCTGAGTTGCTCTATCGCGTGAATAAACAAGGGCAGTTAGAACTGATTTACCAGTCGGATGAACCCTTCATTGGCGAAAATTCATTTACTGGTCAACATACATTGGCCGCTATTGATACCAACCACATTTATTTTGGCAATCAACACGGTTGCGATCTGTTTGACTGCGAAGCCTTTGTTTCATTGCGCAGCATCCGGTCGGACGGCACGCTCAACTGGAGTCGCTTTCTGGGCGATCCGGATTTTGCTTATACCCCCCAAAAAATTATTGCTACCCCTGATACCGGCTGCCTATACCTGGTTAACAAGTGTGGTTATTTTCCAGAGTTTGGCTTCTATACTTGTAGGCCGTATTTCCTGAAAATAGATAAGGATGGCAACCTGCAAACCATCACTTCAATAGATGATACAACGCCAACAGAAATGGCCTGGTCGGAAGTTTTGGTCTATCCCAATCCGGCCTCAAATTACCTTTACATCGAGCATGGGCAGCAATACCAGGCATTAAGCATCACCTTTTACAATACGCTGGGAGCACAGCTGTGGACTCAAAGCGTTAATGCCCAACAAATGGACATCAGCCATCTGCCTTCCGGTGCCTGTTTTTATACCTTACGGGAAAAGGAGCAAGTCATCCAATCTGGGACGTTGTTGATAAAGCGGTAATCGGTGGCTTACCTATTCAACTATACTCAAGAGATTAAAGCTGCTTTTGACCCTTTGCCGCATAGGCGGGCAGTACTACTTCCCCAAAATAACACAACCAATCGCCTGAAGATAAAAAAAAATTGCCCCCACTATGCTAAATTTTTGTTAAAGTTTTTATCTTTGTTCGCGATACCCTAAAGAAAATTTTTTACCCAAAAAACCACAGGAGCTATGCGATGCATCATAATCGTTGCTTTGCTCGCTGCAATAGCAATGCTACTTGCTCGAAAACAAGCCTTTCTGAACCAAACTTCTTCTTCTTCCCCAGAAGAAGCTTACCTGAAAAATTTTTCTACTTCAACGGTTTTACCCGAAGAATCCCATTTTCGATTGTTGGACAAGTTGGCAGAATTGGCTCAATACCACCGACATGCGTATTATGCCAATCAACAGGTGTTGGAATTGCATCGGGCCGATCAGCGTTTCCAACAAGCCATTGATTTATTGGAAGGCATAGCACAAAAAGCTGCCACCCCACTTATCCGGGAGCGTTTGCAGAAAACCCACAGCAGTTTGTTTGAAGCAGCCGTTGCCAATGCTTATGAATTGTACCAACTAACAGACAGCCTCCATTATATAGATGTTGCCTGGTTCTATACAGAAAAGAGCAAAACCGTTTTTCAAAAGTATGCTTTGCCCAAAAAAGTGACTGGAAAAAAGGTAAAGGCGACATTTTGCCGGCCACAGGCAATAAAAAAGATCACCTCAACCACCCTGGATGCTGACCAAACCCTCGTTCAATACTTTTTTGCCGGAACATACTTGTATGTCTTTGCTTTTTCAGAAAACAATGCCGATTTGTGGCGATTTTCTTATGACGAAAAGCTGGAAGAGGCCGTTAAAAAGGTAAGAGAAAGCATCGCGGCATGGGCCCAATCCCGAACAGACTTACAGTTGTTGGCCTATACCCAAAACGCACATTGGCTGTACGAACAACTGCTGGCACCTATAGCATCGCGATTGAATAAAAGACTGATCATCATCCCGGATGGCTGTCTGGAACACTTGCCTTTTGATGCGTTGCTTTATGATTCCGTAAATATTGATCAACAGTCTTTTAAAGATTACCCCTACCTGATTCAACGCCATGCCATCAGCTATGCCTCCTCACTTACTTTGCTCCGCGACCTTCGCAGGCATAAAAAAAGAGCGGCTATTCCTCAGATTTTGGCATTTGCGCCTTCCTACACTGAAAATGAACAAAACGGTGCTGGCGCGAGCGGGAGTAATATACGCGGCAGCCAAACCGCTCTTCTAAACAACACCAATGAAATACAACTGATTGCATCGCTGATGCCCAGCCAAACCCTCATTGGCGCTTCCGCTACTAAGGAGCGATTTTTAAAGGAAATGGATCAGTATCAGATCATACACCTGGCTATGCACGCCCAGTTCGATGAACAAAATGCGGAAATGTCTCACCTGCATTTTACCCATGTAGCGGAGCATCCCGCCCAAAACCTGCTTTACGCAAAAGAGCTTTACGACATGGAACTAAATGCCGATTTAGTGGTGCTAAGCGCTTGTGAAACGGGCATGGGCGAAATGAAAAAAGGAGAGGGCTTGGTCAGCTTGAAAAACGGATTCATGTATGCGGGGGCTAAAAGCCAGATAGCAACCTTGTGGCAAGTCAGCGATTTGGAAACAGCGCAGATTATGCAGCTTTTTTACAAGGGTCTGGTACGGAAAGAATCCAAAGATGCGGCCATGCAACTGGCGAAATTAGATTACCTGAAAAGTACAGAACCCGCTCTGGCTCATCCTTTTTACTGGGCTGCTTTTACAGCCAGCGGCGATGTAACGGCACTCGATTTTTCAAGCGAAACCAGACCCTTGTGGTGGACGCTGCTGATTTTTGGACTAGTCGCGCAGATCCTCTATATAATAGCCCGGATACTGGGCTTTATTAAACACAAAGAAACCCGTTTCAAAGGTGCGATCGGGTAATAATTTGGTCATTGTCAGGGTATATTTAGAGCCGTCTTTGCCGAAAGCTTTCACGCTCACCACTTCAGCCGTACTTTTGACAACAGCCATGCGAAGCTTAGAGTAATCGGCATTTTTGTCCAAGGGCTTGAACTCGATTTCCTGAATCTGTCGGCCAGTAGCATCTTTGTATTCGTTGGTGATGGTATAGGCAAATTGGCCTTTATCGTAAAAGCTAAGCAAGGCATCCGGGGTCAGGATATTATCGCCCATCTCGTCCTCATCGGGTATATTAGAAATTTGTACCTCTTTGTTTTGCGGGAAGATCATCCAAATGGTGGAGCCATCACAGATCACCTCTTGGCCGGAAACGCTTACTCGATATTTGGCGCCTTCTTTGTGCATTTTGCCTTTTTGAGTCTCCTTAGGGGTATCCGGGAATTCCATATCAACTGTAAATTCAGCCGTGAGGGATTTATAAGCCGTGTATTTTTGGCGCACTTTATCCAGTAATGCCTTAGCCGCAGGATCGGAGTCCTGAGCGGAGGAAAAAGTGGTTTTTTGACCATAAACAGCCGTGCCCAGCAGCACCAAAAGAACAGCCATCCAGCAGTTTTTCATCTTTCTTTTTTTTGTTTCGTGATTACAACGCCATTTTGACGCAAAGTATTGATCGTGGAACAGTTTCAGGGCGTTAAAGTTTTTTTAAACTCGTTTTGGGACAATTCTTGCATTCTGATGCAAGCGATAAAAATAGCGCTACTCTCTTCCAAAACGTACTCGCAAAAATTGTCTGAGAACGAAATTTGTTTTATTCGCAAAAATAACTTACTTTTGCAGAAGCAAATGAAAAATCCGATAGAGGGAACCCAACGGTTCCCTCTTTTTATTGTCCAAGCAGGCCGTTATAGTGATAGAAGCACAAATCGCCAACCTTTTAGAGCTTAAGTTTCAAGAAGCAGAATTTACAGATTGCTTTCTTATCGAACTCAAGTTATTGCCAGGTAACAAACTAGAGGTCTTCATTGACAGCGATTCGGGCATTACTTTCGAAAAATGCCATAAAGTCAGCCGTTATCTGGAAAAACATCTGGATGAAAACCTTTGGTTGGGAGACAAATACATGTTGGATGTTTCTTCTCCAGGCGTTGGTCGCCCGCTGAAGCTTTCGCGCCAGTACGCTAAAAATATTGGCCGTAAAATCGAAGTTCGGCTGGAAGACGGTACGCTCAAGGAAGGCATCTTGCTTCGATCGAATGAAGAGGGCATCGTTTTGGAAGAAAAAGTGCGGGTTAAGGAAGGGAACCGCAAAAAAACGCAAGTGTTGGAAACGGAAATTCCTTTCAGCCTGATTAATAAAACCATTGTAAAAATATCATTTTAAAACATGAGCCATGAATCTGGTAGATACCTTCAGCGAATTTAAAATGGGAAAAAACATCGACCGTCCTACGATGGTGCGAGTTTTGGAGGATGTATTTCGTACGCTGATACGTAAAAAATACGGTTCGGATGAAAACTTTGATGTTATTGTAAACACAACGAAGGGAGACTTGGAACTATGGCGGGTACGCGAAATTGTACCCGACGGTGAAGTAACCGATGACAGAAGCCAAGTGTCTATTTCTGAGGCACTGGCAATCGATGAAGACTATGAAATCGGGGAGGAATGTTATGAACAGCTTTTTCTGGAAGACTTTGGCCGCAGGGCCATCATGGCTGCCCGCCAAACGCTGATTTCCAGAATTATGGAGCTGGAAAAAGACGAAATATACAAACGCTATTTTGATCGTGTCGGCGATGTGGTCGTTGGGGAAGTACATCAAATACTCAAGCGTGAATTACTGGTTTTGGACGACGCAACAGGCAATGAGGTAATCCTGCCCCGAACAGAAATGATCAAAGGCGATTTTTACCGGAAAGGCGATATAGTGAAAGGAGTGATCAAGCGGGTAGAAATGCGCAACAACACTCCTGTCGTGGTCATGTCTAGAACGGATAATTTGTTCTTGGAAAAACTGCTAGAACAGGAAGTTCCTGAAATAGAAGACGGTTTGATCACCGTGAAAAACATCGTCCGCATACCCGGCGAACGGGCCAAAGTGGCGGTAGAATCCTACGATGACCGGATTGATCCGGTAGGCGCTTGTGTGGGTATGAAAGGTTCTCGTATCCACGGTATCGTGCGGGAATTGCGCAACGAAAACATCGATATTGTCAACTATACCAATAACCTGAGCTTATATATTCAACGGGCTTTGACTCCAGCTAAGGTTTCGTCTATCAACATGGACGTAAACAGCAAAAGCGCTAATGTATTTCTAGAGCCCGATCAGGTTTCCTTGGCCATTGGCAAAGGGGGAACCAATATCAAGCTGGCCAGCAAGTTGACTGGATTTGAAATTGACGTTTACCGCAACAATGAAGTGGAGATTGATGATGTGGAACTGGATGAATTCCGCGATGAATTAGAGGATTGGGTGATTGATGCCCTGAAATCCATCGGCTGTGATACCGCCAGAAACGTCTTGGAATTGAGCAAAGATGAATTGTTGCGCCGTACCGATCTGGAAGAAGAAACGGTAGATGAAGTTTTGCGTATTCTGGCTTCAGAATTTGAAGAAGATTAGAAACAAGGCCCGTTCTTTGGCAATTTTTGTGGAAAAAGACTTGGTAAAAAGCATACCGACTGAAAGGAGAGATGCTTTTCGATTGTCGTACTTAAAGCAGGTTTGTTTATCCTTAAACCTGCTTTAAGTACGGCATTGCTTCAAATCACAAGAATTGTCAAAGAACCACGAAACCTTTGCCCGGTTCGCTTTTTTTGCTACAATAGCGACCAGGTAAAGCGGCATTTTGAGTATTTTCTTCTTGTTAGACCGTAAAACCTCTTATCTTTGCATCGTTTTTTAATAATTGAGCTTCTTTGGCCAGTTATTTGTAAAAGACTTAACAAAAGTCATGCAGATACTCAAAGAATCAACATTTAATAACCATCAAAAAAACCTGGGCAGCAGCTTTTAGCGGTTTATCTTTTTTTCATCACTTAAAAAGATATTCGATATGTAAGGAACTTTCATGCTATTCTCTGCCTTTTCAATGCGTAAGTCTAAATCAGCATAATGGAGAGACGTTTAGTAAAGATAGCAAAAGAATTGAACGTGGGAACTACGACCATCGTCGATCACCTCAGCAGTAAAGGCTATGATATAGAGAACAAGCCAACAGCTAAGGTGACGGATGAAATGTACGATGAGTTACTCCGGGAATTTCAAAAGTCTATTGCTATCAAAGAACAAGCCGACCAACTCGTTATTGGTACGCGACCTGTGACCCAGGTTAAAAAAGAGGTCGGCGGTAAATTCAGTTTTTCTACCCCAAAAGTTGAAAGCGATTTGCCCAAAAAAGAGGTTGACGCAGAAGAGCATGTACCTGCTACTGTCGATCAACACCAAGAAGAAAGTGCTTCTGAGAAAAATGAAATTAAACTAAAAGTAGTTGGAAAAATCGACCTGAGCTCGCGGTTGCGCCCTCAAAAAAAAGTGGAAGAACAAGCAGAGCCGCCAAAGCCGATAGCCAATGCTCCTGCCCCTAAAGAACAAACACCGGAAATCCAACCTGCCGACGTTCCCGCGCCTGTAGAACATGAACCGGAAGAACCGAAAAAAGCACAACAAATACCTACGCCGCCGCCGCCACCTGCGGAAGAGAAATCAGACCAGGATAAAATACCACCAATTCCTGTAAATCGAGTGGAAGAAGCTGCAAAGCAACAGCAAGCTACTGACCAAGCCCCGCCAGTAGAGGGTGAAATCATGCACCGCTCAAAAACACCGGAGCTGAGGGGACTAAAAATTTTGGGTAAAATTGATACCGATCGATTTGAAAAACCCAAAAAGAAAAAGAAAAAAGGCGGGCCTCAAGGCAATAACCCCAATACGACTCCTGGTAGCGGTGCCTTCAAGCGAGATGACAAAAAAACCAGCCCGGCAGAGCAAAATGCAAAAGTAGAAGATGGCGCTGCCAAAAAAGCTGCACCTGGTACACCGCCCACTCAAAATCAACAGCCCAACAAGGGAGAAACCGAAGAACAACTCCGGAAAAAGCGCAAAAGAAAACGCAAAAAGGTTGTTGGAACGGAAAAAGGTCCGAACCAGCAAAATAATCAAAATCAAAATCAAGGCAATCGTTCAGCACCCCCCACTGGAGGAAATAATCCACAAAGAAGAAAAACCGAAGAGGAGGAACGAGAAATATCAAACCGCGAGATAGAAGAAAAGATCAAGGCCACGATGGCCCGTATGTCTGGCGGCGGCAAAAAGAAAAGACAAAAACTGCGCCGGGATAACCGCGAACGCTTGAAGGAGCGCCAGGAGTTGCGGGAACAGGAACAGGAAACCGGTAAATTACAGCTTACCGAATTTGTTTCCGTGCAGGAGTTGGCCAATTTGATGGATGTTCCGGTAACCGATGTGATCATGACCTGCCTCAACTTAGGCATTATCGTTTCTATCAACCAGCGTCTCGATGCTGAGATCATAGAATTGGTAGCTTCTGAGTTTGACCATGAAGTAGAATTCATCAGCGTAGAGGAGCAAACGGAAGAAGTGGAAGAAGAAGTGGATGATCCAATTGATCTGAAACCCCGTGCTCCGATCGTCACAGTGATGGGTCACGTGGATCACGGTAAAACCTCCTTGCTCGATTATATCCGTAGTGCAAATGTGGTGGAAGGGGAAGCCGGGGGTATTACCCAACACATCGGTGCCTATGAAGTATTGGTAGGACCCGATGCTAAAAAAATCACCTTCCTCGATACACCTGGTCACGAAGCCTTTACAGCCATGCGTGCACGGGGTGCTAAAGTAACGGATATTGCCGTCATTATCATCGCGGCGGATGACAGCATCATGCCCCAAACGCGAGAAGCAATTAGCCACGCTCAGGCCGCAGAAGTGCCCATCGTGTTTGCCATCAACAAAATTGATAAACCCGGTGCACAACCTGAGAAAATAAAGCAGGAGTTGGCATCTATGAATTTCCTGGTGGAAGCTTGGGGGGGCAAATACCAATCCCAAGATATTTCCGCAAAAACGGGGCTAGGTATTGAAGAATTGTTGGAAAAAATATTGCTGGAAGCAGAAATTCTAGAATTACAAGCCAACCCCAATCGCTTGGCCTTGGGAACTGTATTGGAAGCTTCTCTGGACAAAGGCCGTGGCTATGTCACGAAAACATTGGTTCAGAACGGCACCTTACACATTGGCGATGCCATCGTTTCCGGCGAATATTCCGGCAAGGTTAAGGCCATGTTCAATGAACGTGGGCAGCGGGTCAAAGAAGCCGGCCCTTCTGCACCTGTTTTGGTATTGGGGCTAGGCGGTGCGCCACAGGCCGGGGAACGCTTTAAAGTCATAGAAAACGAGCAGGAAGCTCGTCAAATTGCGGCTAAACGGGCTCAGATTTCCCGGGAACAGGCCACCAGAGCAACCAAGCGTATTAGCTTAGATGAAATTGGACGTCGCTTGGCATTGGGCAACTTCAAAGAGTTGAACCTGATCGTTAAAGGGGACGTGGATGGATCAATCGAAGCTTTGTCCGATTCGCTCATCAAACAATCCATCGAATCTGTACAAGTGAATGTTATTCACAAGGCGGTTGGCCAGATTGTGGAATCAGACGTGCTTTTGGCCTCTGCTTCAGATGCCATCATCATCGGCTTCCAGGTTCGTCCTTCCATGAATGCTCGTAAACTAGCCGAAAAAGAGGGTGTTCAAATCAAGACTTACTCCATTATCTACGAAGCTATCGGAGAAGTTCGCGCAGCCATCGAGGGGATGCTGGAGCCTACCAAAGAAGAAAAAGTGGTGGGTCTCGTGGAAATACGCGATATTTTCAAAATCAGCAAAGTGGGAACAGTGGCCGGTTGTTTTGTACAGGAAGGCAAAATCAACCGAAACTCCAATATCCGCTTGGTAAGGGACGGCATCGTTATTTACCCAGCTCGGGAAGGCCAGTCCGCCGAAATTTCCTCGCTGAAACGTTTCAAAGAGGACGCCAAAGAGGTGAAATCTGGTATGGAATGCGGTTTGTCTATCAAAAACTTCAATGACATCAAAGTAGGTGATACGATTGAAGTGTTTGAAGTTATTGAAATCAAGCAGACCCTCGCGTAAATATTGTCCAAGCGCACAATGCGCAAGGATCAAAAATAAAATGCAGCCCCCAGGCGTAGGCCAAATCGGCTCGCTTGGGGGTTGTCCAGATAAGTGAGTCGCCAAATGGCGGTAAACTGGAATACCTTCAGGATATTTTCAATACCAATACCCGCCTCCATATAAGGCCTGCCAGATGGCGGCCGAAACCCTGCAAACGTATTTTCTTCTGTCGGCTGAAACAGATTGAGTTGATTGGCATCCCTGTTGCTGTTGGTCAGGCTGCCAATTGCCGATTTAAAAAACACCAGTGACCGCCAGTCCAATTTTCTCAGCAAAGGTATTTTATTGAGCAAAAAACCATCGAAGTGGTGCTCTACAAATAGGGTGCCATAGGTATCGCTGGCAAATTCGTACCGGGTCATCATATCAAAAACATCTCTGCCAATGAGAAAGCCCTCATTTCCTGGATGAACTTCCATTAAAAGGAAAGGCAGGTCGCCAAATATTTTGCCTCCCCCAAAGCGATACGAAGTCCAGCCTATGGGGTTGATATAGAAATAGTGCCGATAAGACAGTTGAAATTTGTGGTAATGGTAGTCACTGCCAAAGATCCCATCCACTCCCAGGGTATATTGCATTTCTATGATCGGGTGCTTGGATCCAAGGCTGGCGCGTTCGAATCGGCCATCAACAATCATTTCATCTTTGACATAACGCAATTTCAGGATGAGTTCTGTGGTATTGATCGTGGTGTCAATATCTGTTAAAGCGTCGGGGTCAGTTAGGTAAGCATAATTGAAACCCCGGCCATCTTCCGTGACTGCCCCATAAGGATCCATGCGCCGATGTAGAAAAGTGATCCGGTTGGAAAAGCCACTTTTCCAATAGCGTTCATAGTATAGCTTGCCTTCTTCTACCAGTATCAATTTTTGAATCAGATCCCTGCGAAAAAGACCAGTAAATAAGTCCCCTTCTACAAATTCTTCGCTGTTTTCACTATTGATGCTGATGTCCTTTTTATAAGCTCCCCCTAAAGCTACCCTCGGCCTCCGTTTCGCAATCCAATCGGCTTCCAAACCGTATTTCCAGGCTTCATCATATAATCCGTAGGCCAAATATCCACCCAGTCGCAAAGACTTGCTGAAATTTTTGCTGGTGCGAACCCCCAGCCTAAAACGATGCCCTTCAATGGGATTGATGCTGTAAACAGAAGAATAAGGCCCGAACTCCAGCGGCCCGGCGATGAAGTAGCCGTTGAAAATAATTTCTAAAACCTGCACATAAGTTTTAAAAACAGGCACATTTCGTATGCTGTCGATCATCACATACACCTTGGCCTCCGTTTCCGAAAGGGGTTCATGGCGAACAGTTTGCCAAAAAGCCTCATCATCCTGTTGTACATCCTCCAGGGCATAAAAAGGGTCTTTTTCCAGATAATCCTGCCGCACGCCGGCTTCATTGAGCTGAATATCCCGGTAAGTTTCCGTTCGGCGGGCGATCATCCCCGGCGCCCCTTCTGTAGGGGTAAAATCCACCACCATTTTTTCCTTTACGGGCAGCCACGCACCCTCATGCAGTCCAAATTCTTCATAAATGATGATCCGGCTCACCAAGTTGATATTCACATCCGGGCTCATGCGCATATTTACGCGCTGTATCGCAAAAGAGGTATCCGCAACCCAGAAATCGCCATAAAACGTATTTTCTTGTTTGCGCTTCGGCTTGAACTTCAATTGGTAGCTCCACGCCCCCGACACATAGGCACTGTCCAAAATATAATACTCATAATAGCCCAGGCCTGATTTGGAAAACGGGCTGACAAATGGCTTCTCCAGTACGTATATCCAATCGTCGTAAATGCTGTAATCTTGATGGATGCGCCGGATGAACTCGATAATGGTTTGGTTGTCCACACCAGAAGCGCGCTGGGCTTTGATGATGCGTTTTTCCGGGCCAGCATTTTTTACATAATACACATCGGCCAATACCTCATTGATGTAAGCGGGCAAAAAGGGCTTTTCGTCAGACGTGCTGTCTATGTTTTCAAAAATAAAATCAAAGGGCTGTAGAAATTTGTTTTTGCGCAGCTTGGGATTGATGTTTTCCAAATCAAGCTCCACTTTGGAGTAGCTTTCATAACGATAAGTATTAAAATGCCCCAAACTGTTATTTTCCTTTTGCTCGATAATGCCTCGTACAATGCGATTAGCGGGATTCTCTCCGGCATAGACGACTACTTCACTTAACGTAAAATCGGAAGAACTGAGTTGGAAATCAATTTTTAGAACCGTAGAATCTGGTCTGATTTTTTTTCGGAGGGTTTGATAACCCAGAGCGGAGGCCGACAAACTATCGGATAATTTGGTTAAAGTCAATTCATAAAAGCCGTCCAAATCCGTGGAAGTACCCATGTTCGTACCTTCCAGAAATACACTGGCAAACGGCAGTCCCTCTTTGGTGTCTTTGTCTAAAACCCGGCCTGCGATGCGGATTTGCCCCCAAGCACCAAATGTTAACAATAATAAGCTGAACACCAATAATTTTTCCTTCATAGCCCAAAAAAGATGGAACAAGTTAATATCTTTCCAATGGATTTACAACAGATACGTGCGACAATATTATGCTAAAATCTTTTTTTAATAACAAATTAGTGGAAGCAGGTTGTGACGAGGCAGGTCGGGGATGCCTGGCCGGCCCCGTATTCGCGGCGGCGGTCATTCTGCCCAAAGATTTCAACCACCCCTTGCTCAATGATTCCAAGAAACTCAGCGAAAAAAAACGGGAGCAAGCTAAAGCTATCATTCTAAAAGAAGCGCTTGCTTGTGCGCTTGCCCAGGTATCCGCCGAAGAAATCGATGCAATCAATATCCTAAATGCTTCTTTTTTGGCCATGCACCGAGCCATTTCCCAACTGTCGCTTCAACCGGAGCTATTACTTATCGACGGTAATCGCTTCAACGCCTATCCCGGCATTCCCGCCCATTGTATCGTCAAAGGCGATGCGCAATACACGGCTATCGCAGCAGCCTCCATTCTGGCTAAAACAGCCCGCGACGAGTATATGATGAAACTCGATCAGGACTACCCCTATTATGACTGGAAACATAACAAAGGTTACCCGACTGAAACCCACCGTCAGGCTGTTTTAACATATGGGCTTTCTCCGCAGCACCGGAAAACCTTTCAGGTAAGGATTGTCGATCAGCAGGGAAAGTTGTTTTGAGCGGGTATTTTATTCCTCACCGCATCAGCAACACATCGCCCTCCAATACGCCTGTTTGTCCATTAGCAAAAACGACTTCCAGATAATAGACAAATACAGCGGGATCTAGCGGGCTGCCGTTAAAGTTACCGTCCCAGCCATAGTTGGGGTCGTTCGGCTGAAAGTTTTTAGCTTCGTGCACCAAATTGCCCCAACGATCAAAAATACGCCAAAAAGCGATATTCGACACATTGCTTCCGCCAAATACAACCAATCTGTCATTGCTGTTGTCGCCATTGGGCGAAAAAATATTGGGTACAAATACTGTTGGGCTGTCAACAACGGTTACCCAAATCACATCAGAGGCGATGCAACCCAGGTCGTCCATGACAAAAACTTGGTAGGCAGTAGATTGCTGCGGACTGACATACTGTGACAGAGATATGCCATCTGATGCGGGTAACTCCGGCAACCACCAAATGCTGTCAATATTACTAATACTCACTTGTATTTTTAACTCAGCGCTATCGCCCAATACAATTTCCACGGTAGGGTCAGGACTGAGGTTGACTTCAAAAGGCATGGATTCTGGTACTGTAATATCCGTTTCCCATTCACAGCCATTGCTGTCCTGAATGCTTAAAGCATAAGTACCTGGAGGAATATACTCAAATGGGTTGACGGAAACATACCCCTCCCCCTCCAGGGAAAACAGATAGGGCGGGCTGCCACCATTGACACTATCTATGCGGATACTGCCGTAAATGCTGCCATCGCAAGTTGGAGGTGTTGCCGTAATTACTGCTGTTTCGATGGGCACAGCCAACTCAATAACAGCTATAGAATCCTGCCCCATGCAGCCATTTTCATTATCAAAAAGCGTAAGCACATACCAGCCTGGCGCAGTGGCCATGGTTAGCGGGGCATCCATCGGGCCAGCTATTGCCCCTTGGTTGCTCGTCCACGAATAAGTCAAACCATTTCCAGTTGATGAAAGGCTGCCATCCAACCATACGGAACGCACCATACAGTCCAGATTTTCTGGTGTTCGGATCAACACAACAGGTTGGGTGGTATCGACGGGTACATTGACCACATCAAAATTTTGGCAGCCATTACTGGTATTGAAAATAACCAGGCGATAGCTGCCCCCGGCCATGACACTCGGCTGTAAATCAGTAAAAGACAAGGTATCACCTTCCGGGCCAATCCAGGTATTGATAAAATTAGCCCCATTGGAGGAAGCACTGGCATCCAAAGCAACACTTTGGTTGGTACACGTTATCGGTTCTGCCGCTGCAATTTCGACCTCTGGGGATATATAATCGGCGCTTACCGCAAAACTCAGGCTATCGCTGCAACCATTGCCTTGATCGGTCACAATAAGCAAGTAATTGCCAATTTCTGTCAGGCTGATTTGATCGTTTATGCCTACGACCTCGCCTGGCACTTTCTGCCATTCAAAGCTCAATCCCGAAGGCGTAGCAGCTTCCGAAGTGGAAGCATCCACCTCAATTTCATCGGTTTGACAATTGAGTTCCATGCCCATCGAATCGATAGCGGCTAACGGAGTTTGGGTGTTTGAGGCCACCAACACGGTATCGGTTGCTGTACAGCCATTGGCTTCGTCCATCACCATCAAAATATAAGCACCTGGCGCGTTGATAAGCGGCTCGAAAGTATTGCTCCCCAGTAAAATACTGCCCTCCTCGCTTTCCCATTGGACAGTAATCTGACCACTATCCGTTGTGCCAGAGCCTAATAATCTAAGTTGATCCCTACTACAGGTGAGTGTCGTATCCAAACCTGCATTGGCAAAGGGCGTTGTTTCATCGGTGTCGATGGTTACCTGATCGGTGTCGGTACAGCCATTAGCAAGGTTCGTAACCGTTAGCTGATACACTCCCGGTTCATAAATGTAGGGATTGGCCAGGTTAGGATCGGAAATAGGATTTCCCGCAAAGGAGAACCATTCGTAGCCGAATAGTTGCCCGATGGGGCCAGCGGAGCCGTTTAGCTGCAAGCTGTCCAAATTGCACAATAAGGTGTCGCTTTCTCCGGCTTCGGCTTCTGGTTCTTCAAAGTTTTCTGTCACTTCTACAAGGACGGAATTGCTACACCCGGTTAAAGGATTGCTGATTTCAAAACGATAGGTTCCGACCACGCCCACCTCTATCAACAGCATGTCAATGCAAGAGCCTAGGGGCATACCATCTTCATCTACGCGACACCACTCATACTCATAATTGCTGCCATCAGGGATGCTGCCTTCCAGCAAAATAACCGGAAAAGCACAAGTTAACGCAGTATCTGGAAGGGATGGCACTGGCGGTACATCGTCGGCTTGATCGACTAACGTACTGTCAATAGCATAACACTGATTGGACAAGTTGGTAACCGTTAAAAAATACCAACCCGGCGTATCTATGATTGGATTGAAAGTGTTGGCTCCTATGATGTCCGCGCCAGAAGGGCCGTCCCATTGGTAGGCTATTTGCACCCCAAACGTCGAATTGCTGCCGTCCAGACTGAGGGTATTGATGTCGCAGGTCAATAGCTGACCAGGCCCTGCATCGGCAAATGGCGTCAGGCGATCCACCGTAACCACTACCTCATCAACAGCCGTACATCCATTAAGGGTGTTGGTCACCAACAATTCAAAAGTATCTGGGAAATCCACTTCAATATAGGCTCCGTTATCGGGCGTAATTGGCAGGCCGCTACTAGCGCTCCATTGGAATTGCAAATGGGGCAAGGCATTGGCTTCATCGCCCAAACCTGCCAGACTTACCCCGCAAGTCAGCTCTTGATCCAAACCTGCGTTGGCAAGCGGGGGCATCGTGTCTATGGGCACTACGATTTCTACCACCTTGGAAAAACCCAGGGTATCCGTAGCGGTCACCCGGTAAAGCCCCGGCGCATCTACTAATACATTCATGGAGTCTATTTGGGCGGCGATGGATCCTGTCACAGCCTGCCATTGTACCGCGCAACCAATACACGATTCACAAAAGGCAGCGCTGATCTGAACCGTATCCCTCACACAATTGAGGGTATCAACAGGCGCGATTTCCAGACAAGGAATACAGGTTTGCTGTGTGACCGTTACCACTGCAAAGGCCACGCAATTATTACTGGTATTGACTACCATCAGGGTATCTACCCCTGCTGTATCCAGCAACACCGATAAGGTATTGCCATCTGCCAGGATGTTATTGCCCATCCAGGTGTATTCATAAGGTTGATTTTCCGGGGTCACAAAAGCTTGTAAGCGGAAAGTATCCCTCAGACAAGGAATCACCGTGCCTCCAAAAGCAATCACGGGCACATCATCGCTCACGGGCACATCCACAATATCTTCCGCTGTACAGCCATTCAAACTATCAATCACAGTGAGGAAATACGTGCCATCATTCAACACTTGCACCGTGGGGCCAAAAGCGATAAAGTTCTCGTCACCCAGTAGCGTCCAGCTATAGCCGATGTTTGTGCCACTAGAAGAATTGCCTACGTCCAGTACAGAGGCGGGTTCTGTACAAGTAATCATAGGCGCTATGGCGGCATCTGCTATAGGTGGCGTCGTATTTTGGACTACCAGAACACTCGCGGTGTCGCTCAGTTGCAACAACTGATTGGTCACAATCAGTTGGTAAATGCCCGGGCATTTTACCTCCAATACAGGCGTACCCTGCCCGCTTTCTATACAACTGGCATTGGGCACCACCCAGTTAAAAGTGATTTGTGATCCGGAGGAAGAAGCAGAAGCATCCAGAAAAACGGAAGTCTGCAAACAAGTCAGCGTATCTGGCGTGGCAACGACGATATCAGGAATGCAGTCTAGAGCAACCACAACGCTGGACGTATCCGAACAATCCTGATTGGCATTGGATGCGACTAGGGTATAAATACCTGCTTCATTCACCTCGGGCATTAAACCACTGAGACTGCTCGGCATGCCGTTGAAATACCAGGTAAAAACAGCCCCATTGGAAGCACTGGCATCAATTATGACGGTGCTCGTTTCACAAGATAGCTCCAACGAAGTCGGCAAGAAGGCAATAGGCAGGCTAGGATCACTCATTACCGCTACGGTATCCACCGCAAAACAACCGGTATTTTCGTTACTAACTGTCAGGAAAAACAGCCCCGGGCAGTCCACTATTATTTCATTGGCTGTCACCTCGCCTGTGATACAATTTGGCCCCGACCATTCGTAATTGATATTGCCCCCCGTTGTAGATCCGCTATTGCTTAAAACAACCTGAGGCGACCCGCAATCAATGATCTGATCATCACCAGCATGGGCAATGGGTGGATGGGTGTCTTGAAACACTTCGGCAACAGAGCTGGAGGCACAACCATTAAAGGTATTAAAAACCGTCAATTCATAAATCCCTGCCGTATCTACTAACACAAACGGCTCGTTGGTCGGACTGACGAAATTTCCATTGGTCGTTGTCCATTCATAAGCAAAAATATCGCCCATACTGGTTGTAAATCCACCAATTTCTACGACCAGACTATCGCAGGTGATGAGGTCAATTTGGTCGGAATCAGCAATGGGTACCAGGGTGTCTTGTACCACAAAAACAGTCGCAACACTGGTGCAATTGCTGTTCTTATTGGTCACCAATAGGTCGTATTGCCCCGGCTCATTAACAACCGGGTAAAGTGTGGTATCGCCCGAAAGGATCCCTGGCCCGCCCCATTGGTAGCAGATACTGTCACCCTGGGAAGACAGACTGGCATCTAAAGTAATGGTTAAGCTATCACAGCTCAAAATGTGATTGGGATCGTCCAAGATAGCCGCAATGGGTATGCTGGGGTTTTGGGTAACCAAAACACTATCTGTAGCCGTGCAAGCATTCGTCTGATTCGTGATGGACAAATAATAGGTTCCTGCACAATTGACGGTGATTTCGGGGGTATTGCTAGGCGAAATAATGCAAGGCCCCGTCCAAGCATATTGAATGGGGGCGTCAGCCGCTCCAAAACCTTGTAGCGTATCTTGTAGGTTGATGCAATCAATTTCAAAACCCACGCCGGCGTCCACAAGAGGAGAGATGGTATCTTGAAAAACCTGGACAAAACTGGTATCCGCACAAAAAGTGACCGTATCTTTTACTATCAATTGGTAAATACCCGGAGCATCTACCGCCACTTGAACAGCTATAGAATCACTTGTAAAATGCCCGTCGGCGCTTGACCAGCAATACACTGCATCGGCGCTGCCTATCGAAAGTGCGGCACTTAAAGTAATGCTGGTGACGTCACAAGTCAAGGTATCGTTTATACCGGCATCGGCTATAATCTGGTTGACGGTATCCTGTACGGCAACCAGGGCAGATGAGGTACAACCATTTACGGTGTTTACTATGACCAATTCATAATTACCTGTTGCATTAATCAGCGGAGTCAGGGTTTGATCTCCTGAGACGATATTGGCGCCATCGCTCAACACCCATTGGATGGAAAAATCGGCACCGCTATCCGAGCCACTGGCATCTAATTCAAATTCCGTCAACTCGCAATTCAGTAAAAGCGGCTGTGAAATGCTGGTTGTCGGATAAAGGGTATCATAAGCTACTTGAACAAAAGAGGTATCACTACACCCGTTTTCAGTATTGATAACGATCAATAAATATTCCGCCGCTTCGCTTACAACCGTGTTTGGATTACCCGCATCAACAGGATTTACAGTATCTGCATTGAACCACAGGTAATCAAAAAGCATACCTGCCGAAGAAGCGCTGCCATCCAGGGTAACAGATAGGCTGTCGCAGGTCAGAAAACGATCGGGTCCGGCATCTGCAAAGGGCGCAATCGTATCTTGTACCACATTCAGCACCAAGGTATCCGAACAAAGGGCAAAAGTATCCAAAACGACCAACTGATAAGTTCCGCCCTGATTGACATCAATGGAAAAAGCGGCCAATTCGCCCGGGAATTGCCCGTTGAGCGCTGTCCAGGAAAAGACAATATCCCCACCGGTCGAGGAGCCTGAAGCCGTAAGCGTAACCGTATTGATGGCACAACTCAAGGTGTCGCTGACGGCACCCATCGCTACAACAGCAGTGCTGGTTTCAATTACTTCAACCGATGCGCTGTCGCTACAGCCGTTGGTTTCATTCACAATGGTCAATTCGTAAGAGCCAGGCGCATCAATCAATGGGCTTAGTGAGCCTTGGCCAGCAGCGATATTTCCGCCATTTGCTGGTGTCCAAACAATGGAAAAATTAGACATGCTATCAGAAGCGCTGGCATCCAGCTCAAAAGCGGCCAATTCGCAATTTAGTGCAAGCGGCGGCGCAATGACGACATTGGGATGCAAATTATCCAAAGCGACTTGGACAAAAGCAGAATCTTGACAACCATTATCCGTATTGAGCACCAATAATCGGTAAAGCCCTGGCTCGTTAACCGTTGGCATCAAGGTATTTGGATTCAAGGGTACAATGCCCGTAGTAGAAATCCAATCATAAGTAAAAAAAGCACCCATAGAAGAAGCCGTGCCATCTAGTTCGATCGAAGTGCGCACACAGGTCAGGCTGGTATCCGCCCCGGCCACAGCGTTGGGTACGTTTTCATCTTGAGCAATAATGACCGTAGCCGTATCCCGGCAGAAATTTTGAGTGTTGGTAACAATCAAGGTATAAGTGCCGGGGTTTTGCACCAGCGCTGTTATTTGATTGTTTGGCCCCACAATACCCATGCTAGGGCCGCTCCAGACATAAGCAAATTCAGCACCGATGGATGTGCCTGCCCCGCCCACTGTAAGGGTTGTTTCTACACAAGTTAGGGTATCTCTTGGGCCAGCGTCAGCTATCGGAAAGTTGACGTTGGACATTACCATAACCGTATCGCGGTTGCTACATTGGGTACCACTGACTGTTTGTGTTACTTGGAGTATATAAGTGCCTGGATTGCTTACGGTGAACATGGAACCTGTGCCGAGTACTGTACCCGCTGTATTTTGCCAACTAAAACTGATCTGCCCCGCAGGTGTCGAAGTCGAACCATTGAGCAAAACGGTCGTTTGAGCACAATCTAACGCATTGGGTGGCGCAATGGACGCATTGACATCCAGTACCTGTAAATTAAGCCGAACGGTGCTGTCACAGCCTGCTGTCGAAAGGATGGTTTGTTCGTAAAAACCCGACTCCGTGAACAAACTATCCCCTATAGCAAAGGATGCTCCACGGCATATAACGGCAGAAACATCAGCAAAAACCGGCGCCAGCACAGAGAGTTGAAGCCGGACAATACTGTCGCAATTCTGGGAAGAAACCAGTGTATCCACAAAAAAACCGCTGTTGGAGTAAGCATTTGATCCGACGGAAAAACTCTCGCCTTCGCAAATGCTTTCCACCAAATCGGTATATAACGTGGGAATAACGGTCAGATCCATCCTGACGATGCTGTCGCAACCCGCGTAACTCTCCAAAATAATATCATGAATACCGGTAAGCACCAAACTGGTATCGCCCACCACTACCGAATCGCCTTCGCAAATGGTAGCGGACAATTCTGTGAGCATCGGCGGCGGTACAATGCGTATCCAAACACAAGAATCCGTCACCTCCCCACAAAATTGAGGTTCCAAGCCGTCCAAATTATCTCGTATATCGCTGATGGTGATTATACCATCGGGGTTGGGAAAACTGTCCAAATCCACCCGCTTGTAAGATAGCCCGCAAACCTGGTAAACGCCGGGGGGAAAACTGGTGAAATCCAGGGTAGAATCATATTCCATCAACACATCACCATTCCCAACCAGATAAGTAAATCCATATTCCATCGTATCTGGCGGGGTGCCATTATAATTGGGCGGCCAGTCTGGTATCAGGCGATCGGCATCTCCTTCGCAGGCCAGTACATCGTCGTAAATATCGAGCTCGCCGGAGGCGGCAAAACAGCAGTCCAGCCCCCGCTCATCGCAAAATAGCAGGCGAAACCCTAAAATAGCCCCTGAGCTTGTAGAAGGATTATTCACGACGTTAATGGTCCAGGTACCGTTGACAGGCCCGGTATTGAAATCTTCCAGGCAGCCCGAATAAGGATGATAAGAGCCAGCGTAAGATCCTAAAATGACAAAATTATTGGGTTGGTCATTGTCCCATTGGGGAAGGTATCCGGGATCGGGCTGGGCTGCCGTTCCGCAAGGCACAAAGGTGATGTTCCAGCGTGCGAAATTGGTAAAAGCTACCGGATCGTCCGTATTCGGGCCAATCAGTTGAACCGTTTGCCCGGAAGGGGAAGAGATTGACAACTCCAGATTTTCCACATAATTGTGGGTGAAGTACAACTCTATGCCGCAAATGCCCTGGTCGGCATTGCTCAGATCATCGTTGTAAATATTGAAAACTTCAAAGTTAAAAGTGTGCATGTTGTTGGGCAAAATAAGCAGGGTGTCTTCCAGCCCGCAGGGCTGTGCCCAGGCACCAATAGAGAACAGGATCAGTGGTATGCAACAAAGTAAATTTCGCCTCATGTATATACGCTCTTGGGATTATTGCTACTGCCAAAAATAGCAAATTTGTGTGAAAGAAACGCAGGAAATCTGTCCTCAGGGTGCCGGAGTGCGTTTTTAACGTTTTTGTACCCAATTACTTCACCCGTTTCCCATCTAAGAAGACCCACTCCACTACATTACTTCCAAAAGCATAAGGCAGATACGCCAGCGAAGGCATTGGCCGAGTAAGGAAAAAACTGGCCCGCTTACCCAGCTCAATACTGCCGAGTTCGCCGTCCAGTTCCATCGCAGCCGCACCGTTTATAGTCGCAGCATTGATGGCTTCTTCGGGTAAAAGCCGACACTTGATACAGGCTAGAGACAGCACAAAAGGCATATTGCCGGAAGGCGTAGAGCCGGGGTTGAAATCGCTGGCCAACGCTATGGGAAGCCCGGCTTCGATCAGTTGGCGGGCAGGCGGATAGTGGTCGTTGAGGAAAAATGGGGCAGAGGGCAAAATCGTGGGTATGGTATGGCCGCTTTGCAAAGCCACTATATCCGCTTCACTCACGACTTCCAAATGATCAACTGACAAAGCGCCGTGTTGCACAGCCATCGGGATAGCGCCCATACTATTGAACTGGTTGACATGAACTTTAGCTTTTAACCCATATTTAGCGCCAGCTTCTATGACCTGCTCCGTTTCGGCAACGCTGAAAAAATTCTTTTCGCAAAAAGCGTCTATATAGTCGGCCAGCCCTTCCCCCGCAATTTGGGGCAACATCTCCTCAACAATCAATCTCAAATAGGCTGTTCGATTTTCCTTATACTCCGCCGGAAAAGCATGCGCCCCCAGGAAAGTTGCCTTGATGGGCATCTTGCTCCAGTCTTTCAGGCGCTGAATCACCCGCAGCATTTTCAGCTCGCCTTCCACGCTCAGGCCATAGCCGCTTTTGATCTCTACCGCTCCCGTGCCATAGGACTGGATTTCCTCCAAACGCCGTGCCGCCGATTCAAACAACTCCTCTTCCGGGCAATCCCGCAATCGGCGGGCAGAATTCAGGATACCTCCTCCGCGCCGGGCAATTTCTTCATAACTCAAGCCCTTGATCCGATCGACAAACTCGGCCTCCCGACTACCTGCAAATACCAAATGCGTATGGGAGTCGCACCAGCAAGGAAACAAAAACCGTCCGCTGGCATCAAGCGTTTCATCTGCCCGCTCCGGACAATCAGCCATCGGCCCAAAATCGCTAATCCGCCCAGCTTCCACCAACAGAAAGGCATTTTCCATAAGCGACAATTGCTGCATTTCAGCGCCCCTGGCAAGGTTTAATGGCGTATGCGAGGCTTGTACCAGGGTTTTAATGTTGCGAATGAGCAGGGATGACATGTTTTTTCCGGCAAAAATAAGCTTTTATGGCGGTATATCCGTGTCCTATCACGTGTCGGATGGGAACACGGCTGGGGCAGATCAAACGGATCAGCGCGGAAAATGGTTATTCCGTTTGCCTCCACATCTAATTATTTCACAATTGCTTCACAAAGGCATCCACCCCGGCCTGCTTGACCTGCTCCAGGAAATCTTCCGCAGCTGATTTTCGGGCAAAACGCCCCATATAAAGCCTATAAATGTTCCGCCCATTGGATTCCATGGATCGCAGCTGCACTTGAACGGGAAACTGCTGTTCGAGTGTCGTTTTAGCCCGCAGCGCATTCTCTTCGCTCGAATACACCCCAACCTGCAAACTGAATTGCGCTTCACTGGCTGAGGTATATACGGAGGTGGTCTCGTCTTTCTGAGGCGTAAATGTGGGTGCTTCATACACCACCGGCGTAACGGGCGTAGCCGCAATATCCGGGATCAATGCCGGGCGCTCC
This sequence comes from uncultured Saprospirales bacterium, assembly GCA_937864265.1. Taxonomy (GTDB): domain Bacteria; phylum Bacteroidota; class Bacteroidia; order Chitinophagales; family Saprospiraceae; genus CALMIR01. The sequence goes on along the minus strand of CALMIR010000198.1, from coordinate 4,849 downwards.
AAGTGCAAGGTGGGCTGCGGGCAATCGAGCATTGCCTGGCTCTCCCCGGCTGAGCGCGTCATAGTGCGATAGCGCGGCTGGTCAAACTCTTGCAGCAATTTGGTAAGGGCATCCGCTTCCAATGCGCCTTCCTGCTTGAAGAGCATCTGCCCACGAGTACTGAAGATGAGCAAAGTAGGCAACAGCGTCACGTCATATTGGCGCATCCAGGCTGCATTATCTGGATCGTCTATGTCCAGTTTTAGCGCCAGCCAGTTGTCGGCCACGTATTGAGAAAAAGCTTCATCGGTAAAGGTATTTTCTTCCATCCATCGGCAAGGCATGCACCATTTGGCCGAAAAATGAACGAAATACAATTTGCCTTCTTCGGTAGCTTTCTGGCGGATGTCGCTGATGCCACCTTCAAAAAATTGGAAAGAAGAATGGGCGCAAAGCGGACTGTACAATAGCCAGCATACCGCCAGGATGGAGGTCGTTAATTTCATGGGACTACGGTTTTTGGAAAAATGATCGCGCTCAATGTTAGTTGAGCTTTTTTCTTATACGTAGCTTTTTTTAATTTGTTTTGGTGGGCGGCGTTTTTTTTTATGGCCTAGTTATAGGACAACTTTGAGTTGGCCGATAACTAGGCCTTGGGGTTGAGTAACAAATAGACACCTTTTTCTTGCTCGAAAATTATCGGCGATTCAAGGTTATCGGGTGCCTCCGGGTGATCCTAACGCTCGCAGACGCCCGATAACTTTATTTTATTTTTTCTACCTTTATGCCAAAAGAACATGCCATGACCACCGCTATGGCCATCCAGCGCAAAACCTACCTCGGCCTCCCTACTTTTGTGACGACGGAAATACCCGGAAACAGCTTTATGATGGGGAGCGAGGAGAATGATGCTGAAAAGCCCGTACACCGGGTTCAAATAGCACCCTTTGAAATGGGTGCCTTTCCAGTGACCCAGGAGCTCTGGCAGCACGTCATGGGCGACAATCCCGCTTGTTTTAAAGGTGACAACCGCCCGGTGGAACAGGTATCCTGGAATCAGGTGCAGGTGTTTCTGGAAAAACTGAATGCACTGCCCGCCATAGCCGCCTGCCAGGCACAGGACAATCGGCGCTTCCAACTGCCCAGCGAAGCCCAATGGGAGTACGCGGCGCGAGGAGGCCCCCTGAGTAAAGGATACCGCTATGCTGGGGGCAATAAGCTGAAGGAAGTGGGTTGGTTTTGGGAAAATAGCCACGGCGAAACTAAGCCTGTGGGCTTAAAACGCCCCAACGAATTGGGCTTGTACGACATGAGCGGCAATGTATGGGAATGGTGCGCGAATACTTGGCACGACAACTACGACAAAGCCCCTCTGGACGGCAATGCGCGGCAAGGTAATGACAGCGCTGGCCGAGTGGTTCGTGGCGGGTCTTGGTACTACGGCGATTACTATTGTCGTGTTTCCTACCGCTTCAGGGACAATGCTGCTGGTAGGGACTATGATGTCGGTTTTCGGTTAGCCCGGTATTAATTAGCCTTTGGTTTTTTTCTTTTTACCCTTTGGTAGGTAGCTTGGGGATTGTTTTACCGGCGTCAGCCGGTCGATTTTTTTTTATTTTCGGGTCAAATTTGCCCAATGCACCCACTACCCCGTTACTCCAGCCCCATACTGGGCGCTATATTGCTGGTTTTCTTTGGCGCGATCGCTTATAGCAGCAAGGCCATATTCGTCAAGCTGGCCTACCGCTATGGGGTGGACAGCGTATCGCTGGTGGCCTTGCGCATGGCCTTTTCCCTGCCCTTTTTCCTGGCAGTAGCCAGCTACAGCCGCTGGCAAAAACAAGCGGCGGATACCTTTCGCCCGAAACGGCGGCACTGGCTGGAACTGATCGTATTGGGCTTGCTGGGGTATTACGTGGCCAGCCTCTGCGATTTCATGTCCTTGCAGTATTTATCAGCCAGCTTGGGCAGGCTCATCCTGTTTATTTATCCTACGCTGGTATTGCTATTGACGGCGGTTTTCCTGAAAAGGAAGGTGAGCCGGGTAGAAGCCGCTGCCGTAATCATTTCCTATATCGGCATCATCCTTGCCTTTTCCCAATCGGTGGAAATTCGGCAGGTGCCGGACTTTTGGATGGGCGTGCTTTTTTCTTTTACCAGTGCCCTCACCTTTGCCCTCTACCTGATCGGCAGTGGCGAGTATTTGCCGCGTATGGGCACCTTGCGCTACAATTCGCTCACCATGAGCATCGCCTGTGCTGCCATTCTCCTCCACCACGGCATCCAATACCGCTGGGCCCTGTTTCATTTTCCCATGCCGGTGTATGGCTACGCGTTGGGCATGGCTTTGGTAGCTACGGTGTTGCCCAGTTTCATGGTAGCAGAGGGCATCCGACGCTTGGGTGCAGGTACCGCAGCCATCATCAGCAGTGTAGGCCCGATTTCTACCATCTTGCTGGCTTCCCTTATCCTGGGCGAAACCTTTGGGGGCTGGCAATGGCTGGGGGCGGTACTCGTTATTGGTGGGGTACTGCTGTTGTCGTGGTGGAAGCAGCGACGAAGCATGCCTTGAGCGCTTTGGCGCCACATGCCTCCCCAAATAAGTTGCTGTTTCTACCTTCAACGCTGGCCGATCAAGGCTTTTGCCCGATCACCTGGATGGTATTGCCCCGTTTTTTGCGGTGTAGTTTCCGGTCGATGAGCACCAGGAGTTTGGCAAAAGGCAGGCAGAGGAGTTGGAATACGGGGCCAGCTTTATGCGACAGGTAGCCCAATTCCCAGCCCAGACGGCTCCACCAGCCATCGCCATAGGCGGCATAGATAAGCTGAAAACCTTCCTTTACCATGCGATTTTTCAACCCATCCAGGTCATACACCTGTCCGATGTGCTCTTCTTCCAGCCAGTGGTGGTGGTCTTCGAACCAGCCTTCCGGCAAAATGGTTTGTTGATCCTTATTCGGTATTTTGACCAGCAAATACCCGCCGGGCTTGAGCTTTTTATACGCTTGCGCAAATGGCATTTCGGCTTCGCGGATGTGTTCAAAAACATCGACGGAAAAAATGAAATCGAAATATTCGTCCCGGGCAATCAGGGTCTCGATGGGCCCGATATGGGTTTTCAGATTGTCTATTTGGTGGGTTTTGGCCAATTGTTCGATGGCAGCAACCGACTGGCTATTGATGTCCAGCGCCGTGATGGTGGCCTGCGGCAGTCCCTCCGCCAACATGAAGGAATACTCCCCATAGCCGCAACCCAAATCGAGCACCTGCCTGAAGGTAGATAAGGGCAGCTTTTCCAGCAAATCTTTAAAAGTCATGGCCCTGGCATAATTGCCCACCAGGGTATATCCAAAAATACGCCGGATCAGCCGCGCCAAAAAAGGCTTTTTTTGCATCCGGCTGCTCATGTTTTCCTGCATTTTTCCAAAAACCATTTCCATAACGATAGACATTAATTGGTTAAAACCCGCATCATGGGCTGTTTGTAATAGGCTACAATATGCTTAAAAATGTTGCTGTGATTAACGGGAATAATTTTCTGGATGAGCCATTGCCCCACCAGTGCCATTGCCCAAATGGAAATAAAGGTGGCCCAAGCGGCCCCCTGTATGCCCAACCAGTTGAGTAAAAAAGCGTTTAAAACGATGTTAAAAAGCAAGCCACCCAACAAGACCGTGAAGTTCAATCGCGGCTTGCCTATGGCGTCCAGGGTGATACCAAAAAGCCGTGCCCAGGGTTTGGCCATGATGGCAAATACCAGAATGTTGAGAATAGACGCGGCTTCAGCATAGTTTTCTCCTGCCAGCAGGACTACCAGCGGTTTGGCAAAAAGCACGACCAACAGGGCCATCGGGAGCAGCGTAGCCACCAACAGCGCTACGGATCGCTCGTACATTTGACTGAGGGGTTTGAGGTCGCTTTCCTGATAAATGGCCGCCAAACGCGGGTAAACTGCCTGCGAAATGCCGGACATGGGGACTTCCATGTAATTGGTGATGCGGGTAGCGACGTTGTACAGGGCTACCGCTGCCGGGTTGAGAAAGGTGCCCACCATCAGAATGTCCACTTTGTTGAAAAACATGGAACTAAAATTAGTACCCAATACATATTTGCCAAAATGCACGATTTGTCGCATCCAAGATCGGCTATATTTGCCAAATGAAAGGTAATCGCGCCGATAAAACAGAAAAAAAGCCAGCGACGGAAAACCTGCCCAAAACTGTATGGCCGCCAGTTGATGAAGGCTGATGTCGCTTTGCTGGTACCAAAATACCGCCAGCGGCAGCAGGTTCAGCAAGCCATATACACTTTTTGACCAAAAAATGCCCTTGAAGTCCCGCTTTACCATGTGCAGGAAATCGATGTAGCGGGCGGTGCCGTGTACCAAAGCGATGCCAGGATACCACCACATCAGCGACCAAAGTTCCGGTGCCGACCATAATCGACTCAAGGGCCAGGCCAGCCCAATGAGCAACATACTCAACAACAAGCTGCAAAGGGTATTCAGCAACAGCCCGGATAAGGCGATCTTCGGGTATTCCTCTGCCTGCTCTAAGGCAAATTTAATGACCGCATTTTGAATCAAGCCCACCCGCCCCATATCGGCAAAAGAAGTAAGCGTCAAAAACAACACCCACACCCCAAATTCATGCTCCGGCATCAGGCGTATCAGCACCAAAAAGCTGAGAAAGGCAAAGCCCAACTGCGAGGCATAACCCAATAAAGAGTAAGCATTTTCTTTTCTGGCCGATTTGGTCATCGCTTAGTGTTGTATTCTCCTGTAATTTCTCCCTTAATTTAGCAGGGCACTCGAAGTGACCTGCTAATGACTCCCTTAATTTAGCAGGGCACTCGAAGTGACCTGCTAATG
>CALMIR010000197.1 GCA_937864265.1 uncultured Saprospirales bacterium | reverse complement strand
CATATTTTTAGGAGGGCTAGCGGCAAAGCCGCTAGCCCTCCTAAACTTTTACAAAGAAAGAATAGCTGCTAAGATAAACGATAGGCCGCTTATATCAAAATCACCTTTTCGCTAAACACTTGATTTCCTTGTACTACTTGTATCCAATAGGTGCCTTTCGGCAAATGCCCCACTTTTACGGAAGTGGTTCCTTGCGCCTCGCCTTGTAGCAGCAACTGCCCATCCGCATTGAATAAGCGCCAAAGGAAGGGCGTTTCTGTAAGGGATGGTTGTAGGCGGAGTACATCTTGGGCAGGGTTGGGAAAAACAAGCAGGCCTCGGTCGCTAACCTGCTGAACAGCTCCTGTGGCTGAACCCTCCACAAAAAAACGATACACCGCGCTGATGGCCGATCCACAGCGATTGGAGGCGGTTACCCGCCAATAATACTCGCCGCCAGGCAAAACATCCTGAACAACGTAATAATCATCTGCTGTTTTGGCTTTAATGGCGATGGTATCGAACCACGGATCCGTAGCCACTTCTATGGTAAAGGTGTCGGCAGAAGCGATGTAAGACCAGTTCAAGTTGAGTACATCGTCCAGTACAGGTGTATTATCCTCTGGTGTGAGCAGGCTAGGTGCTGTCACCGCTTCTTGTACCGTCAAACTCATATTCGCAGTGGAAGCGTTAGAGCCATCCACTGCGAATAAAAAGAAATTATAATTTCCGGGATTGACTAAATTCTGAATGCTGACTTGTATTTGGTCGCCGGGCAAAGCAGGTAGTTGGCTGTAAACGAGTTGACTGCCAGGTGGCAGATTGCCAGCCGATAGAAATACCAAATTATTGAAGCCTGCACCGACATAAATGTCAAATTCCAGGGTTTCGTTCTGACAGGCATCTATCTGGCTGTTTTCGTAAAACAACTGGGGCAAGCTCGCCGGGCTAAGGCAAAAATCCAATTTCCAACCGTTAATCGATCCGCCGTCGCCATCCCAATGATCCGTTACCACCAGTTTCCAGATACCCTGAACGGGTTCTCCTGTGAAGTCCACTAAGGATTCCATGGGTTTGAAATGGCCTTCTATGGCCGGAGTAGTCCAAAAGTTGCAGGTATTTTCAAATACTTGGTAGTGATTGGCCGCATCATCTGAAAAATCCAGGAACACATCATGGCCAAAACAGCCAAAGTAATCGCCTGGAACGCCGGGTCGATGGAACAAATCCACTACCGTACCACTGGGCGAAATCAGATAGGCAGAAAGGTCGCCTATAAAAGTATGGCTGATGTCCAAATCAGTTACTGATAAACCTGCTACAAAGCCGGTGGTATTGACAACGATTTCGGAAACGACCTGCGTAATACCAGACTCGGATATGGGTACAATTTGAGTACTGGCGGCTGAAAAATTGCAGTAGGCCACTGCCGTGTGAAACATCCTGATTTCGGACCATGGGCCTGCGCCGCAGCTACCTTGTCCTCTCACGCGCCAATAGTAGCATTCCAGTTCTTCCAATACAATATTTTGTAGATTGATGCTCGCTGTGCTGATGTTTTCTTCCAGATTGATGAAGCTGATGTCTTTTGAAATTTGAACTTCATAATGGGTCGCTCCACTGATGGGCAACCAGGCAAAGGAGGGCGACAAAGGTAGCCCAACTTGTGTATTACCCGGTGTTTGAAGTACAGGCTGTTGTGCCAAGCCGCCATTAATACTTATGCTTGCACTGACATAAGCAGAATTGTTTCCATTGTAGCCTATAACTTGAAAATCATAATTTCCCGGCAACACATTGGCATTTATGTTCAAAGTTAAGGTTGACTGCCCACCGGGTGTAGCTGGATTGGAAGAGAAAGAAGCTTGTATAGTACCGGGTAATCCCAACACGCTCAAATACACCGGGCCTGAAAAGCCGGATGTTAGGTCAAGTTGGAAAGTCAAAGCCCCGGGAGCGCAGGTATTCCAGGTATTTGCCTCAATGCTTATACTGGGTTGACAGGCATCCGCCCAACGCCCATCCAGGGCAGTGGGGTTATCATTATAAGGATCCAGCCAATAGCGCAAACTGGTAGAAGCAGTGTTCCCACCAAACCAAGAGGCTCTAAAAGCCCCGAAAGAATCGTATTGATTATTGCCACATTGAGCTGCCCCCCCATGCAATTGCCCACTTACTTGTCCTGCTTTATTGAACAAAGGCGCACCAGAAGAACCTGCTTCTGAGGAACCGAAGGTCCAATCTGGCACAATGATATGATTGCCTCCTGTCACTTCACTATTGCCGCTGCCCCACTCTCCGGGATAGGTATCTCCAAAAAAGAGGCTAATCCTTTTTTCCAAACCATCAGGATGATGTACCAAAACAGCAGTATCCCGGGGAGGGGTAGCGCTGCGCGACCAACCGGCAAAGTAAGCATTGGCCTCTGGTAAAACCGGATCATCCAATTCCACTAAGGTGAAGTCGGTGATACTGTATCCGGCACGATACGTGGCTCCCGTGTTGAATAGGTTGAGTTGACCATTGCCCGCACTGCCATTGCTTGCTGTGCCCGGCTCCCGGCAGAAGCTATTCTGATAATTCCAATACACGACCACTGAAGCCGCATTCGAGGGGGTAATACCGCAATGACTGGCCGTTATAAAATAGGGCCTACAATCGCTTTGGGTATTATTGATTAAAAAGCCCGTACAAAAGGTTTCACCACCTAACCCATATACCGCTACCGATTGAATGGCATCCCGATAAGGATCAATGATTTCCCAGCCGTTTTCGCTTCCGCAAATCACATCCAGGTGGCAATTTCCAACCACCGTTTGATGAAATCCGGCAAAATCATGTCCTACCGTCGCCAATTGCAATTGAAGCAATGGCCTAGCCCCCGCAGGGATTTGCAACTCAAGCACAATTTCCTCTCCATTGATTATGGGAGTCCATAGCTGTTCGTGAGCTTCATTATCGGAAGGCGTAAAAGGCCCTAAGACCTCCTCCTTTGCTATATCGTATAAGAGCAATTTGCCTCCTGAAGGCATGAGGTAAGAAGAAAAGCCTAAATTGAGGGAATAAGCACCCGCCGAACGGATTCTGAGCCGCCATACCCAGCCAAAGTCTGTTGTCCACTCCCAATTGCCGTGGGTGCTTGGACTGATGCTGAGTTCGATGGCTTTTGCAAAATGAGGTGCCAAGCCTTCTGCCCTGCGTGCCATTTCTTCTTCCAATAATAACGCATTATTTTGCTTGGGTAGTAAATATTGTTCTACCTCGTCTAAAGGAGCTACGCCAGTAGCAATCATTGGGCCGGGAGATTGTCCAAAAGAAGTGTTGAAAACCAAAAACAAGAAAAAGAAAATAATAACTTTATACCTCATAGTAAGCTCTAGCCCGTTGCTTGATCAGACGTTAATTTAGATGATAGATATTAGACGCTAGTCAGATGATCGATATTAGACTTTTTCGAGATTGAGTCAAGACATCATTAGCTTCTATCTCTCATCTTAAAACAAAATTATGATTTTATATTGCTTGCAACAAGCTGGAATTTAAGGTTTTGGTTGTTGAGAGACAAAGCTGGAACATTTTAGCGCTTTTTCTCAATTGCGCCGCACCAGATAAACCCCAAAAAGGATGAGTCCCATTCCGAAAAAATGAACCCAGGCAATGCCTTCTCCGTCCAGTACACCCCAAATCAAAGCAACAACCGGCATCAGATAGGTGATCATGCTAGCAAAAATAGCGGAAGTTTGCTGGATGAGGTAAAAAAAGATCAAAGAAGCCAACACCGTGCCGAATAGCGCCAAAATCAGAATATAGCTCATGGCTAGTACAGCGCCCTCTACTTCCGCTAATTTGGTTGTGAAATCGGTGCCCAACAACAAGGCAAAAGGCATCCACCAGCCCACCAAAAAAAAAGAAGCAGCACTAATGTCTAAGGATTTCATGTTTTTCAAAAATGCGCCAACGGTATTGGCACTGGTGCCATAACAAACGGTGCCTGCTACGATCAACAGACCAAAGAGATTATTCCCCCCCAAATCATTGCTCGACTGAAAAAAAATAAGGGATGCAGCGCCGAGCAAACCCACCAATACGCCTCCTATCTTGTACCAGCCGGCTGAGACGCCAAAAAGCAGCATGCCCAAAACCAGGGTAAACAAAGGCGTCAGTGAATTGAGCAAGCCTGCCACCGAGCTGTTGATCTGAGTTTGCGCAGTAGAAAACAGAAAAGCAGGTATGGCGGAACCAGCCAATCCTACGATCAACAAGTATTTCCACTGCTTCCAATCGATTTTTTTGAAACGTATTAAAAAAATCGGGAAAAAGGCCAAAGCCGAAAAAGACAAGCGCATGTAAGCTACCTGTACCGGTGAATAAACAGCCAATCCTTTTTTAATCAGAATAAAAGAGCTGCCCCAAACCAAGCTCAAAGTCAGCAGGATCAGCCAGCTTTTCCAGGAAATTTTTTCAGCCATGTGATGCTTAGATATAAGATGAACTGTAAGCAATTTAGGCAAAAAGCCATTGCAAAAAATCGGGCATTACTTGCCCCCAGGTATGGGTGTCGTGCCTTCCGCCTTCTACTTGTACGTACACCATATCCCGATCGCGGTGATACCCCAGTGCTGCCAAGGCATCCATCAAATGAAGGGTATCGTCAATGGCATCAATAACACCGTTGTTGTTGCGGTCATCGGTTTCATCCAGGGTGCCTGCCTGAAACCAGAATTTCATGTCAGGTCGTATAGGGCCTTTACCGATCATTTCGTGTGCAATGCGGTGGCCATCCGGGTTGCTTTCTGTAAAAGCTTGGGAACGCCACCAAAGCGATCCTGAAAAAACCCCGACCTTGGAAAAGTAATCGGGTTGATTCCAGGCTATATCCAAAGCAGATAATCCGCCGAGGGAAAAACCAGCTATGAACCATTTTTCTTTATCCTGGCTCAACGGATAATGCTTCAACAACCAGGGTCTTAGTGTCTCCAGAACGAATTGGGTATATAGCCCTGCTTTAGAGCCACGCCCCTTATAATCCAATTGATTGGCCGTCCCATACTCCTGAATGCGATCACCCGCGTGAATAGCCGCAATAAACAGTTCAGGTAAGCGCTTTTCGTGCCAGAGCGCAGACAAAGTTTCAGCCAGTGCAATAGCTTGCATATCTTGACCGTCATTGAGTAGCAACACAGGGTAATGATGAACATTATTAGCCGCCGAAAGGTGTTGCGGGTAAAAAAGATCGACCCTCACTTTCCGGCCTAAAGCCTTGGAATCCAGCGATACCGATGAGATCGTCAACCCTCCCCGGCCAGAGGCATGAAAAAATTGATCGAAAATTAAATTTTTTAAATGGTTGGCCCCTTTCAGTAAATTCATCAGTAGTTGAAATTAAGCACATCAAAAAGGTCGCAAAGCCAAAATTTGTTTTGTCAAACTACTGCACTCGCTAATTAAATACAAGTACATCAAAACACAATTAGTTTAACCAGTTGAACATCAAGGCATTGAGTGTTTTTTTATTGACAAAAACTACCTACCTTTGCGTAAGTGTAAAAACAACAATTAGCTAAGGTATAAAAAACTCCATCAAGTGCAGGAAAATTATTATAAATGGTATTCGCCAACATTGAACAAAGACATGGAAATGTTGGTTTACGGACATCGAGGCTATCCGGTTATTCTATTCCCATCTAGCATGGGGCGTTATTATGAAAGCAAAGATTTTGGGCTGGTACAAACCGCTCAATGGTTCTTAGAACGCGGATTCATTCAAATTTTCTGCCCCGACAGCATTGACGTCCACAGTTGGTACAACAAGCACATTCATCCGGCACAACGGGCTAAAAACCACGCCTGGTACGATCAAATGATCCTCCATGAAATTGTACACAAGGTGCGCTGGAATACAGGAACTGGCAAGGTGGCGGTGACTGGTGCCAGCTTTGGTGGTTACCATGCCGTCAATTTTGCTTTCAAGCATCCGGAAGTGGTGAGTCATCTGTTCTCCATGAGCGGCGCTTTTGATATCCGCTCCTTTGTGAATGGCTATTATGACGATAATGTGTATTTTAACAACCCGGTTGACTTCCTGCCTGGAAACAATCATCCCGATCTGTGGCGCATGAACATCGTTTTGGGCACTTCTGAATGGGATATTTGCCTGAATGCCAACCAGCATTTATCGAGCCTATTACACCAAAAGCAGGTATCACACTGGCTGGATATTCGGGGCTGGAAACAACATGATTGGCCTTTGTGGCAGGAAATGTTCCCACATTATTTATCTTTGATCTGAATAAACGCTTTAAACCTGAAATAAATATGAAAAAAATTGGCATTCTTTTTGGACAGGAGCGGAGTTTCCCCCAAGCTTTCGTCGAGCGCGTGAACGCGAAAAACGTAGATGGCATCGTGGCAGAGCCCGTCAAAATTGCTAAAGTGGTGCAAGCCGCTCCTACCGAATACGCAGTGATCTTTGACCGGATTTCCCAGGATGTTCCTTTTTACCGCGCTTACCTAAAAAATGCCGCTGCCTGTGGAACTGCGGTAATCAATAACCCGTTTTGGTGGAGCGCTGATGAAAAGTTTTTCAATAATGTATTGGCCGAACAGATCGGAGTACCCGTTCCTAAAACGGTTTTGCTGCCTTCTCGCGAGCACCCAACCGATACATCAGCAGAATCCTTTACCAACCTGGCTTTCCCCTTAGATTGGGAAGGTATCTTCAAATATGTTGGTTTTCCGGCTTTTATGAAGCCCTTTGCCGGTGGTGGTTGGAAAAATGTCTATAAGCTCAACAGCATGGAAGACTTTTTTGATAAATTCCAGGAAACCGAGCAGTTGGTCATGATGTTGCAGGAAGCCATTGATTTCACCGCCTATTTCCGCTGTTATTGCATTGGCCGCAAATACGTGCGCATCATGCATTACGAGCCGCGCAACCCCCACCACCTGCGCTATGTGGCCAACCATGATGTGAGCGACGAGATGATGAAGCTGATGGAATCTTATGTATTAAAAATCAACGAATCACTGGGTTACGATTTCAACACAGTGGAGTTGGCCATCAGAGATGGAGTGCCTTACGCGATTGATTTTTGCAACCCTGCCCCCGATGCCGATGTGCATTCAGTAGGTCAGGAAAACTTTGAATGGGTGGTAGAGCACGCTGCTTTGTATGCCATCGAAAGGGCACAAGCACATGTTGCAGGTCAGAACAACCTGACTTGGGGCAACTTCATCAAGGAGGCAGCTAATCCGCCTGCTAAGGCTAGTAGCAGAGCTAAGAAAAAGTAAAAAGCATACCGGTATAGGATCATTTTGCTGGTCACAATCCATCAAAATTAACCTACAAGAAAAGACGGTAGCGTATATTTTTTTATACTTTTACGCCAGAGCGGGCATAATTGAAGTAAAACCTAATTATGCCCGATTCTGTTGTATATGACGACCTAATGTAGTGGACAGTAAAAAGCGGGCGATAGCTAGCAGAGGTACTAAATTGATGATCAAATCATTACCCTGTTTTCCAAACCTGTGAATGAATTGCTGTACCACTAAATAAATTTTTTCCCGGTTATGGAGCCTTTACGTTTGGCAATTTTGGATATGTACGACGGTCACCCCAATCAGGGGATGCGTTGTATCAAAGAGATCGTAGGACGCTTTGAAGATACCCTGGAATGGCGCGTTTTCGATGTTAGGGGAAAAGCGGAAGTCCCCGATTTGAGCTACAATATTTATCTTTCAACTGGCGGGCCGGGTAGCCCACTGGAAGGGGATGGTATTTGGGATGTCGCTTATTATCAATGGCTGCAGCGACTCTGGGATTGGAACAACAAGCCCGACAACGCCAGGAAATATGCCTTTTTTATCTGCCATTCCTTTCAAATGGCTGTCCATCACTTCAAGGTGGCCATAGTCAATCAACGAAAATCTACTTCCTTTGGCACTTTTCCCTGTCACATGACGGATGCAGGGGCAGAAGAAAAGATTTTTGATGGCCTGCCCAATCCTTTTTTCATAGCGGATTTCCGCGATTGGCAATGTGTTCAGCCCAATTTAAAGCGGATCGATCGCATGGGTGCCCGAATCTTAGCCTTGGAAAAAATTCGCCCACACGTCCCCTATGAAAGAGCCATAATGGCCATGCGTTTTTCGGAAGAAATGGTCGGCGTTCAATTCCATCCTGAGGCCGACCCCGATGGGATGTTGACTCATTTCCTGGATCCTCAGCGCCGGGAAACCATCATTCTCGATCACGGCGAAGACAAATACCTCAATATGATCGATCATCTGAATGATTCGGATAAAATTGGGCTAACACATGAAATTGTCTTGCCGCTCTTCTTGCACGATGCCCTGAGCAACATACAAGCGGAACTGCAACTGGTGTAAGGCAACTCAACGCTGTTGTTTCAAAAAATAATTCAGCCCGTGTTCATCGGCTACGCCTACTAACCTGCCTTTGTCATAAACGGGCAGGATGCCCTGATTGCTCCATTGCATTTTAGCCCAAGCTATTTTTAAAGAATCTTGCAGCAACACGGGTTCGTAGTGCCGCTGTTGAAAAGCAGCCACTTTACCGCTGCGTTTATTTTTAAAAATAGCCGCCAACTGCTGTTCGGTCAAAATACCTTTAATGTTTTGCCATTCGTCAAACACCAAAAAATTGCGTTCTGCACCTAATTTGAACTGCTGTTGTACTTTCTCCGGGCTTTCATCTTCAAATAGAGGCGTAAAATTCCGCCGAAGAATATCAGAAACAGTGAATCTGCTCAAGGTATCTTCCAATTTCACCATTCGATACTCGTTAGAGGCCGTAACGAACACAAAAAGGCCAATAAATGAGGTCAGTAAGCTAAACTCCCAAATACCATAAACAATCAATACTAAGGCAAAGAGTTTCCCTACGTTAGCAGCGATATAGGTTGCCTTTAATCGGCCTATCTTGATGGAAAGCAGCGCACGCAATACCCTTCCTCCGTCCATGGGAAATGCCGGCAGCATATTGAACAAAGCCAAGATAAAATTCAAGCTGATGAGCCCCAGTATGAAATAATTGAAAGGGGAAAGCTCTGGCAAAAACACATTGCTATTTGGATTAACTGTTTGTCGGAAAAAATCGAACAACTGCTGAATACTCAACTCTGAGGAAAGCAATGGATAAGCCGAAAGCAAAAATACGATCGCAATATTGACCAGCGGCCCGGCAATTGCCACCAAAAATTCCTCCCAAGGTCGCTCGGGCAGCTTGTCGAGACGCGCCACGCCGCCGATGGGCGAAAGGATAATATCGCGGGTAGCTACACCGAAACGGCGGGCAGTCAGGGCATGGCCAAATTCGTGTAAAACAACACAAAAAAACAAAGCCATTACAAAAAGTACTGCCCACACCGTGGACCATACGCCCCAGTCTTCTCGCACACTGAGGGTAAAAACCCAGACAAATACCAACAAGAAAGTCCAGTGTATTTGTACCGGTATGCCAAAAACGCGTGCTATTTGAAAAGCGCCTCTCATGGATGGTCGTTAATGTTATAAGTAAAGTTGTTTTGCTGACACAACTTTAATAAACGATGCAAGCGACCGATTGGTTGGTGGATGTTGAGCGGTTTTTAATCAAATCCAGCGAATTATATAGAGGACATACTGGCATTCAAAATAGGCAAATAGAGATTGCCATCTAACACATTTCGCGAAATAACGATGCGTTGGATTTCAGAGGTGCCCTCATAAATCTGGGTAATTTTCGCATCCCGCATCAATCGCTCTACGTGGTATTCCTTGACAAAGCCGTAACCACCATGTATTTGAACGGCTTCTACGGTATGGCGCATAGCCACTTCTGAGGCATACAATTTAGCCATAGCACCCGCTGTGGTGTAATCCATTTTTTGGTCTTTTAGCCACGCGGCGCGATAGACCATCAATTTAGCCGCCTCAATTTCCGTAGCCATATCGGCCAATTTGAAGGAAATTGCCTGGTGCTTGCTGATAGGCTTCCCAAAAGCCTGGCGCTGCTTGGCATAATCTAGGGCGAGTTCATAGGCACCGCCTGCAATGCCCAAGGCTTGCGCAGCAATGCCAATTCGCCCGCCGGAAAGGGTTTTCATCGCGAATTTAAACCCAAATCCATCTTCGCCGATGCGGTTTTCCTTGGGAACTTTTACATCGGTGTACATGATGGAAGTCGTATCAGAGGAGCGAATGCCCAGTTTGTCTTCCTTAGCGCCAATGGCTACGCCTGGCCAGTCCGATTCCACAATCAACACATTGATGCCACGATGCCCTGCTTCCTGGTCGGATTGGGCAATCACGAGGTGCAATTTGGAAGTAGCGCCATTGGTGATCCAGTTTTTGGTACCGTTGAGCAGGTAATGATCGCCCATATCAATGGCGGTGGTGCGCTGACTGGTCGCATCCGAACCAGCTTCAGGTTCAGAGAGGCAAAAAGAGCCGATCCATTCGCCGCTGGCCAGTAAAGGCAAGTATTTTTCTTTTTGGGCTTCCGTACCAAAGGTTTCGATACCCCAACACACCAGGGAATTGTTCACGGACATAATTACTGAGCAGGAATTATCGACTTTGGATATTTCCTCCATCGCCAGTACATACGATAGGGTATCCATACCACCGCCACCGTATTCTGGGGCTACCATCATGCCCAAAAAGCCCATTTCGGCCATAGCTCGCACCTCATCGGTCGGATAAATGCCTTTGCTATCTCTTTCTATCACACCCGGCTTAAGCGTCTTTTGGGCAAATTCGCGGGCGGCTTCTTTGACTGCCAGTTGTTGCTCGTTGAATTCGAAGAACATGGAAAGTGTTTTATTTGATTTTGCGATATCGCAATTTGGTTAGGAAATGCCGGACAAAGTTAGGCTTTTTTTGACTTTTTTTGGAAGTTGTAGCAGCAAATGGTCCTGCGAAAAAGAAGCATTTTGTCATCCTCATTTCCCCATCAAAAAAACAGCCGGGCGTTTATGCAGATTCGGCAATTCCGATCGGCGCCACTCCGCGATGCTTTGGGTACGGATGAATTCGCTGGGCAAAGTCAAATCGGCAGCAATACAGAATTGAATGTCATGGGAGAGGGTTTCGAGCGCTGTTTCCAGCATACTTTGGTTGCGGTAGGGCGTTTCGATAAAAATCTGGGTTTGCCGGTTTTTCAGACAACGCTGTTCCAACCATTTCAATTCGCGGATCAGTTCCGGCTTTTTTTGGGGCAAATAAGCGCGAAAAGCAAAATCTTGCCCATTCAAACCCGAAGCCATCAACGCCAAAAAAATAGAAGAAGGCCCTACAAATGGTACTACCTGAATGCCTTTGCGGTGCGCCAAGGCCACAATGACTGCTCCGGGGTCAGCTATGCCTGGACATCCCGCCTCCGACAACAAGCCCATATCGTGGCCCGCTTCCGCTTCTTGCAAAAAATGAATCCATTCTTCCGGCTCGGTATGTTGGTTCAATTCATAAAAATGCAGTACATCCAAGGGCCGGGTCGGCTGGGTGGCTTTGATAAAATGCCGCGCTGTTTTTGCCCTTTCGGCAATAAAATAATCGAGTCGGTGCAATACCTCCAATACATAATCGGGTATCGTGTGGATTTGCCCCTCTCCCAATGGGCTGGGAATTAAATAAAGCGTACCTTTATCCGCCATAACTGCATGGTAACCTTAGAGGATGGCAAATTAAGGTTATTGACAGAAGGGTGCAAATTTTTTGCCTTCTTTGACAAATTGCATGGGAAAATCACACAATTTGTCGAAGAGCCAACTATTTTTTTGTACGAAAACACTCACGCTCAACCCCGACCTACCTCCGGCTAAAGGCGGGATTGGAGTAAGAATCCTAAGTCCATGGATCAAGCATTTACCATAAAATTGCCCCAATTTGAAGGCCCTTTCGACCTGTTGCTCTTCTTTATTGAGCGCGACGAACTGGATATTTACGATATCCCCATCGGAAAAATCACGGATGATTTTTTGAATTATATCCGTCAGATGGAGCAGCTCAATATTGATTTGGCCAGTGAGTTCATTTTGGTAGCCGCTACCCTGTGCCGCATCAAAGCTAAGATGCTGTTGCCCAGAAAAGCCATTGATGATGAGGGCAATGAAATTGATCCCCGCGAAGAACTGGTCAGCCGCCTACTGGAATACAAGCGCTACAAGAGCATCCTGGAGGAAATGCGGGAGATGGAAGAACGCCGCAGCAAGCAAAATGTAAGGGGCAATGTGAGCCGTGAACTGGCCGAAATAGCAACCAAAGCATTGGTGGATTCGGAGTTGGAATCGCTCAATCTGTTCAAATTGCTCCGGGTATTTGAGCGGGCCATCCAACGCTTTGAAACCGCACCGCCCAAAACCATCCACCGAATCGTCCAATTCAGCTACACCATCGAGGATTCACAGGATCAAATTATGGAAAAAGTAGCCTTGGGCAAGCGCGTGGATTTTGTACACCTCATCCAGGGCTGCCAAAACAGAATTCATGCCATCGTGGTATTTTTGGCCTTGCTGGAATTGCTCAACCGACAACTTGTCCGCATTCTACCCGGCCTGGGTGCCAATAATTTTTGGCTGGAGGAGCGGATTTTGGGGGAGGAGGAGGAGTAGTGTGCTAATCTACTTTTTTTAGAATGTCGAAAAACTTCAATATTAACGTGTCTTCTTCTTCCATTTTTTCCAAGGCACTGAGTTGCTTATTAAGATACATTGACTGAACACGCTCATAACGGCTCCCCATCATCATCAAATCATCGAAAAGACCGGTATGGTTTTGTCTGAGAAGTTCGATGAGTGACTTATGACGCAGCGCTTGAGATAATTCCCCTTTGCCAATTAAAGATTTCACCTCATTGATGATCAAAGCATTGTCTTTGGATAGCTGGGGAGTTGGGGGAGTGGAAACTTGGGATGGCGTTAAGGTTGTAGGGGGCTCTGGCTTAGCTTTTTTCCCTTTTAATCGATCCATGATGGCATCCCCATATTCTGTAAAGTTTTGCATACCGCCTCCCTTGGTAAGAGCATTGATTTCGGATGCAAGTAGTGTTGTTTTGGACTGCGTATTTAGGTAGCCCAGGTCAATAACCAATGGAAAGCGTTTGAACATGGATTCCTGACTTCTTCGGGTATCCCTGACTTCTCCGTAGCCCACAATCTCCTTTTTGTTTTTGCAAAACAATAAGACGTCGCCAGGCATCAGTTGCCCCCAGCGCTCCGTATTAACAGGCGCGTCTGTTAAAGCCCACAGTTTTTTTGAAAACCCCATTTGCAAGTTTTCATCAGTGCCAAGAACTAGCCAATATGTTTTACTGCTCATTGTTTTTGAAGTTGATTTGACCTTATGTTGACTTAATCTATTCTTCCAGGACTTACCCGTTTTTCTTTCAATCGGAAGAATCCCTTTGCCACTGATGTGTAAATCTTTGGTAACAGAGAAAGGTTCATTCGCCTGAATCGGATCATTGAATTTGATCCATAATTTATAAAAATCAAAGCCAGATATAAGCGGACTGGATGATTTGTGATCCACTATTTGGTATCCGTAGATTTTTTTGTCCTCTTTAGCACATAAAAAAACAACATCTCCTTTTTTCAAGACATGCCAAATGCCATTGTTGTTTTTGTCGTCGTACTCTAATCCCCAAGCTTGCTTAGAAAAAGACAGCTCAAGGAATTCTTTTTTGCCATAGATGATCCAGAAATTTTCTTCTCTTCTTTGTGCTAAAATATCTCTGGCTCGCTTTTCTTCTTTTCGAGGTAAGCGATTGAAAAATAGAAATTTCCAGTAATAAAAGACCCCTGTTTTATACTTTGGCGCGCAATAATTGAAGTCTAATTTAATGGCAACAATGGGGTGAAAATCATAAGAAATACCTTCAATTAAACTATATTGCGGATGACTTACCAAACTAGACGCTATTTTTAGTAGTGCGTTTAAAAGATGTTCGTGAAGTTTGAATTTTTTTCCTTCAGCGTAAATGCGGGAAATGATTAACGAATTTTTATCGATCAATGGAAGATCTTCGCCAAAAAGCCTGTTGCGCAACTCAATATCTTTATCTTCCACTTGGGAAGAGAATTTTACACCCATGGCTGCTTTTCGTTCATTGCCTTCTTCCAGAATCAAATTTAAAAAGCAGGCGCTATAGCCAAAGTCGTGAAATTGAGCGATCCATTTGACAAACTCCATGTCTTCCCAGGACGAAGCTACCCGCACAGAGAAATTTTCATGATTATACAGTGATGCATCTCTTGGTACGATTTCATAGGCTTCGTCAACCCTTCCGCAAGCATTCCAATATGCTTCGAAAGTTGCCTGATCCATCTCAATCGTGCCATACAGCGCAGAAAATGGTAAATCAAATTTTAAAGACACATTCCTTGATTGCCCAAGTTTTTGGACTTGGATAGATAAAGGGTAGCGATTATCTCTGTGTATGGATTTGTGGATTACCTGTAATGCTGTAATTTCATACAGGTTCTTGTTGCGCTCAAAAAGTAGTATCCTATCATTGCAAAGAATATTTTCCCAAAGTTCGACAAGTGGAGGTATGCCAGTAGAAAATAATATTTTGTTGCCGAGGTGAGAGTCCTCATATTGGAAGTTGGAGTTTAACAGCAAAGAATGAAATGAAGTTTTCCTGCTCACGCTTTCATTGCTTTTAACAGCATTGTTTGTATCATGCTAGGAAACAACTAAATTGCAAATAAAGTTCTAATTGAAGAAAAGTTCCATGATTTGTATTTGGGTAAGAAGCAGGTGCAGCTTACCATTATTTTACGTTTAGCTATTTTAACGATTTTACACCATCACTCCCAGCCCCGATTCCGATAGTATTCCAAACTTTCCACCACCCATGCTCTAGGGCATTCCAAGTTCACAACGGAATGACCGATGCGGTCAATCAGGCTGAATTTGATTTGCCCTGCTTCGTTTTTCTTATCGTTTTGCATGAGCTGAAAATAAGCTTCATAATCCTTTTCAGATAGCTCGTAATGCGGATAAATGGTCAGGAGGTATTGGCTGATAAGGGTCAGTGCGTCCCGAGGTAAGCCCAGCTTTTGGACCGAAAGGTACGCTTCGCAAATCATTCCGATGGCAATGGCTTCGCCGTGAAGCAGTGCTCGGTCGCTTTCCAGTGCCACTCCTTCGACAGCATGGCCGATGGTATGGCCAAAGTTAAGCGCTTTGCGTATGCCTTTTTCTTGGGGATCGGCCAGGACAATTTGTTGCTTGACTTGAATGGAGGGAATAACGATGCGCTCCCATTGGATGGATGACCAGTCACTGGACAACTTTTGAAGCACCTCCCATTGGCTGGAATCGGCTATCAGGCTATGCTTGATCACCTCGGCAAAGCCGCTGCGCAATTCCCTTTCCGGCAGCGTATGAAAAAAATCAACATCTATGAAAACGGCTTTGGGGTTTTGAAACAAGCCGATACTGTTTTTCAGTTGCAAGAAGTCAATGCCCAACTTGCCGCCAATAGAAGCATCTACTTGGGATAGCAAGGTCGTCGGTATTTGTACAAAAGGGATGCCCCGCTTGAAGGTAGCAGCACAAAAGCCGCCCATATCGCCGATAACGCCACCACCCAAATTGATCAACAGGGCATTGCGATCGGCTTGAGCATCCATCATTTGTTTCCAGATCAGTTGGCAGGTATCGATGTTCTTATTCCGCTCGCCAGAGGGGATTTCAATGGTTTGATAAACCCGGCCTTGTAAGGCTTGGTGGAGGATGGAAAGGCAGTGGCGTTGGGTGTTTTCATCGACTAACACCAATAGCGAAGAGTAGTTGCCCTGCGCTATAAAGGCCGGTAAAGCCTCAGCCAGTTTACCGACATAGAGGTTGTAATCCGGTAAAGCCAGTATTTGCATAATTACAATGGCTTAGGTTTTTGATACATGGGCAGCTTAACGAGTCCTGTGCGCTGCAAAAAGTGGTTGAAGGATACACGCAAAACGCCTAGCCCGTAACGAACGCTTCTGGAAAAGTTGATAGAGGAAGCTTCTTCAAAATACTTCGTCGGGCAAGTCACCTCCGCGATGTGAAAGCCGGCATAAATGATTTGCGACAGCATCTCGTTGTCGAATACGAAATCGTCGGAATTTTCATTGTAGTTGATACTAGTCAACACCTCTTTGCTAAAAGCGCGGTAGCCCGTATGGTATTCCGACAATTTGTAATTGACCAACATATTTTGAGAAAAAGTAAGCAGTCGGTTGGCAATGTATTTATACATAGGCATGCCTCCCAATAAAGCGCCTTTCCCCAAAATACGAGAGCCCAATACCACTGGATATAAGTCCTCGCCAATGATGTTGATCATGGCGGGTAACAACTTTGGCGTATATTGGTAATCGGGGTGCAGCATGATGACAATATCTCCGCCCAATTCCAACGCTTTGTTGTACAACGTTTTCTGGTTGCCGCCATAGCCTTTGTTTTGCTCGTGGACAATGACGTGCTGGATACCAATTTTCTTTGCCAATTCAGACGTATTATCCTTACTCGCATCATCGCACAAAATGACCTCGTCCACCAGGTCGAATGGAATTTCATGGTAAGTTTGCTCTAAAGTCAGTGCGGCGTTGTAGGCTGGTAAGACAACTATAACTTTTTTCCCCTTATACATCGCGTTTGATTTGTGGGGCAAAGATATAAAACTGATGGGAACTATGTATAGGGCTAAAATGCAAGCGGGCGATGACTTTCTTTCGCTGCCATCGCCCGTTATGGTGCTTATTGCTTCTTTAGTAAATCTCTAATTTCGGCCAATAATTGCTCTGCTGTAGGCCCCGGAGGAGGTGCAGGTGCTTCTTCAACTGGCTTTTCAGTCATCTTTTTGTACGTGCGCAACAACATGAAAATGGCGAACGCGATGATCAGAAAATCAATGATGGTTTGAATAAAAGCACCATATCGGATAGATACAGCGTCTTTTACAACTTCACCTGTTTCGCTCAATTGAGCCTCTTGAATAACCAATGCCAAGTCTGAGAAATTGACGCCGCCCAGCAACATGCCCAAGGGCGGCATGATGATGTCGTTGGTAAAAGAAGAGACAATAGCCCCGAATGCCCCGGCTACAATAACAGCGACGGCTAGTTCGAGTACATTACCACGTAAAATGAAAGCTTTGAATTCTTTCCACATAATTTATCTTGTTTAGTTGGTGAAAAACGGCGTTTTGACGAATGTAAACCTAATAAGTAACATTGAAAAATCAAAGCATTCGCTAAAAAATCATCAATCGTGCGGCCTGTCGGGCACTGGTGCGCTGGCGTGAAAATCGCGGTGTACCCTTTCGGCATATTGATCCAGTAATTCCAGTACCCTTTCTCGCTTGGCCGAACGAATGATCATGCCCACATGGTATTCTTTATCAATGCGCCATACGATTTCAGGGTCGTTAAAAGCAGATTGATCGGGGCATTCATAGCGCGATAAGGAGACTAAAATTCCAGCATAATCGTTTTTCGCAGTTGGTACTTGGTAGCTTTCTCCACGAGCAATAGCCGACTCAATTTTGGCCCATTCTACCCAAAGGTTAATACCGGAGGAAGCTTCTACCATCTCCGCCAAATGGGCGCCCCCAACGCGGGAAGAAGTTTCCAAAAAATAAAACTGCCCGTCGTCGTTGCTTTTGATGAATTCGGTATGCGAAGCACTGAATTGCATGCCAAAAGCCTTCATTACCTGGGCGTTGAGCTTTTGCAAAGCCTTGTCATCTTTGCTGCCAAATTCGGAAGTAACAGAGCGGAAAATGCCGCCGCCATGCGCCACTTCAAACGGTGTGCTCAAGTATTCGGATACCCGACAGAAGGACACTTTTCCTGCAACCGTCAGCGCGTCGGCGTGATAAACCGCGCCTGGCTTAAACTGCTCAATCAAACAATGATGTCGGTAATCTCCCAGTTCGTGAATGACTTTCCAAACTTCTTCGCTATTATGAACCTTCCGGATTCCTGTAGCAGAAGCTTCTGAACGGGGCTTGATCAACCAAGGGGCTGGAACAGAAGCAATGAACCTATTGACTTCCTCATCATTAAACAGGGCGCTAAAGGCTGGTACTGGAATACCTGCCTCTGCCGCTTTCATACGCATGGCCAGTTTATCGCGAAAATAATGCGCCGTCGTTTGACCCATACCGGGTATGCGGAATTGTTCTCGCAGGAAAGCTCCCTTTTCTACATCGAAGTCATCTAAGGCTACAATGCGATCAACCTTCCGGCTGCGTAGAAGCCAGGCAACGCCCTTAGCAATATTGCCGAGGTTTTCCGGCGTATTTTCATCGTGATCGAGAAAAAAGAATTCATCAATCGATTCCCTGGGCCAGGGTTTGTCTTCCAGTGACTTTTTAGTCAAAAAAAACACGGTATGACCTTGTGCTTTAATGGCCTTCAAAAAGTCAACACCTTTGAAATAACAGGAGATACATAGAAAGGTCATAGGTTGTACGGATGTTTATTGTACAAAAAGCTATTATGAACCCTGCGAACAGCCCCGCAAGAAAACATATCTAAAAGAATGATGCGCCAAGCTCGCCTACATGGCTGCACTGGCATCAAATACTTGGTTTTACGCTGATTTTGGGCGAGCTATCGATGCCATTAAAAAATCAACCAGCAATCGAATGCCAAAGCCGGTTGCGCTTTTTTGCGAACTAAATTCGGAATCCCCAAAAGCAACACCTGCAATATCCAAATGTGCCCAACGTGGATGGTCGTTGATGAAAGCTTCCAAGAATTTAGCTGCCCCAATAGCACCAGCCGTAGGCTTGCCACTGTAGTTGCGCACATCTGCTATATCCGATTTGATGTCATCGTTGAAAATATCCCAGATCGGCAGGCGCCAGATTCGTTCTCCGGTACGTTCCCCTGCTTGAAATAGCGCTTCCGCCAAATCGTCGTTGTTTGAGAAAAGGCCCCCGATCTGATAACCAAAGGTTCTAACCGTACTTCCAGTCAAGGTAGCCGCATCAATCAGGGTATCTGGTTGAAAATGTTTAAGGATATAAGCCAAACCATCGGCCAATATCAGTCGCCCTTCTGCATCTGTGTCGATCACCTCAATGGTCTTACCACTGTAAGAGTCAATCACATCTCCTGGGCGTATGGACTTAGCATCGACCGCATTGTCTGTTACAGGAATGGCGCCTACGAGTCTGACCGGAAGTTGCAATCGGGCTGCGGCTTCAAAAGTACCCAATACGGCAGCGGCTCCGCCCATATCACTTTTCATGTAGTGCATATTGGCGGAAGGTTTGATCGAAATACCTCCTGTATCAAATGTTACGCCTTTTCCGACTAGCCCAACCGTTTTTAGTCCTTCCAGAGGTACATTGGATGGGGTATATTCCAGCACAATGAATACAGGCGGGTATTCACTGCCACGGTTGACTGCCAGTAGCGCATGAAGCCCTATTTCTTCAATTTGCGCTTTTTCAAAAACCGTTGCTTTATATCCCGATTCTTGAGCCAAGCGCAGCGCCCAACTAGCCATCTCTGTCGGGGTCTTTTTATTGCCAGGCATATTGACCAGTTCCATGATACTCAATTGAGCCTGTGCAATTTGATGGCCTTTTTCTACAGCTTGGCGAATGGAATCTGTTACTTCATTTGTCAAACCTATCACCAGCCCGGCTTCTTCATTTTTCAGCGGATGGGCCTCTGTTTTACTGGTGTTTTTATAGTGACCAATCTGATAAGTAGCCAACTCCAGCCCATTCACAGCCGCTTCCAGCAAATTTTCCAGCTTGCCTTCGTATTGGCAGTGAAAAAGCCCCAGCCCAATCTTGGAAGGGGATTTGTCCTTAATCTTATGGGCAAAAGACCGGAATGTCTTGACCGTTTTAGAAAAATCGTTGCCTTTGCCCAGCCCCAAGAGATAAAAGCGCTTTTCGCCTTGGTAAATGGTTTGCACATCACCTTGTTCGGCTTTAAAATCGGCTTGGAGTAAGCTGGCATTCAAATCACTCATTTGAGCAATTTGTTCCAATATTTCAGCAAGTCGCTCATTGGCAATAATGGGCAAGATACAAGTTGCAGGTAAGTCTTTTAGGGTATTCGAAAATGAAACCGTCATGTCAAATAAGGTGTCTATTTATTAAAAAACAGCCACTCAGCCGCTTTTGGGAATTCAATACCCCAACGAACTTCATTGTGCAAGCCTTGAGGGTCAATCGATAATTTTATATTCACATCGGTTTTGCCACTTTGGACAAAAGCTTTTTTGAAATTTTGGATATTGGGCACCATCGTTTTACTCTCCTTTCCACCCCCATAAAGATAAATTTTTACATCCGTCAGCGAAACACTTTTCAAAAAATGAAAGTGTATGTAGGGGGTAGCCCATAGAGAAGGAGAAAAAACCATCAATCGACCATACACCTGGGGATAACGCAGTCCACCATAGATACTGATGATGCCACCCATCGAACTCCCGCCAATACCAGTGTATTCCCGGTCGCTCAGGGTTCGGAAGTTTTGATCGATATAAGGTTTCAGCGTTTCAGCCAAAAACTGGATGTATTTTTTACCGCTCCCCTTGCCCAAATGCGTATATTCCGATGGGGTAAACTCAGCAACCCGCTCTTCATGGGCATGATCGATCGCTACCACAATCAGGTCGCCAATGCCTTTTTCTGCCATAATGGCTAATTTCTTATCAACAGCCCAGTTGCCAAAAGGTGCGTAATCATCGAACAAATTCTGCCCATCCTGCAAATACAAAACGGGATAGCGTTTGTTAGAAGTGGCATAATCGTGTGGCAGCAAGGCCGTAATACGCCTGGTTTTTATCAACTGAGGAATATCAAAAGGGGCGGTAATGATGTGACAATGAGGAAGAAAAGCGGGGTTATAGACCAGACCGTTTTTTTTCCATCGCGGCACAAAATCTTCCTGCTTACCCGAAAAGCCCTTTTCAGCACTTATATCCAGCAAGCGATGCGGCGCCTCATTGCCATAAGCATCCAGTTCTTCATAAGCCCAAGCACCCCGATGGTATTTGTATTCTAGTTTGGGAGGTAATACGTGCTTGTTTTTGAAAACATAACGAAATAGATTCATACCTACCCTCTCCATTCGATAAGTGGCATCCGAATCATCCCAATTGTTAAAATTTCCTGCAATAAATACGGGAAGTTCCATATCCATTTCCGTAGAAAGGATCAGGACAACCTCCTCGTTAGCTTTATGTTGAGCTGAAGCCATATACGTTAGTCCTCTAAAAAGTGCACAAAATTAAGAAAATATAAGTTCGAAAAAGTATTTTTTGAAAAGCAAAAACAAGTTGATCCAATAAAAGCGTTTAAAACAGGTCTAAAAAGCGAATGGATTTGGGTTCAAAGGCCTGTTCCCCCCATTTTGTATCGATCAATAATTGGCCACTTTCATCTGTGCCCGTTATCGTGCCAGAAAAAATAAGCCCTGCTGCATTTTCAAATCGGGTATTTTCTCCCAAAAAATGGAGGTGCTTTAAGTAATCGGATTGAATTAAATCTATTTTTTGCTGCTTGAGCTGTAGATAGCGTTGTTCAAAGCAAGCAAGACATTGATCGCGAACCGTTTTCAAGTCGTAAACACTGCCCGTGCATTGAGCCAGAGAAGTAGCGTTAGGAAGCTCGGCGGGAAAATCCACCTGATTGATATTGATGCCCATGCCGAATACGCTATTTTGAATGAACTGTCCTGATAGGGTATTTTGGATCAATATGCCAGCTATTTTTCGGTGGTGAACATAAATGTCGTTGGGCCATTTGATGGAAACAGCCGCATCTACATGCTGTGCAATCATGTCGCGAATGGCTAAAGCACAAAATTGGCTCAACAAGAACTGCCGCCGAGCCATCAGAAATGTGGGGTACAAAATTATACTCATTGTGATGTTTTCCCCCGCATTTGCCAACCACCTACTGCCAATTTGTCCTCTACCAGCCGTTTGAAGGGTAGCCGAAATGACAGTACCCTCAGTTGGTTTGGTTTTTGCAAGCATTTCTATGGCATAGTCATTGGTTGAAGTCAGTTCTTCAAATTCAAAAAGAACCTTTCCGGTAAAGAGCGTGTTTGTATTATTCAAAAGGGATAAAATTATTTTGCCGGAATTGAAAAAATATGGCTAATTTCATGCTATGAAAAAATGGCCGGACGTTTTACTTTCGACCATGAATTTTTCCAAGTTTCAAAAATACAAAAACAACATTTGAATTCACAAATTAACCTTCAGCAGCGAAAGCTCACCACAGCAGAACTGAATGATCTAATCATCGACAGTATTCAAGACATCAAAGGAAAAAATATTGTCAAATTAGATTTGCGACACCTGCACGACGCGCCAACCGATTATTTCATCATTTGTGAGGGGGATTCCAATACACAGGTAAAGGCCATCTGCGATAATATCCGCAGGCGGCTAAAAAATGAAGCAGGTACACTACCCTCTCATTCAGAAGGAGAGCGCAATGCACTTTGGATTTGCATGGATTATTTTCATGTAGCCGTTCATATTTTTTATCGAGAAACCCGAAAATTCTATGAGTTGGAAGAATTGTGGAGTGACGCCCGCTTTACAACTTACGAGGATTTATAGGTAGAACCAATTACTTTGTCGATATTTGTCAACGAAAAAGCCACCGATGCGTTTAGAGGCTATGGTGTCGGCATATTGTCGCCTTTATCAAAATCATCAATAGGCGCTATTGCCGGAAAAAAAGAGGTAGCTAATGGAAAATAACAACCGCGAAAATAACAAAAACAACGCTCCAAAATTCAGTTCCTACTGGATTTATGGGATCATTGCCCTGTTTTTGTTAGCCCTCAACTTTTACAGCATGTCAGAGGGCAGCAAAGACCAGGTAGATCGCCAAAAACTCCGGGAAATGATTGTCAACCAGGAGGTTGAAAAGATATTGGTCATCAATGACCAACGCGCTTACATTTACATCAAAGAAAGTGCTTTGAAGGAAAAACCGGACTACTATAATGATGCTTCGACCAGCAATTTGGGTGGCAGTCGCTTCCATTACTGGTGGGAAATTCCTTCGGTAGAGTATTTTGAAACCTGGCTCAAAGACATCCAAGATGAAGCTGGTTTGAAGGACGGTCAGCGCATTTCGCCTAAATACGAAACCAAAACCAACTGGTGGGCGCCTTTGATTGGATGGGTATTGCCCATTGTCATCGTTGTGGCCATATGGGTATTCATCATGCGTCGCGTGGGTGGCGCCGGTGGAGGTCCGGGCGCTCAGATATTCAATATCGGAAAATCCAAAGCCACGCTCTTCGATCAAAACAGCAAAGTAAACATCACTTTTGAAGATGTAGCTGGGCTGGACGAAGCCAAGGAAGAAGTGATGGAAGTGGTGGACTTTCTGAAAAATCCTAAAAAATACACCGCCCTAGGCGGAAAAATTCCCAAAGGCGTACTCTTGGTAGGCCCTCCGGGCACCGGAAAAACGTTGCTCGCGAAAGCGGTTGCAGGTGAAGCTGGCGTACCCTTTTTCTCCATCTCCGGTTCTGATTTCGTAGAGATGTTTGTTGGGGTAGGCGCCTCCAGGGTGCGTGACTTGTTCAAACAAGCCCGTGAAAAAGCCCCTTGCATCGTTTTTATCGATGAAATTGATGCCATAGGCCGCGCCCGTGGCAGATCCAATTTCCAAGGCGGCAACGATGAGCGCGAAAATACCCTCAACCAGTTGTTGGTAGAAATGGATGGTTTCAGCACCGACAAGGGCGTTATTTTAATGGCCGCCACCAACCGTCCGGATGTGTTGGATTCTGCCTTGATGCGCCCAGGCCGTTTCGACCGTCAAATTGGCATCGAAAGGCCAGACTTGAAGGGCAGAAGGGCCATTTTCAATGTACATTTGAAGAACATCAAAATATCTTCAGAGGTCACAGCACAGGCTTTGGCAGAAATGACCCCGGGGTTCGCCGGCGCCGATATTGCCAATATTTGCAACGAAGCTGCCCTGGTAGCGGCTCGCCGCAACAAGAAGGCCATCGATATGGACGACTTCAATTATGCGCTCGACCGGGTCATAGGTGGTTTGGAAAAGAAAAACAAATTGATTTCTCCTTCGGAAAAAGAAATCATTGCCTACCACGAAGCCGGTCATGCCATCTGTGGCTGGTACCTAGAACACGCTTCTCCTTTGGTGAAAGTGACCATTGTCCCTCGCGGTATCGGTACCCTGGGTTATGCCCAATACTTGCCCAAAGAGGAATACATTACCCGTACCGAACAACTGCTCGATCGCATGTGTATGACCTTTGGTGGTCGTGCAGCGGAGCAAAACATTTTTGGAAAAATCTCAACCGGTGCGCAAAATGACTTGGATCAGGTGACCAAGATGGCCTACAGCATGATCACCATTTTTGGTATGAATGACAAAGTTGGCCAAGTGTCTTTTTATGGCCTTTCCCAAGATCAATTTCAGCGACCTTATTCTGATGATACGGCTACTTTGATCGATGAAGAAGTCCGGCATTTGGTAGAGTCTCAATACACGCGTGCGAAGGAGTTGCTGAAAAAATATCGCCGGGAACTCGAAATTTTAGCCCAGGCGCTTTTGGAGAAAGAAATGTTGCTCAAATCGGACGTAGAACGCCTGATTGGCCCTCGCCCTTACGTAGAAGAACCACCATATCCTGAACATTCTTCTAACGGAATGCAAAAAAGTGAGGCTGAAGAGCAACCTGAAGAGCAAAAAGAAGTATAAGATAAAGTACTATTCCACTTTTTGAGAGGCCAGAGTCATTAGGGAGACTTTGGCCTCTTTGTTTTTGGGCTTTTTTCATCCTGTTTTTTGCCCATTCTCCTATCACTTAGCTTTGTTCAAAAAATTCCTTCCAAGCAGTTTACCCCCCCAACTGGCTCAGCAGCCAATCCTTTTCCGTCAGGATATTTTCTTGATTGATCTGGTCGCTCAGTTTCTGGCACTGTTTCTTATCGGACAAATTAATCTGGAGTAGCTTGCGCGTGAATCGAATCAAATTGCGGTAATTGGTGCGGTGATAACTTAGATCGGCTTTGCGTCGCAAGTAATTTTGAAACGCGTCGAGGTGGCTTTGGAGCGCATCCCACTCGTCCAGTTCGTAGTAGATTTTTAGCAACAGCGTGCGAGCGCCCAAGTTGAGCAGTGTATCGTGGTAGTTGGATTGTTGCAATAGCAGCAGGGCTTCATCGTAATGCCGCCTGGCATAGGCTATTTTTGCCCGGTTGAAGTGGTACATGCGTTCGCGAAAAGGGCGTTCCAACTTGTTGGTCCATATTTCCAGAAACGACTCTGCCCAGTCCATGTCGCCAATTTGCAAAGCCGTGGCAACAATATTGTGATACGTAAAGCGCGACAATTGTCCGTTGCGCAATAAAAAGCCCTGTTCTAGCCCTTCCTTATACAAATCCATGATGTCATGAAAATAAACCCGGCGCCCGTCGTTCACTTGCCGCACTCCAAAATTAATGGCCAACAGGTATAAATCGCGGGCCTCTTCCATCGGAAAAAGCTTGCTATTGGTTACCAAGGTATTTTTAAACTGCTTGAAAATGGCATCGTTCTCCGGTTCTTTCAGCATCGCAATACCAAAAGCGTACAAATGAAGCGCAGTTGCTGATCCAAATGTTTCCAAGGGAAGTTGCTCGACTATTTTGTCCAGCGCACTGGGTTGATAGCCCCATTTATACAATTTGTCGTGGTTGAGCAGCCACATGTTTTGGCGCAACTTCATGGCCATAAACGCCCGATCCAGGCTAGGCGTCAGGTTGGCAAAGTGGTCTTCTTTCTCTGGGCTTCTGGAAAAGGCCAAGCGATAAGCGGCTGCCTCGATTTGATATTGACGAAAATAATATTCCGCATTCCTGGAATCTTGTTTTTCCAGAGTTCGGCCAGCTTCTTTCAGCCAGAGTGCTTGCTGCCTCTCCGACGCGTGTTTGCCGCAATGCTCGGCTACTTTCATTTTTATCTCAAAGGAATCGCTCAAGGTGTTTTCAACTGCTACGAATTGCTCAGCTAGTTTGGTCAAATAACTCATCAGCAGCAGCAATTGCCGGGCATCATAAGCTTGATCGGTTCCTAAAGACGCCCATATCGTTTTCTTATCTGGCCATTCCTGGCACTCCATATACTTTTGCAAACAGTCAAACAATTGGATAAGGTCCGTGCGCTGATTGAAATAAGGGGATAACAGAAATTGCCGGAAGGCGTTTATTTCTCTTTTTGAAAAAATACGCAATAATTCCACCAATTTGCTCTTCTCAATCGTTTGTTTCATTTTAAAATAGTAAACATAAAATATTGTTTTACAATAAACAAGACATAAAAATAGTATAAAATTACTCTATATAATTGATTTTTTGTTTTTTTTTATTCCAATCAGTTACATCACTTTTGTAAAGTGAAAAAGAAAATATTCCTGGTACCGATCATTTTCTTTAAACTCAACTAATCAGAATAATCCCATTTAAAGAAATTAGCTTGGCGTGCAGCAAAAGGAATACTGCCCGAAAAGCGATACAAAAACAAAACTCATGAAAAAAAGTATGCTGCGCTGTTTTTTTATATTGCTTACGCTGCTGGCCTGGACTAGCGCTCAGGCGCAAGATTGTGAAAATGACCAAGTCGCTCCTGTGCCCGTTTGTAACGATGAGATTCCTGCTTTGGCCATTCCCGACTATGGCGCTATTGTTTTAGCTTCAGATATGGATGGGGGGTCTTGGGACAACTGTTCGCCTGTTAGCTTGCGTATCACCACCGTAGCCGATGATACCGGCGTACCCCCTGCATCATCGTCTATTTTATTGCCACCTATTTTGGCCCACTACCCTGTTGCGTTGTACGTGTTGGATGAATCAGACAACTGGACCAAGTGCTGGGGTATCGTGAATGTTGATGGCTTTAATACAGGAGGCTGTACAGAAGATACGGAAGCGCCAAACGCTGTTTGTTTGGACGAGTACGACATCACCATACCGCAGTCTGGGCTTCCAGCCGCTGTCAGTGGAGGAATCTTAGCAGATGCTTCGACGGACAATTGTGATGTGCTTTTATTCTATAACGTCAATCTGCTAGAGGCCAGCACGGGTATGCCTCAAGGCAGCAATCAAATCCTTTTTCACGAACCCGGCGATTATGAAATCGAAGTTTGGGTCATCGATGATTTTGGCAATTACAGTTCCTGCCAAACTACCGTTATCGTCAGTGGTGTTGGTTGCGAAGGAGACAATACACCTCCGGTGGCCGTTTGCCAAAGCGACTGGGTAGTCGATGCCCATCCGATTGATGGCATAGCGATTGATGCCCTTCAAATAGATGAAGGCTCTTATGACCTCTGTTCGGCTGTTGACCTGAGGTTGGTATTACTGGAAGACGATACCGACGTTCCTCCTACCACCACTAGTGTACAACTACCCCCAGTGCTAGGTGATTACATTTTGGTGTTGTGGGTAGGCGACGAAAATGGCAATTGGAATAAATGCTGGGCGATTGTGACGATTGGTGGGTTTTATACCCCGGTGCAAGGCCAAATTTTTACCGATTCGAATGGAGATTGTTTGTTCGATAGCGGTGAGGCCAATAGCGGGTACAGCGGATGGACCATAAGGGCTACTCATCTGCCTAGCGGCAATATTTGGGAAACAATTACAACATCAAACGGCAGCTATGAATTGGTTTTAGATGGTGCTTTGGCGGCTTCAGATATACAAGTTGAAGTATTAGTACCCGATGGACTAGCTACCGGATGCGTAAGCAGCGTCAGTTTGGATGGGCAGGCTGGGCCCGTTTATGAAGCCCATTTTTCTATCGGATTGGAGCCGAGTTGTAGCTTTTTGACGGTAGATGTATCCACCCCCTTTGTGCGGCGCTGTTTCGACAACACTTATTATGTCCATTACGTCAACTATGCTGCCTTTTCAGTACCCGATGCGGTTGTACAGGTACAACTGGATCCGCTCATGCAGCTTCAAAGTGCCAGCTTGCCTTATCTGGATTTGGGCAATGGACAATATCAATTTGATCTGGGTACGCTCCCGGCAGGTAGCGACGGCCAAATTGAACTGAATGTACTGCTAAGTTGCGATGCCGCCTTGGGTGCTACCCACTGTGTAGAAGCGACCATTGCACCTTTTGATTGCGACAGTCCAGCCAACTTTGCAGACTTACGGGTGACTGGATGGTGTGATGAGCAGACCGATCAGGTCAAGTTCCGTATTGAAAATACAGGCAACGCGCCAACTGCAGCTCCTCGGGCAATGCGAATTGTAGAGGACGTGGTCATGTACATGCAGCAAAATCAGGTGGACTTGGGCATAGGCGAAAGTGCAGAATTCAGCTACCCGGCCAACGGCGCTACCTGGCGCTTGGAAATTGATCAGGACGAAAATTATCCTTATGGCGTTTATGCCGCTGATTTTGTGGAAGGCTGTGCAGGTTTTACGCCGGGAATGGCCACCCTGTTTTCGCTGAACGACGAAAAACCCTATGTAGCCATAGATTGCCAGGAAAATATTGGTGCCTGGGATCCCAACGACAAACAGGCTTTCCCAAAGGGATATGGTAGCGAAAACTACATCGAAACCAATACACCTATTGAATACCTCATCCGTTTCCAAAATACGGGTACGGACACCGCTTTTAATGTGCTGATTGAAGATCGCATCAGTCCTTACTTGGATTTCCAAAGCCTAATGCCCGGTGCCAGTAGCCATCCCTATCGCCTAGAAGCATTGGAGGAGGGTTTGCTGCGCTTTCACTTCGACAACATCATGCTTCCTGATAGCAATATCAATCAAGCTGCTTCCAATGGCTTTGTTAAGTTTTTTCTTAGCCAACAACCAGACAATGCCATTGGCACCTTGATTGAAAATACCGCATCCATTTACTTCGACTTCAATGAGGCTGTTGTGACCAATACCGTGAAACATACCGTTGGCGAGAATTTCATCGTAGTCAATGCTCAGGAAATTAGTCAGGCGGGCATTTCTATGCAAATCCTGCCCCACCCCGTAGAAAACTTTGCCCATATTCAGTTCGATGGCATTCACTTCGACCAGGGTTATTTCCAATTAATTGACCAACAAGGCCGCCTAGTACAAATCACGCCTTTTAGCGGTACTGGTTTTCGCTTAGAGCGAGGAGGGTTACCAACAGGCTTATTCTTTTACCGCGTTTTTGATGGAGAAAAAGCAGTGATACAAGGTAAACTGCTGGTTAAATAAACGTGCTCTCATAGAAGTTGCCCATCAATTACAGGATTTAATTCTATACTATTTCAAAAGCGTTGCCCACTGGGTAGCGCTTTTTTTGTTTTATTTGTTGGAACAAAACGACTCCCTATGAAAAAACACCTGCTAATCTGCGCAACAGCCTTATCCGCGCTAATCGTTACCACAGCGCAAACGCCCGACCCATTCGGTGCCTTGCCCTCCGAACGCCAACTGGCTTGGCACGAACTGGACTATTACGCCTTTGTCCATTTTAACATCAACACCTTTTCCGATTTGGAATGGGGACACGGCACGGAAAGCCCGCAAATTTTTAATCCGACCCAACTGGATTGCAGGCAATGGGCTAAAGTATGTAAAGAAGCCGGCATGAAAGGCATCATACTGACCGCCAAACACCACGATGGCTTTTGCTTATGGCCTTCTCAATACACGGAACACAGCGTAAAAAACAGCCCCTGGCGCGGTGGGAAAGGCGATTTGCTACAAGAATTATCCGAAGCCTGCCGGGAATATGGTTTAAAAATGGGGGTTTACATTTCACCCTGGGATCGCAACAATCCCTTATACGGCACGCCCGCTTACAACGATTACTTTGTCAGCCAGTTGAAAGAATTGCTCACGGGATATGGGGAACTATTTGAAGTGTGGTTCGATGGCGCGGTCAGCGAAGAATACAAAGGGCAACAACTGTACGACTGGGACGCTTATATCAAAACCGTGCGCCAATACCAACCCAATGCCGTTATTTTCAGCGATGCCGGCCCCGATGTGCGCTGGGTTGGCACCGAACGCGGTTTTGCCAATCCTACCAATTGGTGTACCCTCAATAAGGACGATTACTATCCGGGTACGCCCCGTTACCTGGAATTGCGATCCGGGAATAAGAACGGCACTCACTGGCTACCTGCCGAAGTAGATGTATCCATTCGCCCAGGTTGGTATTATCATGCCGATGAAGACGAGCAGGTCAAATCAGCCGAGCACCTGGAGCTGATTTATTACAATTCCGTAGGGCGCAACGCCAATCTGCTGCTCAATCTGCCGGTTGATCGCCGGGGGCTGGTACATGAAAACGACATCACCGCGCTAAAGGCATTGCGGGAGCGGCTGGACAATACTTTTGGGCAAAACCTGGCCAAAGGTGCCCACATAAACGCCTCTTCTGAGTTTTCAAATGCACTTAAAGCGGGTAATTTGATCGATGACAATCCCGACAATTACTGGGCAGCCGAAATGGAAGCTCAGAAAGCCGCCCTGGAAATCAACCTGGAAAACCCCATAACCTTTAACGTACTGGAATTGAGAGAATACCTACCGCTGGGGCAGCGCATCGAGCAAGTGCTAGTTGAAGCCTGGGTAGATAATACTTGGCGCTCGATCGGATGGGGCACGACGGTGGGCAGTCGCCTATTGGTGCGGCTTCCTGAAACACAATGCCAAAGGCTGAAGGTCACCTTAACAGGCATGGCCAGCCCAGCCTTAAAAAGCCTTGCGCTTTACCAGCGCCCTCACGATAATTATTTGTTGGAGTCGGAAGTGGAATTTGAGGAACGCATGGCCTGGTGGCGCGATGCGGGCTTTGGTCTATTCATCCATTGGGGCGCTTATGCCGTACCTGGCGGAATACATCAAGGCAAGGAAGTAAGCGGCGCTGGTGAATGGATCATGTTTTCCGGGCAAATACCCGTGCCCGATTACGAGCCTTATACCCAACAGTTCAACCCGCTTGATTTCAATGCTGCGGAATGGGTCAGCATCGCCAAAGATGCCGGCATGAAATACCTGGTCATTACCTCTAAACACCACGATGGCTTTTGCCTCTGGGACTCTCAGATAAGCGACTACGACGTGATGGACGCCTCCCCCTTTAAGCGGGATATACTCAAAGAGTTGCGCGATGCTTGCGAGGATGCGGGTATCCGCTTTTGCTTTTACCATTCCATCATGGACTGGCACCACCCCGATGCGCAGGGCAAAGATTTTGGCAACCCCAATCCGGCAGGACCTGACTTTGCCGCTTATCGCGAAAACTACCTCAAGCCGCAACTAAAAGAACTGGTCGAAAGGTATAATCCGCATGTGATGTGGTTTGACGGGGAATGGATAAACGAATGGACAGAAGAACAAGGCAAAGACCTCTATCAATACGTACGCAGCCTAAAGCCCGACATCATCATCAACAATCGGGTAGGAAAAGGAAGGCAGGGCATGCAAGGCATGAACAAAGAAGGCGATGATGTCGGCGATTTTGGCACACCAGAGCAGGAAATTCTCGATTATGGTACTGCGGAATTGGACTGGGAATCCTGCATGACCATGAACGACTCCTGGGGCTTTAAGCGCAACGACCACAATTGGAAATCTACCAAAGACCTCATCCATAACTTGATAGACATTGCCGCTAAGGGCGGCAATTACCTGCTTAATGTCGGCCCTACACCTGAGGGACTCATTCCTGCTGCCAGCGTAGAACGCCTGGCGGGGATGGGCGAGTGGATGCGTGTCAATGCCCCGGTTGTTCACAACAGCCAAATGTGGCCGCAGTACAAAGAAGGAGAAAATATCCGATATACGACCGATGCCGCAGGCTTTGTCTATGCTTCCTGCCTGGAATGGCCGGGCAAAACGCTACAAATAAAATATGTGCGCCCTAAGGCAAACTCCATCATTCAAATGCTAGGTGTAGCGCAGCCTTTGGCTTGGCAATACGACCCGGTGGATGGATTGAGCATTGAAATACCTGCTTTTCTACAAGCAGAACAAAACCGCCCCTGCCAGTACGCCTGGGTATTTAAAATGCAAGCCGACTACCCCGATGTAGCAATGGTACCTCAATTTGCTATAGAAGGTAAAAAAGTAGAAGTGCAAGGCATTTTTTCAGATAAAACCACAGTGACATTGAGTAGTGACACGCCTGATTCAGCGCTGTTTTATACAACTGATGGCTCTACACC
Source organism: uncultured Saprospirales bacterium (assembly GCA_937864265.1). Taxonomy (GTDB): domain Bacteria; phylum Bacteroidota; class Bacteroidia; order Chitinophagales; family Saprospiraceae; genus CALMIR01. The sequence goes on along the minus strand of CALMIR010000197.1, from coordinate 4,496 downwards.
TACCCAACAATCAACGCGCTATCAGCAACCCATAGCAATCAACCAAACTACTATGTTGAAAGCCATCGCTTTTCATAAAAATATGGTCAGCAGTCCAATAGCCCTGCTGCATTTGCAACAATCGCGTTTTCATAAAATTGAACTTCAATATCCTTTTGCAGAAAAATACAATGGTGGCGGTATGCTGGGCTTGATCGATGGCAGAAAAGGTTCCAAGCGTTTTTCAGATGGCCTTTGGCAGGGCTTTTCGGGCAAAGACCTTGTTGCTACCATTGATTTGGGGAAGGTACAAGAATTTCAGCGGGTAGAAGCTACTTTTTTAAGGGATATCGGTGCCTGGATATTTGCCCCGCTATGGGTAGAAGTGGCTATATCGGAAGATGGAGAACATTTTACAAGCATCGGACGGCAAAATGGGCCAACTGCTCAGGCAGATGATGGAAACGACATCTTGGCTTTTTCTTTTGAAAAGCCCAGCCAGGCCCGATTTATCCGTCTGACAGCCCAAAACATCGGCATTTGCCCGGATTGGCATGGCGGCGCTGGCGGGGATGCCTGGTTGTTTGTGGACGAAATTGAGGTGAAATAGCTGTAGGTTTGATCAAAATTGGATACTGGATGCCCGCCCCTGCACAAAAGCCTCTACCGAGCGACTTACGTCCGCGGCGGTTGTTGCCCAGGAGCAGACACTGATGCGAATCACCCGGCGCTCTTCCCATTGGGAACTGCCGCACCAGCACTCGCGCCTTTCCTGCACGGCTTTTAAAAGCGCTGCCGTTTGGGCTTCATCCCCGTAAGCCACCAGTACCTGATTGAAAACCACGTCGTTGAGTACTTCAAAGCTTTGCACCTGTAATTCTTGTGCAAATTGGACAGCGCGATCGTGCAACCCACCGACCAATGCTTCTATTCCTGCGCGTCCCAGGTATTTAAGCGTAGCCCACAGCTCGACGATGCGCGCACGGCGGCTGGCGTCGGGGGTATAAAACATCCCATCGCGGCCATCGCCGGGTGTTAGGTAAGCCCCCGATAGATGCAAGGCCGAAGTCAAAGCTTCCCGGTCGGCACAAAGGACGATGCCACAGTCGTAAGGCGTATTGAGGGTTTTATGACCATCGGTTGACCAAGACTGAGCTAGATTCATCCCCGCTGTCAAGTGTTTGAAACGTTGGCAAGCACCGGCCCAAAGCCCAAATGCGCCGTCCACATGTACCCAGGCGCCAGCGGCCTCAGCCTTTCGGCAAATGGTTTCAAAAGGATCGAAGGAGCCAGAATTGACATTTCCGGCTTGCAGGATGACCAAACAGCTCTCATCAAAATCTGGCAAACGCTCAGGCCGTACCCGCCCCTGCTCATCCACTTCCAACCACTCGATGTTGGCTTTTCCCAACCCCAGCAAACTAATGGCCTTGATCACGGTGGAATGGGCCTGCCGCCCGGTAATGACCCTAATTTTTGGGGCACCATTCAAACCTGCTTCGTTGAGATCCCAGCCCATGTTTTGCAAAATGCGCCAGCGGGCAGCAGCCAGTCCGCAATAAATGGCTGCCGAAGAGCCGGTCACATAGCCAGCCGCAGTGCCTGTCGGCAAATCAAACAATTCCTGCAGCCACTGCTCTACAACTTGCTCCAATTTGGCCGAAATGGGCGACATAACCTCCAATGCCGTATTCTGATCCCAAAATGCCGATAGCCATTTAGCGGCCAACGCCGTTGGAATAATGCTTCCATTGACAAAACCAAAATAACGCCCGCCAATCTGCGCCAACGTTGCTGGTGAGCCATACTGGTGGAGTTGTTTGATGATTGCAAGGGCATCGCCGTTTTGTGTGGGCATCTTCTCATCAAAATATTGCAGGCCTTGCAAAGCTTCCTCGCTTGGAAAAACAGGCCGTTCAAAAATCGAATCTGCGTATTCGTAAGCATATTGCTGCGCTAAGTCAAAGAGCGCTTTGCTTTGCCACAACTGCTGAAACATTTCATCCTGAAGAGACATATCAATTGTTGCTGTTGGATTATTAATGTTGGATTACCTTCTCTCGCGTTATTGTGGTATCGGACGGAGATGCCCCCCTTACGCTCAACTTCACACAGTTTTCAACTACCTACAACTTCTTAGTGCCTTCCCGCCCGGCCTGTCCGAATAGACTACGTCCACGCGGAACGATCCGGTCGGACGGGACTTTCTTCCCGCCCGGATACCCGGTCGGACGGGAGTGATCTCAGTGTTGATACACACCCTCACCCAATTTCTTGATTTCCGATGTACGATTCCGAAATAAAGTCCATGCCCATCCTCTCTGCTTACAACTTCTTAGTGCCTAACACCCTTCCCGCCCGGATGACCGGTCGGACGGGAGTGTTCTCAGTGTTTCAAAACACACTCTCACCCTCACCCTCACTCTCACCCTCAACCTCACCCTCACCCTCACCCAACCTACTCCATCCCCCCCAACAAATGCGCCCAAATCAAGTTGATCTCCTCCTGCATCTTGGTGATTTTAGCCGTAGTGACAATAACCGCATCTTGATCGGGCAAGACGATGATGAATTGACCTTCAGCGCCATCCGCACGAAAAGCATTGTGACGACAGCGCCAGAGTTGGTACCCATAGCCCTGCACCCAGTCGCTGGACTTGACATCCATTTCGGGCGTTATCCAAACGGGAGGTTGGGTACTAAAAGCCGCCGTCGCTTCATCAAACCATGCTTCTGGCAACAACTGGCGATCCTGCCAGCGCCCTTTTTGCAGTAGGAATTGCCCCATTTTGGCCATGTCCTCCGTTTTGATGTACAAGCCCCAGCCGCCGGAGTTGACACCAGAAGGGCTGCTAGTCCACTCTGCTCCGACAATACCCAGCGGGCGCAACAAGCGGGGATACAAATAGTCCAACAGTTTCTCTCCGCTCACTCTCTGGACGATGGCGGCCAGCATATAACTCGCTAGGCTGTTATAGACAAATTTGGTGCCGGGCTGGTGCTCGATGGGAGTAGCTAGAAACAATTGCTCCCAACTATTATCTTGGTTGCGAACACTACTGGTCGGGTCGGTGTGGTGGCCAACGGTCATGGTCAACAAATGGCGGATATCCAATTCGGCCAGGTAAGGAGAGACTTCTTCTAGCAAGTACTCGGGGAAAAAAGAGATGACCTTATCCGAAACTTTCAAGCGGCCTTCCGCTACCGCAAAACCGATGGCCGTAGCGGTGAAGGTTTTGCTCACCGAATGCATGACATGGTTTTTATCGGGTGCATGATCCCCCAGCCAATGCTCGGCAATGACTTTGCCATGCCGTAAAACCATCAGGCTGTGCAATTCCTGGCCGCTCTCTTTGACCGCTTTCAAGTACTGGTCGATGGACTCAGAGGTCATGCCTTCAGCTTCGGGCGTACTTCGGGGCAAGGCTTTTGTCACCTCGTTGTAGCTCACCAATTCGATGCCTTTCTCGCGGATAGCCGCTTTGACTTTTTCGCTGACAAACAAATCGGTCACCCCTTGGCGATCCATTGCCACATCTTCGTAGCCAATGTGGTGAACAGCTTGCATTTCTGTATTATCCAAGGCAGGATGGTCTAAAAAAAGATAGGTTTTTCCAGACTCCAGCTTGTCCAACATGCGGATAAAGCTAGCCTCTTTTTCTTCGTAGGTTTTCTTGGGGCCATCGTAGGTGACATAGCTGATCCCATAATCAGCAACTGGGTTGGTACTGACATCCGCCAGTTGGTATTCGGCAGCCAGGCGGCGCACCATTTCGGAAACGCGAGGGTCGAAATTCATACAGCCCATGTGCCCGGATATATGGCTCAGGTGGGGGATTTGTTGCAAAGTCAATTCAATCTGAGCACGGAATTCCTGTTCGACCTCCTCCAATTTCCAATCGTTGTCCATGATGGCCAATCCAGGATAGTTGGGATTATGCCAGATCATGGGAAAAAAATAGCCCTCTTTGGTGGTCAGACTAGGGCAATGGGTCAGGGGTCGCCATTTCAGGTTATCCCATTCGCTGGTGATGGCCAGGTGTAATCCAACATCCAGCCCGGGATTTTCTTTCAGCATTTGCACCGTTTCCGGAAACCACGGCGTTACGACCATCACTTCTACTGAAGTCTCCATTCCATTTTTGTAGGTTTCCAGGCAAGCGACGTTGCTCGCATGGGAAAAACCCATATCGTCGCCCCGAATGATCAGCCGAGTAGCCGCCGATTGGGAATACAGCGCTAAAGCCAAGAAACTAAATAAAAAAAATGGAACTGCTTTTTTCATGTTATTAGGTGTTTGACGTGTTTTTCTACAATAACTTCATTGATTGGAAAGAAATATTGGTTTTCCCAAAATTTATATTATCCTCAAAGAAATGCTTGTCAAAAACCGCTCCTCCCGCATAGCCAACCTGAAAGCTGAAACCTGAAACTTGAAACTACACCTAGCTTTAGCCTAGCTTGAAACTAGCCCGTCTTCTCCCGCGTTTTTCGCGGGATCAGCCGGGTAAAAAACC
>CALMIR010000196.1 GCA_937864265.1 uncultured Saprospirales bacterium | reverse complement strand
ACCAGCAGGAGCTTGATTGGGTGGAAGACCGAGGTGGAAACTTGTATGGCTACGAGTTTAAATGGAATGCGAGAAAAGCAATTCAAGCGCCGGGTGGATGGAAAAAGAATTACCCTGAAGCTGGATTTGAAGTGATCCATCCGGGCAATTACGAAGCTTGGCTGGGGTACGGCAATATTGTCTAGCGTGCCCAAACCTCCCCAATGGCTTCATCCAAGATAGCCACACCCAGGTCGATTTCTTCCCGGGTGATGGTCAGCGGTGGCGCGATTCGGAATACGCCGCCTAGCCCTGGCACCCGCACGATATTCATACTTAGCCCCAATTCCAAGCATTTTTCTGAAATCCGGTAGCCCAGTTCTGGCGCCGGTGTTTTCTTTTCCCGATCAGCAACGATTTCTACACCCAGCAACAAACCTCTCCCGCGCACGTCGCCGATGCATTCGTGTTTTTGCTGCAAAGCTAGGAGTTGCTCCTTCAGGTATTGCCCCTGTTCGCGGGCGCTGCGCACGAGTTGTTCTTCCTCCATGATGCGGATCATCGCCAGTCCAATTTCCGCAGGTAATGGGTCAGAAACGTGCGAAGTGATGTAAATAAAGCCTTTCTCGTGGCAAATGGCCTCCGTTTCCTTACTCGTGATTGTGGCAGCCAGGGGCAAGCCCCCGCCCAAGGTTTTAGAAAGGGTTAAAAAGTCGGGTACAACACCATCCCGCTCGAAGGCAAAGCGATGACCCAAGCGCCCCATAGCCGTTTGGGCTTCGTCAAAAATCAGCATCATGCCCCGCTCCTCGGCTATGGCTTTGAGTCGTTGTACATAAGAAGTAGGCAAGTCGATGATACCTGCCGCGCTCAGTACGGGTTCTGCAATAATAGCCGCCGGAGCACCCACTGATTGTTTGTCGGCCAGCTCAATGCCCACTTCCAGACAAGTATTGTCGCATTGCCCTTTGCAGTGTTTTATTGGACAGCGGTACGCATACGGCGCAGGCAATACCGTACTGCCGGGCATCACCGGGCCATACCCGCGCCGGGTGGTGGAGTAGGTATGCGATTGTGCCCCCGCCGTCATGCCATGCCAGGAGCCTGTAAAGCCCAGTACCTCAAAGCCACCCGTAGCCAGCTTGGCCATGCGCAGGGCTACTTCATTCGATTCCGAGCCTGTGTTGACAAAAATGGCCTTGTCTAATCCGGCTGGCAACAGCTCTACCAGTTGTTCGGCCAATTCAATGACGCTGGGGGATAGCATGGTACTCAGCAAGTGCATAGCATGGTCGCTGGCCTTTTGAATGGCCTCTACCACTTTGGGGTGGTTGTGTCCAAAAACAGAGCACATCTGGCCAGAAGTGAAATCCAAAATGGCTTTGCCTTCGGTCGTATAGATGTAGGCCCCCTGCGCTTTATCAATCAGGAAGGGCGAAAACTGGCCGCAATAGCGGATCAAAACCGCTTCTGCTTTTTCTTGCCAGGCGCTTTGCTCCGTATGAGAATTGGGTGCTGTCTGTTGCATCGGATCTGCTTTTTGCCAAATCTAAGGTATTGCGCGGATTTTTTTTAAAAATCTTTGTTAATTTGTAGGCATTCCAGGTCTCATTCATAAAAACACTGCCTTGAAAATATTTCTACCATTGGCCTTTGCCGTTCTATCCTTTGGCGGCTTTACGCCCTTGAAGGCGCAAGAAAATTTGCTCGAAAAGCTCATCCATTTTTCTAGCGACAGCCTGTTGCAGGCGGTCATTGCCCAGCCGGAAACCTACCAATTGCAAGTCATTTATACCCAAATTGACCGCGATGAAAATCAGGTTCCAGCCTTTCGATCTTTTTATTTAGGTGTTGATTCCAATCTCTACTTTTACCCGGCTAGTACCGTCAAATTCCCGGCAGCCGTGCTAGCGTTGGAAAAGCTCAACGAACTGAGTATTATTGGTTTGGACAAAAGCACCCCAATGAGGACGGGGCAAGGTCGAAGCCCACAGACGAGTGTTTCCAAAGACAGCAGCGCCGCCAACGGCCTGCCATCTATCGAACACTACATCAAAAAAATATTTCTGGTGAGCGATAACGATGCCTTTAATCGCTTGTACGAATTTCTGGGTCAGGCATGGCTAAATCGAAGGCTTTATGAAAAAGGCTATCAGCAATCCCGCATCATCCACCGCTTATCTGTTAGCGGATTCGATCTGGAAGGCAATCGCTATACCAATCCGGTCGGTTTTTATACAGAAGACAGCCTGCTATACCATCAGGCGCAAGCGTATAGTGCCTATTATCCCGACTTGAATTTGAAAAAGGAGGTTCGCGGCAAAGGTTATATCAACAGTGAAGACCAACTGGTGCAAGCGCCATTTGACTTTCGGCACAAGAATTTTGTGTCACTTCAGGATTTACACGACATGCTTCGCGCCGTGATGTTTCCAGAGTCAATACCTTCGGAGGCGCGATTCAGGCTCAGGGAGTCCGATTACCAGTTTTTGTGGAAATACATGTCTATGCTTCCCCGCGAAAGCGATTATCCGGCTTACCCTGAATTGGCCGATTGGGACAGCTATGTGAAATTTTTTCTGTTTGGCGACAGCAAAAACGCCATGCCGGAGCATATCCGCATTTTTAATAAAGTGGGCGATGCTTATGGATTTTTGACCGATGTGGCGTATGTCGTGGATTTTGAAAATGGGGTAGAGTTTTTATTGGCGGCCAATATCCACGTCAATGCCGACGGCGTATTCAATGATAACCAGTACGAATACGATACCATCGGTTTTCCGGTATTGGCTAGAATTGGGCGCTTGATGTACGATTATGAGCTGAAAAGGGCACGCCTCGTGAAGCCCGATTTGAGCCGGTTCAAACCCTAAATGAAAAAGGACTTTTGCCAGGGGGCGATTATTTTACCGCCTGAAAGCCCAGATCGAGCCGAGCTTCCACGGTAAAGGGTGGGGGATAGACAAAATTTACCACAATATCCAAGCGATACCTTTCCCGCAACAAATCGGCTCGAACATTGCGGAGCCCAGGATCCAGGTTGATGCGAGTGCCCGGGCGATCCTGAAACAACCCTTCCCGATAAAAAACTTCTGCACTTATGGGGCAAGGCTCCTCGGTATCTTCGCAAATTCGGACGGAAACGGCGTCCAAAAAGTCAAAATCAATGCCATTCTCTGCTGTCAGGGTGCCAATCGTAGGGTTCATTGCAAAAATCAGGTTGGAGTCCACGCTGTGGGAACTGAGGTAAAAATCTATATCGGTTTCTACTCCTCGCAATTCATACGCGCCAGGCGGAAAAGTGGAAGTGCCCGCTAAAATATTGAACCGAAAGTTGGGATAAACTAGGTCAAACAGCTTCTCGCGGTTGTCTTTTGTACAGCCCAATGCTAACAAAATAAGGAAACTGACAAGCGGCGCAAATTTTTTCATAACTCTTGAAGTTGATTTAGAAAAGATTGCATTAATATTGTTGGCAATAGCAGATATTTGAAATCGGAATTGGCCCTTCGAGTGGTCTTCCGTGTCCAATATTAACGCAAAACAGCCAATTTACGTATTTAACCGAAAAAACAGCCAACGCCATGGGGGAACAGAAAGTATCGCTCGTTAAGGACGACAACAGCATGCAATTGTTTGTCAGAAAATTGCTGAAGGATGTACAAGCTTTTGAGTACATGCTTCAAAATGATTGGTTTGAAAAAGACATTGTTCGGATCGGTGCAGAGCAGGAGATGTTCCTCATCAACCGAAAAACCTACAAACCAGCCCTCAACGCCATGGAAGCACTGGAAAAAATGAAAAACTACGACTGGGTAGAAACCGAATTGGCCAAATTTAACTTAGAAACCAACCTGACCCCTCGTGTCTTTGAAGGCCAGTGCCTGAGTCTGATGGATAAAGAAAATACGGATAAGCTCCAAAAAATAAGTGCCAAGCTAAAAACACTGGACACCGAGTTGATCCTGACCGGTATATTGCCCACTTTGCGAAAATACGACCTAGAGCTGGAAAACCTGACGCCCAAGAAACGCTATTATGCCCTGATGGAATCGCTCAACCAACAATTGATCGGCAACAATTTTGAGTTGCGCCTATCGGGCATTGACGAGTTGTTGGTCAAGCACGACTCCCCCCTCTTGGAAGCCTGCAACACCAGTTTTCAAGTACATTTACAAGTTTCGCCCGAAAATTTTGTGAGTTTTTATAACATCGCCCAATCTTTAGCTGGGCCAGTAACGGCCATTGCTGCTAATTCCCCCATTGTTTTTGGCAAGCGCCTCTGGCATGAAAGCCGGATAGCCCTTTTCCAACAAGCCCTCGACATCCGTACTACCCACGACCACATGCGCGAGCGCAGCCCGCGAGTGAGCTTCGGCACAGGCTGGCTCGACAAGTCTATTTTGGAGATATACAAAGAAGATATTGCCCGTTTCCGGGTACTGCTCAGTGCCGATGTGGACGAGGATTCGCTCCAACTGATCAGCGAAAATAAGGTACCTAAGCTACGCGCTTTGCAAGTACACAATTCCACCGTTTATCGCTGGAACCGCCCTTGCTATGGCATTAGCGAAAATGGCAAGCCCCACCTGCGTATCGAAAACCGCGTGCTGCCTTCCGGCCCAACGGCTGTGGACGAAATGGCCAATGCCGCTTTTTGGCTGGGCGCGATGGTGGGTATGCAAAAAGAATTTCCAGATATTCGGCAATACCTTTCCTGGGAAGATGTGCGGGATAATTTCGGTAAGGCAGCCAAGTTTGGCATTGATTCCAATTTTACTTGGTTCAAAGACAAAAAAATATCTGTCTGCGACTTACTGTTGAAAGAGCTGATTCCGATAGCGCGGCAGGGCTTAGAATCGCAGCAAATCGCCAAAGAAGACATTGATAAATACTTGGGTATCATTCAGGCACGCGCCGAGACCCACATGAACGGGGCGCGTTGGCAACTCCGCACATTCACCAAGCTGCTGAAAGAAGTAGCCCGCGATGAAGCGGTCGTGGCATTGACGGCAAGCATTGTCCAAAACCAAGCGACCAATCAGCCCGTCCACACCTGGAAAATGCCCGATGCCAATGACATGGCCGATTACCACCCGGCCAAACTGCTAGTGGACGAGTTCATGCAAACCGATCTTTTTACGGTACAAAAAACAGATTTGCTGGAATTGGTAGCCGAACTAATGGACTGGCGCAAAATTCGCTATTTACCTGTAGAGGATTCTAAAGGCAGGTTGTCCGGGTTGGTTACTTCCCGCTTATTGCTGCGCTATTATACCCAACGCAATCGCATCAACGGCAAATCCGCCGATTTGGTCAAGGACATCATGGTGGAAAACCCCATCACCATAAGCCCCAAAGCGACCATCATACAAGCCATGAACATCATGCGGGAGCATCGCATCGGCTGTCTGCCGGTGGTTCAAAATGACGAATTGGTGGGTATGATTACAGAAATGGACTTTTTGCGCATATCTGGTCGTTTGATGGAGCGCTTGGAAAAACAGGGTTAATCGGCTTTTAGTCCGGCATTTTTTGTATATTTGTAGAAAAGTACAAAAATCATGTCTGCGTCCACCATTCATGCGGGTAAAAGTATAGGTGTTGGGGCCTTAAAGTCCGGAAAGACGATCACTTGGCAGCGCTTTAAGCAGCGGTACCTGAATAGGGAAGATGCTTTCAAATACGAGTGGGTGAACGGCCAAGTAGAGAAAACGCCGCGATCTATGGATAAGTCGCAATTATATATTTTGAGAAATCTCCTAAAGCACTTTCGCCAATTGCAATCATCCCAAAAAATGAGTGGCGAACTGATTTCAGAGCCGGATCTTTTTTTCTTAAACAACCATCGCAGGCCAGCTATTTGTTGGTTAAGCGATCGTCAAATTGATGCGTTGGCGGAAAAAGATGCATATGAAATCCCAGCTTTTGTGATAGAAGTCATCTCTTCAAATGACCAGATCAACCGAGTAAAGCACAAACTGAATGACTACCGCAATGCCGGCGTTCAAGTCGTGTGGCGTATTTTCCCGGCCTATAAGCAAGTGTAGGTTTACACAGGAGAGCGCCTACAGTTTAGCACGCTTTATGAAGGCGATCAGTGCTGTTCGGCTGCACCTGCCTTGCCGGATTTCCAAATCACTGTGAGCGATATTTTTCAATTAGGGGAGCTGATCACTAAGTAGTGGGTAAAAAAAAATTTTTTTTCAAAAATATAATATCTCGCCTAGCCTATCGTTTTACAATCATCTTTTCTTCACCAACCCTAATTTTATAGTCCGAAAAAATTCTACACTTTTTTGAATCAAGACTAGTACAGAAGCAGCTTTCAATGGCTGCTCCATCCACTAACAAGGACTATCCAATGATCTAAAACTTTACCATTCATTTCCCTCGCGGGAAATTCCTTTTGTTTCTTTTTTCCTACAGCTCCGGCTGTGCTATGAGAAAGTTCACTTCGTAACGCAGAAAAATTAAGTTCCCGATTTTGTCCTTACCCTAGCGGGCTAAACGGTTCATTTTAAGTGTGTCCGCTAGGGTAAGGACTTTGGTAAATTGGGAAGTAATTTTTTGCACACTATTTATTGCTTTTCCCTTTCGGAAAAGTCCTAAACACCGTTTGCTCCCAAAGAGCATGGCCCCAAAAGGCATTTGGCGCATCGGGTAGGAGGAAAGCCTCGACCCGACGCCTGCTTTGTAAACCCATACCATATCATAACAATCTGCATGACCCATGCACCATTTGAAAACAAGATTTAACGAACCATTGAGAGAGTAGTTTGAACCAGCAGTTGGCAGGGGCTTGTAAAGTTATTCCTGCCACTGCCTTTCTCTGGTGTTGCTTCGCAGTACACAAGAATTGGTAAATAGATCGCCTGAAGAGCTGCTTCAGGTAAGGGCCAGCCGGAATAGGTACCAGTTGGCCTTTTTTGTGCTATCACCCCTCGTCAATCCATTACCAAAAAGCGTTTTTTCCAGCCTCTTCCGTCAGGTGTTTGGGCAACCATAAAATACAACCCGCCTTGCAGGCCTTCGATCGGCCAGATGAACGATTGCTGCTGCGATACATCCTTTTGTTCTACCAACTGCCCCAATTGATTGAAAATAAATGCTTGGCTATTATCGGGCAAGGGCTGAGCAAATTGCAAATGGATTTCCTCTCGGACGGGATTGGGGAACAATTGAAAATCGGACTCCGGCACTATTTTTTCCACAAAGGCAGCGTCGGTCAGGATATAAACTCCCGTATCGCTTACCAATTGTATATTGTGGTCGCAATCGGGCAGCAAACAGCCATTGGCATCCGTTCGCACCAGCCATATTTTGCTCTCTAAGTTACTGGTAGGACTCGAATCGCCAAAAAAACCGGTGAAAACCCAGTCGCCATTTTCCAATTCTACCGCATGTTTGAAATACTGGTAGTATAGCGTACCCTGGGCGCGTTCATCGAAAATAAGCCGCTGCCAGAGCAATTCGCCTTCCTGGCTCATGCGAAATATCCAGCCCGTGTGAATAAGATCCCAAGGTTCTTCTATTTGAATGAAGTATTGCCCCATGCCGATGATATCGCCATTTCGGGCTTTCACCATGCTCAATAAATAATTGGAAAAAGAGCCATCGGAAGCCAAAAGGTTGGACCACAACGAATCGCCTTGGGGAGATAGGCCGAGGATTTTGGGCGAGTCGTCTCCAAATGGCCAAATGATCCCCGTATCGCGTCCGTACCAACTGGCAGCTATATTGCCATTATCCAGTTGTAGTACTTCCAATTGAGATACATAGTGTCCCTTTAGGCGGTTTTGCCACAATACCTCACCTTGTCCATTGATTTTGGTGACCAATCCATCGTCCAAGCCTACAGTATTAGTTACGACCAGATTACTGTCGCTGGTTTCTATAACATCATTCACGCCGATAAACCAATACGGTGCTTCGTCAGGGAAAAAAACATTATGAATATTGATCATATTGCTGTCGAAGTATTGCAACCAATTTAATCCATCTGGTCCATCATAAGCAACATTAGACAAAAAGAAACCATCCCCAAATTGGCTCATCAATAAAGGCCGTTCCCCCTCGATACCGGCGCCAAAATCCCATTCGTCCAGCCATTCGCCCTGGGCATCCAGTTTTACCACTTTCACCCGTTCTTCAACAATTTCATTGTCTTTTAGTACGGCGTAAAAATGCTCGCCTTTCTGTATCATCGCGTCTGCATCACTTCTTGGGCATTTATAGCCTTCCGTGATTTTGTGCCACTGGACATTACCGGAATAATCGGTTTTAACAACAATAAAACAATCCATGCCATCACAGATAGCCCCGTTTTGGATCATTAAGCCGTCACCCATATCCCAAATACTGGCACCCAGGTCTCCATTGGTTTCCGGCAAATCAATATTCAGGCTGTAGTATTGTGCTGCTAGCTTGAAAAAGGGGGAAAAGAATAGCAATAATAAAAGTATAGAACACCGCATGGGTTGTTTATTTAGAGCAGAGCTTCTTGAGGTGTTTAGCCCAAGAAGCCCTGCTATGGGTCAATGAATAATGGTTAATTTTTGCTGAAACAGCAGTCGGCCGTCCTGATAATAACTCAGGGCGTATATGCCTGCTGGTATGCCGGAAACATCCCAACTGAATTGGCCGCTACCATCCACACTAAGTTCAATTGTTTGGCTGCCACTTAGGTTGACCAGCGACAATTGATAACCTTGTTCCGAAATGGGGTAGCGCAGCTCCAAGGTCTGGTCAGTCGGGTTAGGAAATGCCCTATAAGGCTGGTAGCCTGGGTTAGAATGATCGGGATTGGGGATACTTATGCCTTCTACCTCTGGAAAATCATCTGTGGCTTCGAAGTGCTCACCTTTCAATAGCGCCAAAATTGAACGGGCGTAACACCTGGAAGGGTAATCGCTGTAGGCTACTTCGTACAACAGCGTTTCTTCTTCCGTTGTCAGCTCAATTAAGCCCGCGCCATTGGCCAAACGCTTGCTGTTTAGGGCCATGATTTCTGCGAAATATTGCTGCTCCTGAGTAGCGACCGGCAATTGTGCAATCAATTGGTTGGCTTTTGCCCAATTACCTTGTTCGAAGCACAAGCCAATGCGCCAGCGCAAAGCACGTTCGTCGCTCTCGCCCAGAAGTATCTGGTGGGCCAGGCTGTAATTGCTTTCTTTCAAAGACTGATGAAGGAGACCTTTTAGAATAGTTTCTTTATCTTCCAGATGTTCAAAATAGAGTGTACCCAATTGCAAATTGGAGGGGTTGTTTTGCCAGTTGCTTTGGGCTGCCGCCAACTGTTGCCTTTTACTCAGTAAGGCCTGATAAGAGATTTCCGGCTCGGTGATGATTTGGTTTTCGCAGTCGTTTACGTAAATATCATCTGTGAACTTTAAATCATAATTCCCATATGCATCCGGCACGATGATACAATTGGGGTAATTTTCTGGATGCTCCGGTACAAGATAAGTAAAGGGCTCGGCAACTAAATTCGTAACCAATGACTTATCGATTGTGCTAAAGCAATTAGCGGCGGGGTCTCCCACCGCCCCTTGGAAGTTGCGTATTCGTCCATAAGCACCTACATAAGCGTCGCTTATATTTGGTTCACCAAAAAAGAGGTTGTATTTGAGTTGAGAGCCGAGATTATCGCCTAAGTAATGAACCCCCATTAAACCAGGAGCTGTTATTACATTGCATGAAAAATTGTTATTCGTCTGCCCTTGGGTATTCCAAAAAGTGACGGTTACAGGCGATTCCAGGAGGTTATCGGTATTGAGAAAGCTGTTATGGCGCACATCATAAGTAGCCTCACCTTCCACATAAACGCTTCTAAAATTGTGGAAAAACTCGTTATTCTCAACATTTAAACCACTCAGCAAGTCTGTCGCATCGGCATACACACCATAGCGATTGTTGAGAAAGTAATTTGGAGCAGATGTTGCATCACCTATATTAAAAACATGGGCAGAAAGAGGATAGGTATTAAATATCTCAATGCCCTTGCCGTTGCCACTGAAAGTGTTTGCCGAAGATACTTCAGCTCCAAAATCATAACCAGATATACCAGCCAAATCCAGATCAATAAAGTTGCACTGCTTGAATTCAATGGCATGAGCCCCCCATATAGTTACTCCAATGCTGTTTTCCACCAAATCATCCTCTTCCACAAAATAGCAAGCTTCAAATCGGCTTTCATTAGCCCGGTTATAGCGCATGAATTCAACGGCTCTGCGATTATTTACAAAATGGCTGAATTCGGCATGCACCAACCCACCCCAGTAATTGCTCAACCAGCCTTGGTTGTGTCTGGAGGTAGAAACAGCTGTACTGGCATACATGAGTTCGGCATTTATCAGTAATACAACCCCCGCCACATCGGGATCGGGGTAGCTGCTAACTGGGACAAAAGGATCGGGTTGTTCTTTAGTGGGATGGCCTTCTACAAATATCCCCGCCCAGCGCTCATCAAGGCAGTTGGAGGTTATTACACCATTTTGCACAATGAGTTTTCCTCCGCGACGTACTTCTATAGCTTTATCAATACCCATATAAACCGTACAGGAAATGGTCAGCGTAGCTCCAGATTCGATGATAACGTCACTATCAATGAATTGGGGTGTATCCCATTCTACTGGCATATTGGCAGAAATGATAATGGGCGAAGTACTTACTCCGGGTACACAATTCCCAACTTCAACAAATGTTGGTTTATCTGTGGCTAAAACACCATAAAATAGTCGCCATTGGCAAGGTGAAAGGGCTCGTAGGTTTCCGTTGTGCCCCATAATATTGTTGCTGCCTGATAAACCAGCACTACATGCTTCATCAGTGTTTCCAACTCCGGCGTAACAGTCATCAGTTCCGGGAGGGTTACATTCTGCCATTACATCTATATCTGTATTACATTCGTTATTGCAGTTAAATGTATGAGAAAGACCAGCGATATGCCCTAATTCGTGAGATAAGTACCTAGAAAAATCATAATAGGGGTTAATTTGTTGTGATGCTGATCTGGCATACCAATTATATAAGGTCAAATGATTACAAAGATTATTATCACATGCTAGGCCATTATTAGTTGTCGCTTGATCTTTCACTATAATGTGGACTACTTTTTTTCCATAAGGGAAATCAGAAACGTCTGGTTCTTCGTTCCAGTACCATATACCATCGTAAAGGTCATCCGGATTACTAGGTTCTGTATATATTTCATACCGGATACGGCTGTCCCCCAAAAAGTCTATTGGCTGGATCGGATTATCTAGAATATTCGACAAGTATTCGTTTGCCTTCCAAATCATCATATTTGCTGCCCAGTTGCCATTATTCCATTGAACGACATTTTCATCTCCTGGATAAAAGTTACCCAAAGTACCAGCGATAAAATGAATATTTACATACACGGTGACGATGGGTAGTTTTTCAGGCGTTTCAATGTCCTTAAAACATTCCGGGAAATCCTCTTGCGCTTTTAAAGAGAAAGGAATCGTCAAGAGGACTACCCCCCCCCCAAAGTTGAAGCAAAATGTTTTAAATTGAATTTAATTTGCGGAAAATAAAACTTTTTTTTCATGGTTTTTATTTAAAAGGTTGAGAAATACAAACCATGTTTGGGTCAGACTATTCAAAAGATGGGATGGATATTAATAAAAAGAGCAAACGTTAGAAAATTATCTATTTTTCTTGTTAGCAATTTTACTGTAATATTTTCACTTGCACAAGTAAAACTTTGCATTGTGCTAAAATTTAACATTCTTGACACTTTTTGGCACCAGGTTGGCTTGGTTTTATGCCGATTAGTCTTTCATTCCATTTTGACAGAAATACCTAACTTTGCCCCTTCAAAACGATGCAAAAATCCAGTACATGGGATTCAAATCACTGCTTATCCGACCTGTTGCCCTCAAAATTGCCCGCGATATTGACCATTGGGCCAACCATGCTTTGCAGGCGCAAGAACAGGTATTTAAAAAATTAGTATCCAGTGGAAGGCAGACGGCTTTTGGCCGCGATCACGATTTTGATGGCATCCAATCCTACGATGATTTCAAAGCCCGTGTGCCCATTCGCGATTACGAAGGCCTCAAGCATTACATCGAAAGAATCAAGTCGGGGGAACCCGATGTGTTGTGGCCGGGTTTCCCCAAATACTTCGCCAAAACATCTGGCACTACCTCTGGCGTCAAGTACATCCCGCTGACGAACGAGAGCATGCCCAACCACATCAATTCGGCCCGCAATGCCCTGTTTAATTATTTTGCCAAAACGGGCAACGGCGCTTGGCTGGATGGCAAAGTGATGTTCTTATCGGGTAGCCCGGAGATGGACGAAACAAGCGGTATTCCCACTGGTCGTTTATCGGGTATCGTGAACCACGAAGTACCCGCTTGGCTGCGCGGCAATCAGATGCCTTCCTATGCTACCAATTGCATCGAAGATTGGGAAAGCAAGCTGGATCGCATCGTAGAAGAAACCCTCCGCCAGGATATGCGGCTCATCAGCGGCATTCCGCCCTGGGTACAGATGTATTATGAGCGTCTTTTAGAAAAAACGGGCAAAGCCACCATTAAAGAAATATTTCCCCATTACTCGGTTTTTGTCTATGGTGGCGTCAATTTTGAACCCTATCGTGCCAAGTTGGAAGAACTGGTTGGCGGCAGTATTGACAGTATAGAAACCTATCCTGCATCGGAGGGTTTCATCGCCTTTCAGGATCGCCAGGATGATAAGGGTCTGCTGCTCAATGCCCATTCGGGTATCTTTTTTGAATTCATTCCTGCCGACGAAATTTTTGATGAAAATCCGACCCGGCTACGCTTACACGATGTCGAATTGGGCGTCAATTACGCCATTATCATCAATAATAATGCCGGTCTATGGGGCTACAATATTGGCGATACCGTCCAATTTGTATCCAAAAACCCCTACCGCTTGGTTGTTTCTGGTCGAGTGAAACACTTCATTTCCGCCTTTGGGGAACACGTCATCGGCAAAGAAGTGGAGGAAGCGCTGCTTTCCGTGGCCAAAGACCAGAAAGTGGGCATTGTGGAATTTACTGTAGCACCACAAGTGAGCCCTCCAAAAGGCGGTCTGCCCTACCACGAATGGTTCATCGAATTTGACCGTCTCCCCGAAAACCTGGACGCCTTTTCCCGACAGGTGGATGAAAGCCTCATGCAGCAGAATATCTACTACCGCGATTTGATCGAGGGGCATATCCTCCGGCCTTTGGTCATACGCCCTATGCAGCGGGAGGCTTTTCGGCAGTATATGAAAAACCAGGGCAAGCTAGGCGGGCAGAATAAAGTGCCACGACTGAGCAACGACCGCAAAATAGCCGATGAGCTTTCAGACTTCGTGCAAAAGGTATGACCGGATTAAAAAACTGGAAACGCTAGTAGGAATAATCCTGCCAAGACAGCGCCGATAGCTGGTCCGAAAACCGGAATCGGGCTATAAGCAAAGTCGGAATCGCCCTTGTCGCTGATGGGCAACAGCCAGTGAGCCAAGCGCGGCCCCAAGTCGCGGGCTGGATTGATGGCGTAACCTGTAGGGCCGCCCAGCCCAATGCCAATACCCCAAACCAAGGCACCAACCAGCAAAGGGCCCATACCTGGAGAAAGCTCTTTAGCAAAGATAGCTGCCACGCCTAAGACCAATACAAAAGTCCCGATGATTTCACTGATCAGATTCATGCGGTAGTTTCGGATGGCCGGGCTGGTGCAAAAGCAGGCTAATTTGATGCCCTGATCTTTTGTCACCTTCCAGTGGGGGCCGTGGTGTATCCAAACCAGTGTTGCACCGGTAAAAGCGCCCAGCATCTGCGCAGTGATAAAAGGTAATAGCAATGAGAAGTCGCCTCCCGATACGGCAAAGGCTATGGTGACAGCTGGATTGAGGTGTGCCGGCGAGCCAAAAGCCAGTGCTACGAACACACCGACCATCACTGCAAAACCCCAACCGGTGGTGATGACCATCCAGCCGCTGTTTTCGCCTTTAGATTGGGAAAGTAAGACATTAGCTACGGTGCCATTACCCAGTAAAATGAGTATCATAGTGCCAAAGAATTCGCCGAGTAATAAGTTGATTTCCATAAAAATTGGGCTTGTTATTGAGTTGGTAAATTTATTTGGGCTTCCAGCTTTGAAAGCATTGCCAATTTACAAAAACCAAAATATCTTTGCGGCTTATTTTTTCACCAAAAAGATTTCGCAATGGGAAAAGGCGATAAAAGATCCAAAAAAGGAAAGATTTGGCGGAGTTCCTATGGGAATGCCCGTCCAAAAACGAAGAAAACAGTCAGAAAGGCTGTTAATGGATAAGCTGCTCTAATTAGCAGAGCGTTAGGGGAAAACTTCAAGTTAACCCCTAACGCTCATCACATCATTTCTTTACCAAATAATACACCCGGGTCAGCCACTTAGCCGGATCAGGTTCTTGCCCAGGATCGGTCACGTATTCTTCAATGACCGGGAATTCCATTTCCAACTTATTCTTAGCCAGATAGTCATCAATGGCGAGGTGGGCTTTTTCTAAACCGGAATAGTCGCCATAGTATTCTACCAGCAGGGCATCAGTAGTGGGCAGTTCAAAAGAACTTAATCCAGGCAGTTCACTTTTTTGAGCTACAGGAACACAAGCTGCTAGTTCTGTTTGCTGATTTTCCATATCCCAGCTGTAATACAAGCCACAGGGCATGCCGGGCATACTGATTTTAGCAGCGCCGACAGCGGCATGCGCTTTGGCGAGCGATTCCGTATAATGAGCTTGGATGTCCGCCATATTGATTTTTTTAGAAATGCCTACAAAGTACTGAAAGGGGATTTGCGTGGTTTTTACTTCCAAGGCAGGAGGAGTAGTCGCTTGAGCCATCGCTTCTACTTTTTCTTTGAGCAATTCCAGCCCGCGGTCATAGTCTTTGTTGATCTGTTTCTTAAAATTCATTAGCATCATCAGGCCATTCCAGGGAAAGGGAAAATCTGTATGGAAACTCCAGGTGGTTTGAGTACCATTCTCATCAGGTGCTAAAGTGAATTGCGCCTGTGCCCCACCCATGCCTTCAAATGCAACCTCTGTGTTGACACTACTATGAGGCTGGCTCGCAGTAATAGACATGGTGCCGCTGCCACTCTTTTTGCCTACCCAGGAATAGGAAGCACCTTCACCAAGCGTTTTCTCGCCCATCGTGACGGCCATATCGGGGTCCATTTCTTTCCAGGGCGACCAGGACTCCCAAGTGCTGAGGTCGTTCACCGTATTGAAAACAAGCTCTTGGGGGGCATTGATGACGATTGAGCGTGTTGTCTCCACTTCTTTGGGGGCAATGAGTCCCAAAATCAAGAATAAAGCCAACAAAGCGCCGAGTACATAAAGGGTGATTTTTAAAGCTTTCATTGTAATAGAGTTGTGTTAGTGATAGGATTGAATGATGGGCATAAAACCTGAAGCAAAAATAAATTTATTGTTTTAAAAATAAAAATAAAACACTAATGTTTTTTTAAAAAAATAGCTTTGAAAATATTTATCCTCAATTGATGAGACATATATTAGGCTACGATCGGCTTTTTTTTTATTTTTCAGGGTTTTTTTATCCAGCGTATGCAGCGATTATTATATGCCATGGTTTGTTTGGCCTGCTTGTTTTTGGAGGCAAGGGGGCAAACGGATCCCGTTCACCTAAAAGTATATGGCTTCGACGAAGGCCTGAGTCATCGTGACGTTTTCAAGATAGCTCAGGATACTGCCGGTTATATTTGGCTGGCTACGGTCAATGGCTTGAATCGCTTTGATGGCAGTCAGTTTATTCATTACAACAGCTACTCCAGGGAGCATCATATTCCACACGATTATTGTGTCGATATGCTCATCGATCCAGCCAACAGAATTTGGCTGGCTTCGCCAGATTACATTACCCGGTTTTATCCCGATGAAAATATTTACCGCGACCAAAAGCTACAGGCTGGCAACCCGGTGCGGCGGGAATCATTGGTACCCCACAGCCTTTTCTTAGACCAACAGGAGCGACTCTGGCATGCTTTGTACGCTGAGAAAACAGCTCAAACGGAAATGCATGTGCTAGATGAAAGCAGTCAAGATCGAATGCTTTTCACAACAAGCGGCAATTACACCAAGCGCCCAATCGCGCAATTGGGTAAGTCCTTATATGTGGGCGCTCAGGGCGGCGAGTTGTGGCGCGTATCGGCGGAGGGTCTGGTACAAAAAAAATACCCTGTCTCTTCTTCGAATGCTGATCGCATCGTGCAATTGCAAGTGGTTGGAGATCTGATATATGTGCTTTGTCTGAATGGCAGTCTGTACGTTTTTGATGCAAAACAGGAGCAACTCAGCAAGCACACCGCTTCATTTCACCTGAGCAGCGCCAGTGCTTTGCTTGTAGAAGAAAACGGCGATATCTGGGTGGGCGGAGTAGGCCAGCTTTTGTACTACAACCAACAAAGGAAAGCCATTGTGAATTATGATGGGTATGTCCGGGAATGGATCAACAGAGCCTGCACCTATCGCCAAATTTTTAAAGACCGCTCGGGAGTGATATGGCTAGCAACCAATTTTGGTGCCATCAAAATGGTACAAACGGAAAAGCTTTTTGCCCAGTACCTGAGTGGCGGCAATGAATATTGCAACAACCTCTTGTGCAGTGGCCGGGGCATAGCCGAAGACGAAGCAGGGAACATCTATTTTTCTTATTACAATGCCATCCACAAACTTGATCCCCTCACGGATGAAACCAGGCTGCTGTTCGCCGACAACAGCTATTTCAACTATCCGTTTGGATTGCTTTACCATCAGGGGTATTTATACACAGGCAATGGTCGAAGCGTTGACTTAAAAAATTTGAAGGTAACGCAACTTTTTGGCCAATCCGAACGAGATTTGGGAACCGTCATCGCCGACAAAGACGGCTTATTGTGGTTTGGCTATCTTCAACAACTGTTTCAATACGAGGCATCCTCCAAAACTTTAAGGCTTTATACGGATACACAGGGGCTTTGGAATAGCCAGAACGGCACCATCAGTTACTTGTACCAGGGAAAAACCGGCGATTTCATTTGGGTGGGTACCTTAGAAAATGGCCTGACCAAGCTACACAAGCAAAATGGCCGCCTCGCTCATTACCACAATGGGGACGACAGCCAACCCCAACTCAACAGCAACCAAATTAACGCCATTTATGAAGATGCTTTTGGGGGACTCTGGCTGGGTACGGCGGTGGGCTTGCATCACCTCGACATTGCAAGTGATAGTTTGCGGGCTTATACGGTAGATCAGGGTCTGCCCAATAACTTCATCAATGGAATCTTACCGGAGGGCGACTCCTGCCTTTGGGTCAGTACGGATAATGGACTATGCCGCTTCAGCATTTTTACAGGCAATGTCAATAATTATTTTGTTGAGGACGGGCTTTCTGCCAACGAATTTAACCGGGTTTCTTTTTACAAGGCAAGCGATGGCCGGCTGTACTTTGGCGGGCTGGACGGGTTCAATGCCTTTTATCCAGGCCGACAGTTTTTAGATCGGAAATCAGAGAAAAGGGAAACCCCCATTTTGTTGACCCATTTCAGCAAATACGATGGCCGATTGGATAGCTTGATGGTACAAACACATCATTTGGACTCCCGTCAAACGATTGTACTTCATCCCAGTGATCGTTTTTTTTCTTTTGAATATGCCTTGGCCGATTACCGACAACCCCAAAAACATGTGTTTAGCTACATGCTGGAGGGCTATGACAAAGATTGGTCGCCACCTGGCTCGGCGCATGCGGTGCGCTACAATAATGTGCCAGCCGGAACTTACACTTTCCGCGTGCGGGCTAAGTCGGAGCGCGACCAGGCCAACTGGAATGGGAAAGAGCTAGCCATACAGGTCGTAATCGAACAGGCATTTTACAAAACTTGGTGGTTTTTCCTGCTTTGTGTGGCTTTTTTGGCGGGAGGGATATGGAGCTTTATGCGTTATCGGATATATTTGGGTGAAAAGCGGGAGCGCGATTTGAGCGAGCAAGTCAAAGCCAGGACAGCAGAGTTGGAAGCCGAAAAACAAAAGTCGGAGGAGTTGCTGCTGAATATTTTACCCTTGGAAATGGCCGATGAACTCAAGCAATTTGGAGCAGCCAAAGCCAAGCGGCACGACTTGGTGACGGTTATGTTCTCCGATTTCAAAGGCTTTTCCATCATATCCGAGCAAATGACACCGGAAGCCCTGGTGGCTGAAATCGATTTTTGCTACCGCGCTTTTGATGAAATCACGGACAAATACGGCCTGGAAAAGATAAAAACCATCGGCGATGCCTACCTCTGCGTGGGCGGTATCCGCAATTGCGACAGCGACGAAGCTTTGCGGGTTATATTGGCCGCGCTGGAAATTCAGGCATTTATGGAGGGTATTGCCATAGAGCGCGGCATACAGGGAATACCTTGTTTTGAAGCTCGTATTGGCATCCATACCGGGCCGGTTATTGCCGGTATTGTAGGCATTAAAAAGTTTGCTTACGACATCTGGGGGGCAACGGTCAATCTGGCTTCTCGGATGGAAACTTATGGCGAAGTAGGACGCGTCAATATTTCAGGTTCTACCTACGAATTGGTCAAACCTTACTTTCAGTGCCAATACAATGGGGTGTTTTCTGAAAACGGCAGTTCTTCCATAGACATGTATTTGGTAGAGGGGTATCTGGGCGATTGAAAAGACCTACCTGCTATGCTTCCGCAAAATGGGTGTACTTTCGATACTTGGGCGGGTGGAAGGCAATGACAATATCCTTACTAGAGATGCCTTGATGGACCAAATCTTCCGTCAAAAGCCATTCTGTAATATTTTACAAAAAACGCCAATGAACCGCATTGACCGCCTGATGGCCATCATTACCACCTTGCAAAGTAAAAAGTACTGCACGGTCACGCAATTAGCGGCATACTTTGCGGTAAGCGAGCGCACCATTTTCCGGGATTTAAAAGCCATAGGTGAAATTGGCGTGCCCATTCATTTTGAACCAGAAAAGGGCTATGCTGTTGCAGGTGGTTATTTCCTGCCTCCGGTGTCGCTCACGATAGAAGAAGCCAATGCCCTTTCCCTGGCAGAGCCGCTGGTGCTGCGTTTTGCCGATAAATCGGTATTACAGCATTATTCAACGGCATTGGGTAAAATAAAAATGGTGCTCGGGCGATCTCAACGCGAGCACATGGAACAATCCATGGAACAAGCGGCCCACTTCGTCCCCGATCATTATGCCCACCTGATGCCCAACACGGATTACCTCACGCCACTTCAAAATGCGATTGCCGACAAACGGGTCGTTCAACTGGAATACCTCAATGCCCAAAATGAAGTCAGCACCCGGGAAGTAGAACCCATTGGACTTACTTTTTACTCCCTCAATTGGCACTTGGTCGCCTGGTGTCATTTGCGACAAGACTACCGCGATTTTCGCACCTCCCGCATTCAGCACCTGAGAGTAACCCTACAGCCTTTTTTGAAAAAAGATCACATTTCCCTGCAAGAATACCTAGAAAAAATGCAACAGCAAATTATTCAAAATCCCGATCATCCACTGACATAGGGTTGTCAGCCAGGCTGCTTTACTTTGCACTCGAACCAAATTTTATAAAAAAGTTATGCGCTTTTCTGCAAAAATCGAACAGACTTTTCCGGTTTCTCCCAGCACACTTTGGGTCTGGCTGACCGAACCTGAACGCATTCGACAATATTTTTTTGGCACCAACCTGGTGACCTCCTGGCAGCCGGGTACGACTATATTCTGGCGGGGCGAATGGGAAGGCAAAGCTTACGAAGACAAAGGCACTGTCCTGAAATTTGAGCCAGAGAAAATGCTCGAATACGATTACTTCAGTTCCTGGTCGGAGGCGGAAGACATTCCGGAAAATTACCAGATCATCCGTTACGAATTAGAAGCCCAAGGCGATCATACCCTGCTCACCATCACGCAAAGCAATATTCCAACAGAGGAGCAAAAAGACCACTCTGTTCAAAATTGGAAAGGCTTGATGGAGGAAATGAACCGCCTGTTGTCGGAATAGCCGGATTCTTGGCTTAATGGCTGGTATCTTTTTGCGAAGCAATTGCCCGACTTCCTCTATATTTATGCCAGCCATTTTGCCATTCATTTGAGTATGCCGATTATGCTTGATTTATCCATCCTCGACCAGCCATTCGCCCTGAGTAAAGCCCAAATCAGCTTTTACCGCGAAAACCAATACATCAAACTCCGGCAGGTTTTACCACCAGAAGTGCTGGATCATTTTCGCACGATTGTTGCTGAAAAAGTGCGGGAACTCAACACCCAACACCTGCCCCTGGAAGCGCGCAGCACCTAAGACAAAGCTTTCCTGCAAATCATGAACCTCTGGACACACAGCGAAGCCATCCGCCAATTGGTATTCAGCCAACGCCTAGCGCGCATCGCTGCGGAATTGATGGGCGTTGAGGGCGTTCGGCTCTATCACGATCAGGCCCTTTTCAAAGAAGCGGGCGGCGGATTTACTCCCTGGCATGCCGACCAGTACTACTGGCCCTTGGCTTCTGACCATTCGGTAACAGTCTGGATACCGCTTCAAGCCGTGCCATTGGAAATGGGACCCCTGGAATTTAGCGCCAAAAGCTACTTGCTACACGGTGGCCGCGAGCTGAAAATCAGCGATGAAAGCGAACAAATGATTGCACAAAAACTGCGGATCAACGATTTTGAGCACATCGTGGAACCCTTCGAATTGGGCGAAGTGAGCTTTCACAGCGGTTGGGTTTTTCATCGAGCAGGGGCGAACACCAGCCAGTACATGAGGCAGGTGATGACGGTCATTTATATGGATAAAAATATGCGGCTAAAAGCTCCGGAAAACCCCAATCAACAGAACGATTGGGACACCTGGTGCCCCGGCGCGGTGGTCGGCGAAGTGATTGATACCCCTTTAAATCCGGTATTGTATGCCGGGGAGTAATTACTGCAATGCCACCTGTTCGATTTCGACCGCTTGACCCGCCCGGTTTTCCGCTGTCGCAAAATGGCAAACATGTTCCGCATCTAGCGGCACTTCCTGGACATGCCAATAGGTGTCTTCCAGCAAAATCGGATTGTCCAGGGTGTTGATCAATTGGAGTTGGTGCGCGATACCGCGTCCTTCTGCCTTGATGACCGCCTCTTTTTTGGTCCAAATGTGGAAAAAAAACCGATAGGGGTCGGGATGCTGTTTTAAGTGCGCCGCCTCCTGTGGGGCGAGTACCGATTGAAAATCAGGTAGCTGGATGGGGCGAATGTTTTCCACATCAATCCCAATTCGTCCTTCCGTATTAAAAGCAGCAAGCACATATTTCCCGGCATGGGCTATATTGAAATCAAAAGGCAAAGTCGTGAAAGGGCGTTGGTTTTCATCAAAAGCAATCAGGCTCAAGTCGGGGGTGTATCCCAGCTTTTTGAAACCTTCCAGCAGCAACAGCTTGCCCAATAAGCTTGCCTGTCGATCCTGCCATTGGCGGAGTCGGCTTATTTTTTCCTGCATTGCTTTGGGTAAAAGCAAGTACTGTTCCAACCAGACGGGCGCGGGCAGTGCTCGATCGTTGAAGGCATAAAGGATGAAAAGGCTGGGCATGGACGAATAGATTCTTCACAAAAATAACGCGGCAATACTAACTTTGCAAAACAGGATGCAGACCTTGCTGATTCTGGATGTTGATTTCTAATATAAAAGTATATGCGCTGGATACTTTGCTGTTTTCTGTTATTGGCTGCTAAGTTGTTATTGGCTCAGTCAGTAGAAGAAAAAAAACTTCAGGAGCTTAACAAGCTATTCGATCAATCGCCAGTTTTTTCTAAAATATTCACCGGATTTGCGCTTTACGATCCGGGGCAGGATACTTTCTTACTGGAAAGGGCGGCAGATAAATACTACACGCCCGCTTCCAATACCAAAATACTGACTTTTTACGCCTCACTGCTCATTTTGGGCGATTCTATCCCTGCCCTGCGTTATTTGGAAAATGAGGATAGCCTGATTTTTTGGGGAACCGCCAATCCATTGTTGCTGCACCCCGATTTTCCGCAGGATAGCGCGGTACTGCGTTTTTTGCAAGCGCAAGAAAGGACCTTGTCGCTGTCCTACTACAATTTTCAGGAAAAACCGCTAGGCCCCGGCTGGGCTTGGGACGATTACAACGATTACTACCAAGCCGAGCGAAGCCCATTGCCGCTTTATGGAAATGTGGTTCGGTTTTGGCGGGACAGCCTGGGCGATGGTTTTCAGGCCTTGCCAGAACATTTTGACCCTCAGGCCTTTTTCGATGCGGATTTGCCCATCGAGGAGGGGCCTTTTTTCCAGAGGATTTTGGCGGAAAACCGTTTTTCATACAATGCACCAGCCATAAGTGGGATAGATTTTGAGCAGGATGTGCCTTTTGTTACAAGTGTCGAAACGGCAGCACAATTGCTGGCAGAAGCCCTAGGAAAAAACGTAGGAATTGCCTCGACGCCTATGCTAAAGGGGGGGATATGGCATGAGCTACAAGTGCCTTTACCGGATACCTTGTACCGCCGATTGATGCAGGACAGCGACAATTTTATCGCTGAACAATTGCTGTTGGCCTGCTCGGAAAAAGTGCTGGGTTACCAAAAAGCAGCTGATATCATTGCCTTTTGCCAGGACAGCCTTTTTCAGGGCTTACCAGATGTGCCGGTGTGGCGGGACGGCTCCGGCTTATCGCGCTACAATTTGATGACGCCGCGTTTTTTGGCGGCTTTGCTGGATCGGCTTTGGGAGGTCTTGCCCGCTGAGCGCTTGTTGGCCATATTTCCGGCGGGCGGCGTTTCGGGGACCTTGGAATCGTCATATAAGGGCAAGCACCAGCCTTATGTGTATGCAAAGACTGGCACCTTGAGCAACAAGCATTGCTTGAGCGGCTATGTTTTCACAAAAAGTGGGAAAAGGCTGGTTTTTAGTTTTATGAACAACAATTACATCGGCAGCACTCGGCCTGTACGGCTGGAAATGGAAAAGGTACTGGTTTATATCCGCGATAACTTTTAAGCACATGGAAGGCTTTTTGCTATTGTGGTTCGATGAGCCTGAATATAAACCTTGATGATTTTCCCGACAATTGCTATTTTTAGCCCAAAACGCGATGCACCCTTACGGCTTTTTGTCCTTATTGCCTCCGCTGATTGCCATTATTCTGGCTATTCGCACCAAACAGGTTTTTGTTTCTCTCCTATTGGGAATATGGGTCGGCTGGCTCATCATTGATGATTTCAATCCCTTAAAAGGCAGCTTAGATACCGTACAAGCCCTGGTTGATGTATTCAACGATGCCGGCAATACGCGCACGGTGATGTTTTGTGCTTTAGTAGGTGCGCTCATCATTTTCATCCAACGTTCGGGCGGCGTAGCGGGCTTTATCGAACACGTCAATCGCTTACTGCATCGCTTGGAACAAAAACAGGGCGCCAGTAACCGGGTCGTGGTACAATTGTTGGCGCTACTCACCGGCTTGCTGATTTTCGTGGAGTCCAGCATTTCTGTGTTGACCGTAGGCGCTTTGTACCGCCCTTTGTTTGACAAGTTGGGCATTTCCCGTGAAAAACTGGCCTATATCGCCGATTCGAGTTCGGCACCTTCCAGCATTCTGATACCTTTCAATGGCTGGGGCGCCTTCATCATGGGCTTGTTGCTGGAACAGGGTTTTGACGACCCATTTGCTACCATGATGCGGGCAATGGGTTTTAATTTTTACCCGATGCTGGCCATTTTGGTAGTATTGCTAAGCATCCTTTTTGCCAAAGATATAGGGCCAATGGCGCGGGCAGAACGGCGGGTTAGAGAACAAGGAAAACTACTGGAAGATAATGCCCAACCCATGGTAGCTGATGAATTGACAGCAGTAGCGGTCAAAGAAGGGGTACAACCCAAGGCTTACAACATGCTCTTGCCCATTTTGACGATGGTGCTGATGATGCCAGTGATGCTGGCGTTTACCGGCTGGGCAGATGCCGTAGCGGAATTGCCGGAGGCTTCCTGGTTTCGGAAACTACTTTATGCTATCGGACAAGGCTCTGGTTCTACTGCTGTGCTCATTGCGGTGCTGACCTCTATTTTGCTGTCTATGGTTTTCTATCGGGTGCAGGGCATCATGCGCATGAAAGAAATGGTTGATCTGACCGTGAAAGGCATTTCTGGCATGATACCTTTGGCTTTACTGATGGTATTTGCCTTTGCCATCGGGTCTTTGTGCAAACAAATGCAGACAGGACAGTATGTCGCGGAGGTTGCCTCGGCTTGGATATCGCCAGCTATGGTGCCATTTATTGTATTTTTGGTGAGTTGTTTCATTGCTTTTTCAACGGGTACTTCCTGGGGGACGTTTGCCATTATGATTGCTATAGCGGTGCCGATGGCGCGGGAAATGGATGCCAATGTTTACCTCGCTATTGCCGCAGCACTGGGCGGCGGCGTGTTTGGCGACCATTGCTCCCCAATTTCAGATACAACGATATTGTCTTCCATGGCTTCTGCCACGGATCATATTGATCACGTGAAAACGCAATTGCCTTATGCGCTGCTGGCGGGTGTGGGCACGGCTTTGTTTTACTTGGTGATCGGGTTGGTTTGATTTTTAGGGAAAAAAAGGAGGCGAGTTTGCAAGTCAGGTGTTTGTCCGACGTAGAATTTGTCGTGTGCGGGAGCATGCAAAATATAAACGTAGTGCATTGGATATTGGTTGGACGGGGTGAATGGAAAAAAAGCCTTGCAGTTTGATTCTGCAAGGCTTTTGCGCCCCCTCATCCCGTTTTTTGACTAGGCTAAATCACCACAAAAAAACGGGAGAACCTCTGACCTACGGATTAATTCCGCTTTTTGCAACTTGCTGTAGCTTGTCTAAAATCGAGACCACTGGGAATGCAAAAAGCGGGACCGCTCTAACCTGCAAGCGGTGCTTCAAACTTCTTGCGCAGCAATTCAACCGCCTGATCGTCGTGAATGAGTTTGAGGATGTAATCTCGACTTTTTCGTCCTTTGATATACCGCTCCATCTTCACGGCAGTACTCCGATCGGCCACCTCGATTGACTTCATGAGTACCCACGGGCGATATTTGGAGGTATAAGAATGCTCAGAAAGCTCATTGTGAAAAAGGAGGCGAGTTTGCAAGTCAGGTGTTTGTCCGACGTAGAATTTGTCGTGTGCGGGAGCATGCAAAATATAAACGTAGTGCATTGGATATTGGTTGGACGGGGTGAATGGAAAAAAAGCCTTGCAGTTTGATTCTGCAAGGCTTTTGCGCCCCCTCAAGGACTTGAACCTTGGACCTACGGATTAACAGTCCGCCGCTCTAACCGGCTGAGCTAAGGAGGCAAATTGACGTAAAAAAAGCCTTTATTTGAAAGGCGAGTGCAAATGTACGACTTCCCGAATAAAATTGCAATATTTGCGGCATAATTTTTTTACAAAAAAAAGGAAATATGAGCTTAATGACCGTAGGTACTGTTGCTTTTGACGATATAGAAACACCGCGAGGGCGGGCGGAAAAAGTAGTCGGCGGTGCCGCCACCTATATTGCTTTAGCTGCCTCTTATTTCACGCCTGACATTCGGATGGTATCCGTGATTGGGGATGATTTTCCGCAGGAAGAGCTGGATCATTTGAGCGAGAAGGGGATCGACCTGAGCGGCATACAGGTAAAAAAAGGCGAAAAGTCGTTTTTCTGGGCAGGCCGCTACCACGAAAACATGAACGAGCGGGATACCCTGGATACGCAACTCAACGTATTGGCTGATTTTGACCCCCATTTGCCGGATCATTATCGCCATACGGAATTCGTCATGCTGGGCAACCTCACTCCAGCCGTGCAGCAGCGGGTCATTGAGCAAATGGCGGTCAAGCCAAAGATCATTGCATTAGACACCATGAATTTTTGGATGAATACGGCTTGGGATAGCTTAATGGAGGTGCTCCAAATGATTGATGTATTGATCATCAACGATGAAGAAGCCAAGCAGTTGTCCGGCGAATATTCTATGCTCAAGGCAGCCCATGCCATATTAGATATGGGGCCTAAATACTTGGTCATCAAAAAAGGTGAACACGGCGCACTGCTTTTTGAGGGGGGGAATGTGTTTTTCGCGCCAGCGCTGCCCTTGGCCGAAATATTCGACCCCACTGGTGCTGGAGATACCTTTGCCGGGGGCTTCATGGGATACCTGGCCAAAACGCAGGAAGTATCCTTTGAGAATATGAAGCGGGCGGTTATTTATGGCTCGGCGATGGCATCCTTTTGTGTGGAGCGCTTCGGTATAGAACGGCTCAAGGAATTGTCGAATAAAGCCATTCGAGAGCGGGTGGCGCAGTTTGTCGATCTGGTTAACTTCGACGCGCAATTGTAGCAGGAGCAGCAAAAGGATAAAACTGAAAAGCGGTATCGAATCAACATCCGATACCGCTTTTGTTTTCACTAAATCAAGTGCAAAACGATCACTTAATTAGTTGCCTTTCATCAAACCGCCCAAGTTTGGGTTAGGCAAAACAACAGAACGGCGGTTAGAAGCGCGTCCTTCTGAAGTTTTGTTGTCGCCAGCAGGCATAGTATCACCACGGCCTGCGATTGTCAGTTGTGATGGGCTGGCGCCATTTTTAACCAAGTAGCGGACAACTTCGTTGGCACGAGCAACGCTCAAATCCCAGTTGTCGCGATAAGCAGCACCTTCAACCATTTTCTGGCTATCGGCGTGGCCTTCAATCAGAATTTGTACATTCGGATTGTTTTTCAGTGTTTCAGCCAATGCTTTCAGGGCATCTTTTTCGCTTTTGCTCAAACGAACAGAACCGCTGGAATAACCGATAGGCTCGGAAGTAACCACATATAGGCGACCATCGCGGTCTTCCAGTTTGAGGCCACTGTTGGCATAAGCTCCGAAAATGCCGTTGATCTCATCTTTCAAAGCCTTAAGCTCTGATTCTGTCATAGTGAGTTTCTGCTGAATTTGACCCATTTGGGTTTCCATAGAGCTTACTTTGCTGCTCAAGTCAGCAATTTTTCCGTTCAACTCCGTTTTAGTAGCGGCTAAATCTGCTTCTAGCGCATTTTTTTCCTCTTCCAGAGTTTTTAAATTAGCCTGAGCTTCGGCAAGAGCGGCATCAGTGGCTTCTTTTGCTGCCAGCAACTCGTCATACTTCTTCTTGGAAACACAAGATTGAAGGGTACCCAGAGCCAAAAAGACGATCATTAATCTTACTACAAGACGCATGTTTTCGTTTTAGTTTGATTAGTAAATTATGTTAGCAAACGTAGGAACAAGCTGGTTCTCGACCATCAAAGGTATAAAAGCTTTGTAATATTTAATAAGTAAATGGCTCACTTATTTGAAAAAAGCCCTAATTTAGGAGTTCAAAGCTAAGTACGGAGGCTTTTCAAACTCCAAAATAACCCTGTTTTGCACTACAATCAACAAAACGCATTCCTATGGTTTGCGTTACACGATAATTGGAGTATCCGCAGAAAAAAATTAATTTTGCCGGGAAATTTTATTCCCTTTTTAACTCACACCAACAATTGATTGCCAGCTAGATGGAATTTGAAATTAAGAAAGAAGGCCGGTTCAAGTACATTGAATCGGGAGGAGGAGATGAAAATCTGCTTCTTTTACACGGATTATTCGGTGCATTGAGCAACTTTCAGGGCATAATAGAGCATTTTAAAGGCAAATGCAACGTTATAGTCCCTATACTTCCCATTTTTGATTTGCCAATAAGAACACTCTCGGTTACCGGGTTAGTGGACTATGTGGTCGAATTTGTGGATTTTAAACAATATAATAAGGTGCACCTGCTGGGAAACTCGCTGGGTGGACACATCGCTTTACTATACGCGCTGACCCGCCCGGATAAAATCAGTTCTATCATTTTGACGGGTAGCTCGGGTCTTTTTGAAAGCGCTATGGGCAGTTCATTTCCCAAAAGAGGGGATTATGAGTTCATCAAAAAGAAAACAGAGGCGACTTTTTATCGTCCCGAAGTGGCTACGACGGAATTGATCGATGAGGTTTTTGATATTGTCAACGACCGCAATAAAGCCATTCGCGTAGTAGCTACCGCAAAATCGGCCATCCGCCACAACCTGGGGGACAAACTGCATCAGATTCAGGTGCCGACCTTATTGGTTTGGGGCAAGCAGGATACTATTACGCCCGATTTTGTAGGCGAGAAGTTCCACGAATTGATCGACAATTCTAGGTTGATCTTTTTTGATGAATGTGGCCATGCCCCAATGATGGAACACCCGGAATTGTTTAACCAACATTTGGAAGCTTTCTTGGGAGAAGTCACGGGTAAGTTTTGATGATTTCAAAGCACTATAAAAAATTTAAATGAAGCATTTGTTATTAGCTGGCGCAGTTGCCCTGGTATTGGCGGCCTGTCAGTCGAAAAAGCCCCTTTTAACCAATGATGTTCAAACGGAGTTTGAGCAGCTCGATACGCTGTATGTAACAGCACCACAAGGGAAAATTCCACAGGAATTTGATCAAGACGCGCCAACTGAACCGGCTGTTTACAACCCTTCTCACAAACGGGATCACGATCTGCTGCATACCAGCCTGGAATTGAAATTCGATTGGGAAAACGAAAAGGTTCTGGGCAGGGCTGTGCTGACGCTGACCCCCTATTTTTATCCTTCCAATCAATTGGTACTCGATGCCAAAGGTTTTGAATGGAAGGCGGTACACCTGGAAACCCCCCATGTGCCACTCACGTACGACTACGATGGCGAGCAAATTACCCTTCAACTGGATCGCACCTACCGCAAAGGCGAGCATTATACGCTGGTATTGGATTACATAGCCAGCCCTTCCGCAGAGGGAGGAAGCGCGGCGATTACCTCCGATAAAGGACTGTTTTTTATCAATCCAAGAGGGGAAGAGGGCGACAAACCGCGCCAGATATGGACTCAGGGGGAAACAGAAAACAATTCGCGCTGGTTTCCGACCATCGACAAACCCAATGAGCGCTGCACC
Source organism: uncultured Saprospirales bacterium (assembly GCA_937864265.1). Classification (GTDB taxonomy): domain Bacteria; phylum Bacteroidota; class Bacteroidia; order Chitinophagales; family Saprospiraceae; genus CALMIR01. The sequence goes on along the minus strand of CALMIR010000196.1, from coordinate 22,725 downwards.
CAGGAAATTCGGATAACCATACCGGAAACCTATGCGTCCTTGTCCAATGGCCTGCTGGTTTCTTCCGAAAAAAACAACGATGGCACCAAAACCGATTATTGGCGCATGGATCAGCCGCATGCGCCCTACCTATTCATGTTGGCTATAGGTGCGTTTGCTGTAGTCGAGGAAAGTTGGCGGGGTAAGCCCATCACCTATTACGTAGAACCCGAGTACAAGGAAGATGCCACTTACATCTTTTCCAATACGGTCGAAATGCTGGAATTTTTCTCCGAGAAGCTCCATCTGACCTATCCTTGGCCCAAGTATGCCCAGGTTGTAGTGCGCGACTATGTTTCTGGCGCGATGGAAAACACCACCAGTGTCATTTTTGGAGAATTTGTGCAGCAGCATCGCCGCGATTTGATCGATAACCACAATGAAAAAATCGTCGCCCACGAAATGTTCCACCATTGGTTTGGCGACCTAGTGACCTGCGAAAGTTGGGCCAACCTGACACTCAACGAAGGTTTCGCCAATTACAGCGAGTACCTCTGGTTGGAACACAAATACGGTCGTGATGAAGCCGACTACCACCTCCTCAGCGAATGGGGCGGCTATTTTTACTCCGCCAGATCCGATATGCACCCTTTGATCCATTTCGGTTATGAGGATAAAGAAAACATGTTCGATGCCCACAGCTATAATAAAGGAGGGGCTATTTTGCATATGCTGCGGAATTATGTAGGGGATGATGCTTTTTGGGCCGCGCTCAACCTATACCTCAGCGAACACGCTTATGGGGCGGTAGAAGCCCATGATTTGCGATTGGCATTCGAGAAGATCACGGGGGAAGACTTGAACTGGTTTTTCAATCAATGGTTTTTTGATCAGGGGCATCCACAGATCATGGTAGCTTATGATTACGACGAGGCCAGTCAAAAAGCAATGATTACAGTCGATCAACAACAAGAAGGAGACATGCCCGCTGCCTTCCAGTTGCCTGCAAAAGTGCGGCTCTATTTTGAAGATGGCACGGTACAAGAAGAAAAAGTGTGGATAAAAGACCGCAAACAGGTGCTGAACTTTGAGGCATCTAAGCGCCCGGCCTTGATGCAATTCGATGCCGACCGGATGTTGCTGGCGCAAACAGAAGACAATAAAACAGAAGAACAATATTTGTTTCAATTCCAGCATGCGCCCCGCTTGCTAGATCGCCTGGAAGCCATGGATGCGCTTGGGGAAAGTGAAAATCAGGAACAGGTAATGCCTTTGATGAAACAAGCACTGAAGGATCCCTTCTGGTACATCCGCGGACAAGCCTTGAGCTATCTCTCTGCTCAAGAAACCACCGACGAGGCCACGCGCAGTCAAATTCGCAGCATGGCGTTGGGTGATCCCCATTCGGCGGTACGGACGGCTGCTTTGCAAACGCTTTCGGTCATCGAAGATGAACAGGTGATAGCCTTAGCCAAACAAATGATGAATAGTGACTCTGCCTATGCCGTCATCGGGGAAGCCTTGCAAATCGTTTACGAAAAGGACAACACCGAGGGCTTACAATATGCTAAAAAGCTGGAAAAAGAAGAAAGTACGGCCATTCGAGGAGCTATTGCAGCATTGTATGCAGAGAGCGGCGATATCCAATATTTGCCATTTTTTGAAACGTATTATCCGGAGATGGACGGCTACGATGCTATTTCTTTTTTCGATGCGTACCAATCCCTTTTACTGGAGGGCAGCGATGAGCAGATTCAAAAAGGCATCGACTTGTTAAAAACAATCGGCTTGAGCAGCAGCGAGTCGCCCTGGCGGAAATTCGGAGCTACCCGTTCCTTGAGTATTTTAGGTGTTTATTTCAACTCAAAATTCGATGAAAGCCGCGATGCTTCCGAAAAAGAAAAGCTGGACAAACGCATCCAATACATCATCCAATCCGTAGAAGAAATCAAAACGAAAGAGCCAAACGAACAACTCAGGGAGTTTTACGATCAAGGCTTGCCGCCCATAAGACCTTAACGCGGGCGCGAGAACGCTTTGGTCACTGCATAAAATGCTGGAAATAAGTGTTAAATTTGGACTTCTCCTCAACTTTTCTGTGGTTTCAGGCAGTTATGTATGGTGGAGCTTTTTGGCAAAACAGATGACGTTTAAATACAGATATGGCAACTCAGGATAATTACCGACTGTTGGTCAACAAACTAGACCAGTTCATTAGAAAGTTTTACATCAACCAGGTCATCAGAGGCGTGTTGTACAGCGTGGGCTTTGTTTTAGCCCTCTTTCTGGTGGTGACCCTATTGGAATACTACAATTATTTCGATACGGGCATGAGGAAGCTATTGTTCTTCTCCTTCATCGGTTTTAGCCTGTTGGGGTTGAGCTATTGGGTTTTTCTGCCCTTGCTCCATTACTTCCGCTTGGGAAAAATCATTTCACACGAAAAAGCGGCGCAGATCATTGGCGACCATTTTTCCAATGTGAAAGATAAACTATTGAACGTCCTGCAACTGCGTCAGCAATACGACAGCACGGAAAACAGGGATTTGATTTTAGCCAGTATCAACCAAAAATCGGAAGAAATCAAACCAGTGCCTTTTAAAAACGCCATCGACCTGCGCAAAAACAAGAAATACCTACCCTATGCACTGCCTCCTTTGCTGCTCTTGCTGCTAATCTTGTTCATCAATGCCAGTCTTATTACCGATAGCACCACCCGTTTGATCAAAAACAATCAGGATTTTGAAAAACCGGCGCCATTTACTTTCGTCATAGATCAGGAAAAGCTCCAGGTGGTGCAGTATGAAGATTATCCCTTGAATGTTCAGATACAAGGGGATCAATTGCCCAATGAAGTATTCATTACCATAGATGGGTATCAGTACCGATTGACCAAAGAAGCGCCGGATCTGTTTACCTATCGCTTCAATAAGGTGCAAGAGGATGTGGAATTTCACCTTGCTTCTAGTGGCATAGAATCTAGGGAATATACCTTGGACGTCATGCCTAAGCCCAATGTGTTGGGTTTCGAAGTAAAATTGGATTACCCCGCTTACACCCAGCGCAAAGACGAATCGCTGAACAGCGTTGGCGATTTGGTGCTTCCAGTGGGTACCAATATCGACTGGATATTCAGCACTGAAAATACCGATAACATCAGCCTGCGCTTCGAAGGCGATCAAGAGGTGGTGGAAACCAAACGCTTTTCAGGCGACCTTTTTAACTACAAAAAACGCGCTATGCGCGATCAACCGTATAAGCTTTACATTTCCAATAAAAGCCTGCCCAATGCAGATTCTATCGGTTATGCCATATCCATCATCCCTGACCTATACCCGGATATTGCTGTAGAGCGTGTCGAAGACAGCACCGATAATAAATTGCTTTTTTTCCTCGGCAGTGCTTCGGACGACTATGGTTTGCTGAGCCTTTCTTTCAACTACCGCATCAAAAAAGCGGATGGCAAGCAAGGCGAATTGGTTAGCCTTAAACTGCAAAAGCCAACCGAGAAGCAAATGCCATTCAATTATTTGTTCGACCTCCATGAAATTGACTTGGCACCGGGCGATGAAGTGACCTATTACTTTGAAGTTTATGACAATGACGGGGTCAATGGCAGCAAATCTGCCCGCACCAATCTAATGGTGTTCAATATGCCTACGGTGAAGGAATTCGAAGCAATGGAAGAGGAAAACGATCAGCAAATCAAAGAGGACTTGGAAAAGGCGCTGAAAGAATCCAAAGAGGTACAGGAGGAAATGAAGCGTTTGCGCGAGGAAGTGCTACAGAAAAAAGAACTGGACTGGCAAAGCCGGAAAGAATTGGAAAAGCTGCTCGATCGCCAGAAAAACCTGGAGCAAAAAATTCAGGATGCCAAACAAGCATTTGAAGAAAACCTGAAGAATCAGGAAGAATTTTCTGAAACCGACGAACGCATTATGGAGAAGCAGGAACAGATTCAGGAAATGATGGAGGAGGTGATGAGTGAGGAGATGCAGGAACTCATGCGCAAAATCGAGGAATTGCTCGAAGAAATGGGTAAAAATGAGTCGCTGGAAATGATGGAGGAGATGGAAATGAGCGATGAACAACTGGAAATGGAACTAGATCGCATGCTCGAGTTGTTTAAACAATTGGAGCTGGAACAGGAAATGCAGGATGCCATCGACAAGCTCGAAGAATTGGCAGAAAAGCAAGAAGAACTCAGTGAAGAAACCGAAAAAGGCGATAAAGACCAGGAAGAACTCGAAAAAAAGCAGGAGGAAATTGACGAGGAGTTCAAAGAGTTAAAGGAAAAAATGGAGGATATCGAGAAGAAAAATGAGGAACTCGAGCAACCCAAAGAAATTGGTGATCGGGAAGAAGACCTCGAAGATATCCAGCAAGACATTGACCAAAGCCAGGAACAACTCCAACAACAACAAAATAGCAAAGCATCTAAATCTCAGAAAAGCGCAGCTAAAAAAATGCAGGAAATGGCTCAGGCCATGGCTGCCATGATGGAAATGCAGGAGATGGAGCAAATGGAAGAGGATATGAAAGCTCTGCGCCAGTTGTTGGAGAACCTGGTGGGCTTATCCTTTGACCAGGAAAAGCTGATCGACGATTTTAACAAAGCGGAAGTCAATACCCCGCGTTATGTAGATTTGGTTCAGCAACAATTCAAAATAAAAGACAACTTCCGATTGGTGGAGGATAGCCTGCAAGCACTGAGCAAAAGGGTATTCCAGATCGAATCCTTTGTGACGGAAAAAGTATCCGAAATCAAAGGCAATATGCGCGATGGCTTAGAAGACTTGGAGGAACGCAGAAAACCACAAGCTGCCGACCACCAGCAAAGGGTGATGAAAAACCTGAATGACCTGGCGCTCATGCTCAGCGAAACCATGAACCAGATGCAACAGCAAATGGCAGGCATGATGTCGGGCAATCAGATGTGCAACAAACCCGGAGGCCAAGGCCAAAATGGGAATGTACCCAAAGATAAGCTCAGCCAAGGCCAGGACGGCTTGAACAAACAAATGAAAAGCCTGAAAGAGCGAATGGAAAAAGGGATGGGCAAGCCCTCTTCTAAAGAATTCGCAGAGATGGCTGCCCGCCAGGCAGCCCTGCGCAATGCGCTGAAAGACAAACAGAAAAAACTGCAAGAACAGGGCAAAGGTAGCCAGAATCTTCAGGACATCATCGAGCAGATGGACAAGATTGAAACGGATCTGGTCAATAAAACACTGACCAACGAGATGCTCAAGCGCCAGGAAGACATCATGACTCGTTTGCTTGAGCACGAGCAGGCCGAGCGGGAAAGAGAGTACGACGAGCAGCGTAAAGCCGAGCAAGGGGATCAAAGAGAAAAGAAGCTGCCCCCTTCTCTGGAAGAATACCTCAAAAAACGAGAGGCGGAAATCGATTTGTTCAAAACTGTATCGCCTTCTTTGAAACCGTATTACCGCGGGCTTGTCGAAGAATACCAAAAAAACCTGAAAAAAGATTAAGTAGTTTGCAAAAAATGACTTCTCGATTTAACAAAGTCCTTACCCTAGCGGACACACTTGAAATGAACCGTTTAGCCCGCTAGGATAAGGACAAAATCGAGAAGTTAATTTTTCTGCGTTAGTAATACCTGTTTTAAAGGCAGCGGCTTGAAAAAGTACTTCATTTTGTGTGACTTATACACTAAGCCGCTGTCTTAATAACAATCCCTATTGAACGTTTCAAAAAAAAAAATTTGCATGTTATTTTAAAAAATCACAAATTGAATCGTTTTTCAAAATGAGTTCAAAGCAGACTATGTTCAAACTTTACTCAAATCCTTGCAATCTCTCCAAGATAGAGTCCTTTGTTGAGCAGGTTGTTCAAAAGTACAAACTAAGTCCCGACGTTTCCGGCAATATGTTGCTTAGTCTTACCGAAGCGGTTAATAATGCCATCATTCATGGCAACAATAACGATGAAACCAAGACGGTGAGAATCCAATTGAAAAAACGCCAGGGCTGCCTTGCCATTAGTGTATCTGACGAAGGCCGTGGTTTTGATATCAACAAAGTGCCAGACCCTACTGCGCCTGAAAATATCTACAATCCTGGCGGTAGGGGTGTTTTCCTCATCAAACAAGTTTGTGACGGTGTTGCCTACTCCAATAATGGCAGCACAGTGGAGATGGAATTTAGAATATGAGCGAAGCCTTTTTTGAAGAAGAAGACGATCAGCCCATTGCCTTCTTTGTAGAGGACATTGATTTCGATTGGGGCGATACGGAGAAAACCACCCGGTGGATAGAGGACATTATTGCGCGTGAAAAACGGCAACTCCAACAACTTACCTATATATTTTGCAGCGACGAGTATTTGCACCAGATCAATCTGGAATACCTGCAACACGACGACCTAACGGACATTATCACCTTTCCCTACAGCCAGCCACCCTATATTGAGGGCGACATCTTTATCAGCATAGAGCGGGTAAAAGAAAATGCCGCTACCTATCAGACCTCCTTTGAGCAGGAACTGCGCCGGGTGATGATACACGGTGTCTTGCACTTATGTGGCTATCCGGACAAAACCGAGGCTGAGGCTGCAACCATGAGAAAAAAGGAAGAAGAAGCTTTACAAATTTGGGCGGAAATGTAGTGGCAAAAGCATCGAATTTTGCTCGCTTTCAAGGTGCCACCTGCTCACTGATTTTCCCAAAGCGGCGTTCCCTGTTTTGGTAATCCACAATAGCTTGATAGAAATGTTGCTTGCGGAAATCCGGCCAGAAAACGGGTGTAAAATACAGCTCTGCATAAGCAATTTGCCAAAGCAGAAAATTGCTGATCCTAGTTTCGCCGCTAGTACGGATGAGCAGTTCCGGATCGGGGATGCCGGATGTGCTGAGGGCTTCTGAAAAAGCCGCTTCGTTGATCTGGTTAACTTCGAGGAGTCCGGTTTTCACCTGATTAGCCAGTTTTCGAGTTGCTTCCAGTATTTCCCATTTGGCGCTGTAGTTCAGCGCCAGCACCAGGGTCATCCGGGTATTGTGGCGGGTGGACTCAATGCCACTTAGCAATGCCTTTCTGGTTCTGTCAGGCAGCAGGCTGATGTCGCCAATGGTCTGAAGGCGGATATTGTTTTTATTCAGTGTTTTAAGTTCTTTGTGCAAAGTATCCAGCAAGAGCCCCATCAATGCATTTACTTCCAGCTTGGGGCGGTTCCAGTTTTCAGTGGAAAAGGCATAAAGCGTGAGGTATTGAATGCCTAACTCGGCAGCAGCTTCCGTGACTTCCCGCACCGCAATAACACCATTGCGATGCCCAAATACCCGGGGTTGGCCGTGATTTTTTGCCCAGCGCCCGTTTCCATCCATGATGATAGCGATGTGTCGGGGCAGTTTTTCAATATTGATTTGTTCCTTGTAATTGTTTATTTCCACTGAGATGCGGTGTTTTTGTTTGTTTAGGATTGGCTATATCCCGTAACGCAAAATTAATCCCTTTCCGTTTCCAAACGGCGTTCTTCTTGTAAAATTGCCTGAAGTTCAGCTTGGGCACGCTGGAGGTCTTCCCTTCGTTCGCGAGGAAAATAGGGCGTCAGCACTTCCAAGTCGGCCATAAAAACCTGCGAATAATACTGGGTTTGGTCAAAATCGTAGCGGATGCCCTGCATGCTTCGATAAATTTGAGCGGCTTCATGGTATTTGCCAGCCATCAATAATGCAGAGGATAAGTTGGTCATGATCCAAGTTCGGGTACTGTCGAGCGCCAAGCCTTCCCGCGCATACTGTTCTGCTTTATCGGCATTTTTGATGAACAACTGGTACCAGGATACATTGCCACAAGCCAATGCCAGGTTCGACCGGGCTGTAAAGGTAGTATCCCCTGCGTAAAGTTGGGATAAATATTGGTATCCTTCTTCCCAATTCAGCGCTGCTTGGCTCAGCTTATCGATGCCGTGGTAAACATTACCGATGTTGTAATAGTCGTTGATGAGGTTGCCCGGCAGCTCAACTCCGGCTTGTATCGCTTCTTTTTTAAAGTCGCGGATGGCCAGCAGCAAGTCGATGACCGATTCGTCAAAGCGGCTGGAATCAGCCAGCGCAGCGGTATTATTTCCTAAATTGGTCAGCGTCTGAAAACTATAATACCAGGCGCCGTTGGCCCAACTCACTTTAAGTTGCTGCAATAAGTCTTCGTATAAAGCCAGTGCCTTTTTCTGATCCTGCTGCAATACATACAGGTTAGCGAGGTTGGAATAAGCCGTTTCAAAATAGGGATCTTGGTTGATGATGCCTTTATAAATATCCTGTGCTTTATCATACAGCCCTTCTTGTACATAAAACAAGGCCTGTTTCAATTGAATATTGCCACTATTAGAAATGGCTTTTATTTGTTCAAACAAGGCTTCTTTTTCGGCCAGGGAGGGCTTGCTGTCCAGCATTTTCTGAATATTTGGCCATGCCTCTACCAGATCAACACCATAATCGAATGATTTGACAAAGGCAGTAAGCGCTTCTGTTTCATTGCCAAGCCCCAGGTAAGAAAGACCAATATTGTACCAGGGATCGGCGTTGCCAGGGCTTAACTCAAACGCTTTTTCGAAATAGGGAATCGCTTCGCTAAAACGTTTCAACGCATTGAGTGCCAACCCCGTATTATAATGGAGATCATAGTCGGAAGGATAATGAATTAAGCCCATTTGGTAGTACTCCAAGGCTTTATGGTAGTCCTTTTTTTGATTAAAATAGATGTTGCCTATATCCTTGTGGGCATTATAGGCCGGGTCTATCTCCAGGGCTTTATCGTAGTACAATAAGGCTTCATCGTAGCGCCCCAACTGACTATAGGCCAATCCGGCATTGGCCCAGCCGATCGCAAAATTGGGATTTACCTCGGCGGCTTTGAGAAAATACTTGGCAGCCTCTTCATACTCCCTTTTGTCGTAAAATACGATACCTAGATTGTTCAGTGCGTTGGTGTTTTCTCCATTGAGTTCCAAAAAGCTATTATAGGCTGCTTCGATTGCTTCGTCATTACCTTCAATGCGATAGATTTCAATCATTTGTTCAAAAGCGCCGGAATAACTAGGGTCAATCGCCAGCGCTTTTTGGTAATAACGGAGTGCCTCTTCGTATTTGTCTTCTAGTTGGTAGGTGTAGCCCTTACCGTAATAGGCGTATTGGTAGGTAGAGTCTATTTCAATCGCTTTATTGAAAATCTGATGGGCTTGAGGCAGCAGTCCTTTTTCACTGTAACAGATACCAAGCCCATTCCAACCTCCGACGAAAGTGGTATCGAGCAGCACCGTTTTTTGAAATAATGTACCTGCGCTGTCAATTTCTCCCTTTTGGAAAAAGACATAGCCCAAACCGTACATGCCATCCAGGTAACCAGGGTAAACGTCGAGGGAACGTTTGTAGTAGTAAATAGAAGAGTCGTACATGGCCTTTTGCGAATAAATATCCGCCATGTTGTAATAAGGGAAATGGTTGAAGCTATCGAGTTGGTTGGCGATTTGCAGATAACGCAATGCCTCGTCAAATTGGCGGGCTTGTTTCAGCGTAGCGCCTATGCCATTGTAGGCGTTGCTGTTATTCGGGTCTTTTTCTAATACTTTTTTAAAGGAACTGATGGCTTCATCCGTTCGTCCCAGCATCATATACGACAAAGCCAGATCGTGGTGGCAATAGATATTTTCTGGGTCGAGTGCTAATTTTCGGCTGTAAATATCTCGCGCTTCTTCGTATCGGCGAAGTTCATAGAGATAAGCGCCCAGTTCGGTATAGCAATTCAGATCAGCAGGGGACAATTCCAGCGCTTTATAATAGTTTTCTAGGGCAGCCAAGTCGTCGCCGTTGCGGCGAAAATCGCCAGCCTTTTTCAGATACAGGCTTGGATCGTTGGGGTTGAGCAGTGCCGCTTTATCTAAATCGCCTTGTTTGATATAGCATTGGGCTGCTTCTTGGCGGGTTGCCCGATCCAGCTTCTGTAGTTCTTCAATGCGCAGGATATCTCTTTGAATGGCATCACAAAGATCAATATCGGGTAGTTTGCTGAGTACGTAATTGGTAGAATAGCTCTTTTCTAGTTTCCAACGCAACAATTGGCCATCTGATCCAGCTGTGATGAGGGTGTTTTCGTCCAAAAATACAGCGCCATTAACCGGAGCATTGTGCCCGATAAACAGCCCCGCGTGGCTCAGCCCCGATTGATTGCCGCCACGCAATTGGTGAAACCTATCGTTATTGCCAGCAATAAAAAGCTTGCCGGACTGCGGCGAGAGGGCGATTTTTTTTAACCCCTGGTCTGTGTCGATGGTTTTCAGTAAATCTACCCCTCGGTCTAGTCCAAAGGCGTCTTGTGTAAGCGTTTGCTGTACGTTCGAATTGGAAAAACTGCCTTTAGTGGCTGCTCGGGCGTTTGCATCAAAAGTGGCCTCATTGAGCTGAATTTTCATCTTATTGCGGCCATAAACCTCCACATAGCTGTAATAATAGCTGCCTTTACCAATATAATAATTGTCGTTGACCGGGTCGTAGGCAATATCTGTTGCTTCACCAAAATAGCTGATTTCATCGCCATTTTTCAACGAATACAAGCCCGCATAGGAGTCTGTTTTGGCAAGATAATACTGGCCGCCATTGGGGATGATGAGGTCTTCCACCGTGCCTTGATAACCATAACTTTCAAAGGGTACTTCTCGGAGCAAGCTGCCGTCTTTTCCCGACCAAAGTTTGATGTACGCAATACCTGAACCGGTAAGGATATCGCCAGTTTCCGGATGGAAGGCGGCCGAGGTCAAATAGGTATCGTCTTGCAGTACAAATAGGGGTTGGTTGGAAGGTTTTTGTGCCGACCAAACATATACTAAGGAGCTTTCTTTGTGAACACTCATCAATTTACTGCCATCGGGTGAGAAAGCGACTTTTTTGGTCAGCCCAGTTTGGTTGCCCTTTAAATCGATGCTGCCGATGAGGGTCAATTTATTGGCGTCGTACAAATTGAGGGCGTTGGCAGAGGCAACCGCCAGGGTTTTCTTATCAGGAGATAAAGCAACGGCAAATAGCCCTACATTAGATGAAATATTGCCTTGTTCTTCTGGCAGGAGGATATTGCCCGATGCCTGTTCTAAACCACGCGAAGTAAGGGGGTGTGGATATATTTTTTGTGCTTTTTCAAGCATGCGCAGTCGCATCTGAATGTCATCCTCTATGGTAGAAAGTGCCAATAATCGGAATCCTCTTCTGGCATTTTCATACTCTGGCGAATCCTGTTGTTTTAAGCGGATTAACTCGCGAATGGCATCATTGAATTGGATAGAGTCGAGGTTGTTCGTATTGAGCCATTCGCTTTCAGCAAAAAGCTCACGGGTGCGCTCGGTTTCCTCTTGTGCCTGTGCCAGCAAAAGTTCCACCCGGTTGCGTTGCCGTTGGGCATCCTGAAAATTGCGGAGGGCTTCGGCACCGCGTCGCTCCGCTTCCTCTCGTTGGCGCTCTGCTTCTTCTTTTTGTTTTTGGGCTTCTCGGCTATTGGCTTCGGCGCGCTCTTTCTCTGCCTCTAAGCCGGTATTGGCTGCCAACAAAGCAGATTCTTTGAGCACCAATTCGGCTTTTTGCATTTCCACTTCTTCGAGCGCTTTCTTGGCAATGCGCTGCTGGTTTAAGGCCCATAGGAATAGCAAAAACATCACGACCGCAATAGCGGCAACGGTACCTAATGTAGTGAGGTAACGCTTCCTGATTTTGGCCCGTCTTTCGCGGTCTCTTTGCGCTGCTTCAGCATTGGCCTTGGCTTCCGCGAGCCGCTGTTCTTCTTCTACCCGTTTTTTCTTAGAGCGGAGGATGGGCGCTACGAGCGTATCGTGGCACAATTCATACGAATACCCACCTGCCGTATTGGGCTCTGCCCGCAACAAACGGGCGGCCACCAATTTTTTTAACAAATCGGGCTGGATGTCGTAATTCCGGTAAATCTGTCCTTCATACAGGCTCAGTCGGCGTTCTTCCGGCTCAAAGATCAGGCCGTCTTCTATCAGCAGGCGAGCCGCTCTTTGTTCTGGGGCATCGCCCAGCGCTGCTATCTGGTTGTCGTAATAATTCTTGTAGATCAGCCCCAGATCACCCAGATCATTGGCAGAAATGGATAAGTCGCCGCTGGATTGCACGTACTCTTCTACCGATTGGCACAGAATCTGAAGCTGGAAAGATTCAATTTTTTGCGTATTGTCTTTCGATAAAAACCGCAGTATCTTTTGCAACGCGGGTGGTTCGTAGTCAAACGCTGGCGTTTCAAAGGCGCCTATGGCCAGTGCTGGATTGAGAATGGCAGCCTTGGCCTGTTCGATATCCAGGGCGTCCAGTTCGTAGCATTTTTGGAGGATGTCGGGGATAAAATCTTTGAATTTATCCAGCAAGCTCATGCGGTCAGAGCGGATGGATATAATTATTTTGACGTTGGGCGGGTGATAGAGCAGCCTCATTTGCTCATCGCTTAGAAAGCTGCGGTTTTCTTTTAGCTTTAAACGGAGTACCGTTTTAAAGTCCTGGGGCAAGTTGTTGTTCAATACATCCGCCAGTTCTTTTTTAAAATCCTTGATTTGCTCTTCGGGGTAAGTGAACAGTTCTTCAAACTGGTCGAAAATGAGCAGGTGGCTTTTTTCCAGCCCTTCCAGCGCTTGTAATTGTTTGAAGGTAAACCAGAGGGACTGCGGTTCTTCGTGGATGTCTTGCAAAAAGGAATGCTGATCCTGGTAGGGCAGGCTTTTTTCAATAACAGCATCCAGGGGGTGCGCCCGCTGCCCTTCGATGTAGCTGCCAAAGCGAAAATAAATGGGTTGGTGTCCGCCTTCGTCCTGTAATTTTGGAACAACCCCTGCATTCAATAGCGAGGTTTTGCCTAAGCCCGATTTGCCATACAACACCACCAGCCGCTCCAGCGCGATCAGTTGCGCCAGCTTTTCAATATCCTCATCCCTGCCAAAAAATAAATTTCGGTCAGAGGTGGTAAATGGTTTTATGCCCGGATAGCGATAGTTTTTTTCCATGGCTTACTAAATTCAGGCAAACAGTCGGTCTGTAAATTCCAAAAAATCTTTAACAATACGCCTCATATCCAGGGCGGCGTCTTTGTCTTCCAATAGCCCCAAATCCATATCAGTTTTTAGCTTGAAATACCGACTGGTCAGTACAGAAAAATCGTTGATCAGTTCTTTGGCGTTGGCTTTCACATAGGCCGCTATGCGGTTGATCGCGTCCTGTAGGCGGCTTTCCCCCAGCAGGCTTTTCACTTCTGCTTTGAGCTGCTCCCGCAAGCTTACCTCCCCGGGCACTCGTATCAAGTCTTCTTCCTGGCACTTGGCGTGGAGTTTGACGACAAAATCCGCGACATTATCATCCACAAAGTTGACTTTCAATTCCTCTGAATAATACTGCTGTGTGGTGGGGCGTATCTCTATTTCCGGTTTAGAGGAATGGATGCGTTTGCGCTCATTGATCCCCAAGCCCAGTAAACGCAACAGTAGTTTCAGGTACCAGCGTTCGTATTTGAAGCCCAGAAAAATGAAGTTTTGGGCTTCCTGTAAATTTTTTCGGAGGGTATCAGGCAAATGATGGGTGCCAAATATTTTAATCAGGTAATCGAACAGGCTTTCATACGTGAACACCAACGAATCTTCTTCTTGTATGGAACCTAGTAGGTTGTAAACAATGGGGGTTTCCATGCTGGGGCGCGCCAGATCCTGTGGATTTCTCTTTTTATAGTAGAAATCGAAAATGATATCGATCCCTTTTTCTTCAAATGCCTTTTTCAAAATCAAATCTGGCGAAAGCGAGATGATGATGTAAAAAGGAATTTCGGTTAATAAGTTATACACCTTTGGCATGCCCATCTGGTTGTAAAACTCACTGATGGCCATATAGACATCCTGCTCCTGATTGAAGTCCTGAAAGGAAAAGAACTCATCCTCACTGTAGTAAATCAGGTTTTCAATGTGCTGTTTTTCCAGATAGCTTTTCAATTGGCTTTGAAAGGTTCCATTGGTGTCAGCAACCACAACCTCTGGCCCTAACAGCAAGACACATTTTTGCTGTTTGATTTTGGTGGTGATTACGTTCCAGTCTTTATCCTGCATTCAATATGAGTTTCAGGTTTCAAGTTTACCACGCCTTTGGCGTGTGCTAAGCTAAAGTTAGGCGTTGTTTCAGGTTTCAGGTTTCAAGCTTTGTCAAGTTAAGCGTTGTTTCTGGTCTCTGGTCTCCTGAAACTTAAAACTACCCGTCTGAGCGGGGCAAGGAAACTAGCCCGTCTTCTCCTGCGTTTTTCGCGGGATCAGCCTGGTAAAAAACCACCCGCCTCCCGCTAAAAGCGAGATTCGCCCGCCCGGCCCGACCGACCGGATCAATCCGGGCGGGACGACTCCGGATCGGACGGGGGCAGTAAAACTAGAAACCAGAAACCTGAAATCACCTATAGGCGGTGCCAAACAGCACGCCGCGTTTTCCGCATTCCGCTTCAGCGATACCGCCAACGCCAAGGGTTACTTCTATATAAAAGCCCAAGCGGAAAGGACGGGTTTCGGCATACGAGGAGAAAGTAGTATAAGGAGAGGGAAAACCCTCTGCTTGTCCTTCTGCTGATACCATATCCGTCAGGGCATATTCTGCTCGGATTCCTGTTTTTAAGGTCAAAATTTGGGAAGCTGCCACAAAGCCGCCAACGCCAAAAACGGCAGAATAATATTTGCTTTCATACTTGCTGGTCACATTGGCCCAGTCGGTGCGAAACGATTGTTGTGCTTGATTGATATAGGTCACCTTTGGCCCTAGTTCTAGAAAAGCGCCGTTGCTGCGGTAATGCCTATACAAAAGATACCAATCAAAGCTTTTCCATTCTATATTAATAGCATTACTGCCCTCTGTATTGCGAAAAGTAAGCGATTGGTGATAAGTTGCTGTCAATCCTTCCAATTGCAGGCCATGGTTTTCCCCAAGGTTGAGGGTGGCCACCCCGCCAATGGAATGGGCAAGACCTAATTGGCTGTCGTGATTACTGTCCTTGGAAATATTTTGGTTGGTAAAACCGGTGATGCCGGCCATACCTTTACCCCCTAATTCCAGCCATATCTGGGCTTGTAAAAAAACATTGCCCAACAAAAAGAAAAAAATTAAAGTAGAGATTTTTCTCATAGCAACAAATATTGTTTTTTCTAATGTTGGCGTGAAGATAACAATACTTGCTGAAAATGTGTAGGGTCGTTATTTTTAAAAGTACAACAAAGATAAAAAACAGAGTAAAAAATTGAAATAGGGCTTTTTAAATCCAAAAGAATGGTTTAAATTTGCCCCTCGTTTGAAAAAATTAATTCGCAACAGTATAAAATCAAAATAAATGGCACACCATAAATCTGCCAAGAAAAGAATTCGTCAGGATGCTATCCGCCGCCTACGCAATCGTTTTTACAAAAAAACAACTCGTACAGCTATTGCCCGGCTTCGCAGCATGACCGAGAAAGAGGCTGCTCAGGAGTTTTTGCCCAAAGTGGTGAGCATGGTAGATCGGCTGGCTAAGAAAAATACATGGCACAAAAATAAGGCTTCTAACCTCAAAAGCAGCCTGATGCGCCATGTAGCTTCTCTGGCTTAATCGGCGGGGTTTCATTTTTGTCCCGCTCGAAAAAGTGTAATCTGCCGATACTGCAGCAGGTTACACTTTTTTTGTATATTAACTTCCCGATTTTGTCCTTACCCTAGCGGGCTAAACGGGTCATGTTAAGTGCGTCAGCTAGGGTAAGGACTCTGATCAATTGGGAACTAATTTTTTGCACACTCATAGCAAGCTTATTTACGCATTTCGCTAAAAAGCGCTGATCTATATGCCAAAGTTCCATCCTTTAACTGTCAAGGAAATTCGCTTTGAAACCAAAGACTGCGTTTCATTAGCTTTTGAAATACCGGAGGCTTTAAAAGCCGACTACTCCTTTGTGCCCGGGCAGTACCTCACGCTGAAAAAAGAAATTAACGGCCTATCTGAGCGGCGTTCCTACTCTATTTGTTCCGGACTTAACGATCAAGAACTCCGGGTAGCAGTAAAAAAAATTGATGGTGGCGCCTTTTCAGGGTTCATCCATGAACAGTTGAAAGCAGGGGATACCTTAGCGGTAATGACCCCCATGGGGCGATTCTTGTTGCCGGATTCCAATGGACAACAAGCGCATTACGTCGCTTTTGCTGCGGGCAGTGGCATCACCCCCATATTGGCCATGATGAAGGCTACATTGGAGCGAGATGATACCAGTTTTTTCACCCTGTTTTATGGCAATAGGAGCACAGATTCCATCATCTTTCGCGAAGTAATTGAAGGATTGAAAAACAAGTATATGACCCGTTTGAGGGTACACCATGTGCTGAGTCGCGAGAAACTGGGTATTCCCTTGTTTTTTGGGCGGATCGACGCCGAAAAATGCCGGGATTTTTGTAGTAAATTATTCGATCCGGCCTCGGTTGATGCGTATTTTTTATGTGGGCCAGAGCAGATGATTCAGGAGGCTAAAAGCGTATTGCTGGAGGAAGGTGTCCCTACGCATCGCATCCATTTTGAGTTATTTGGAGCACCTATTGTGCCCAGTCAAGAGAAGCAAGAGGAGAAAAAACTATTGCGGGAACAAGTAGAATCGGAAGTGTCGGTCATTTTGGACGGAGATACCTTTCATTTTTCGTTGTCTTCGCGCGGAGAAACCATTTTGGAGGCGGCTCTCAAAGCGGGTGCTGATCTGCCGTTTTCGTGCAAAGGAGGGGTTTGTTGTACCTGCCGGGCCAAATTGTTGGAGGGGGAAGCTGCGATGGATTTGAATTATGCCCTGGAGCCTGCAGAAGTAGAAGCCGGGTTTATCTTGACTTGCCAAGCCCATCCGCTCAGCGATCATGTTGTAGTCGATTTTGACGTTTAGAAAAAGGAGCCTAACTTTAGGCATTTAATGCCACCCAATACCATGTCCATCACAGAAGACAAAAAAAGTAAAAGACAATTCATACAAGAAACGGCTGCAATGCTGTTTCGAGAAAAAGGCTTTGCTGCAACTTCCATGCGCGATTTAGCCAAAGCGGTAGATTTACAGGCTTCGAGCCTTTACAATCACTTCCCTTCCAAACAAGAAATTCTTTGGGAAATCTGTCGGGAAAATGCCACCCGTTTTTTGGACGGCATGAAGGCCATCCAAGAGCAATACCAACACCCTGCTAAAAAAGTTGAAGCACTGATTCGCCTACATATTCAGATTGCCACCAGCGATGCCACATCCGTTACTTCTTTTAATGACGAGTGGCGCCACTTGACAGAGCCACATCTCAGCAACTTTCGCCAAATGCGGAAGGATTACCAAGATCGGTTCAGAGCCATTATTGAAGAAGGAATCGCATCGGGGGAGTTTCGCCCGATTCATCCCATGGTAGCGCTACTTACCTTGCTATCATCTGTGCGTTGGATTTACGATTGGTACCAGACCAATAAAAAGCTGACTACCAATGACCTGGAAACCCAGCTTTCCGAGTTGGTACTGAAGGGCTTGTTTAAATGAAACCTTCTTTTCCCACACCATTTGTCAAAGAACCAAATGAAAAAGGCTCAGACTTCCTTTCGGGAAACGCCTGAGCCGCGATGAAAACCTTTAGTGTGCTGTGATGAGATCACACACTAAATACTACCCCAAAAATTAAGTTTCCGATTTGTCCTTCCCATAGCGGAGTACACTGTGGGAAGGACTTTGATAAATCGGGAAGCCATTTTTTGCCTACTACTTATAGTTGTTCTTTGGCTTTTGAGCTTTTCGTCTGTGATTTTTCTTTCTCCTTATTAGGAAGTACCTGCTTAACGGACTGCGTTGTATCCACTTCGATGGGGTCAGGCGATATTGTTGGTGGCAAGGCCGTATCGTTATTTTGTTCTAGCCAGTCGTCATAAGTTTCCGTCTCATCGTAGTTGTCTGTTTGATCAAGTACAGGTTGCAGCAAATCGCTTGCCTCGTTCAGTAGTGGGTCTAATGAAGGTGCTTCCATTAGGTCGGGTACGATCACCTCACCTGCTGGAGAAGGCATAAATGTTCCTTCTGCTCCGATTTCGTCCCAGGTTCTAAAGGCAAAAGGTTGAATCAGGTGTTCATTCAGGTAAGCTTCGTTAAAATGCCGGGACTGCTGCTTCATTTCACCAAAATACTGGATCAGCCCTTTGGTGAGGCCAACCAACTCCACGATTAGCAAAATGGCCGGGCTGCCGTCCACTTCTTCCCCAGTCGCGTCTGACATAGGCTGTAAAAAATGGATGGCATAAAATTCGGATAGCTGGTGCAATTCCAATTCCAGGGTTCTGAGGTAGTCTTCAGGAAAGGCGGAAATGTATTTCAGCTTTTTACTGTTGAGAAAATCATCCTTGATGTTGTAGAGCAATTGGTTGAATCGGTAAGCCGATTGTTCATAACCGGTTTGCACCGCTTGTACGTCTTCTGGCAGCAACTCGTGGGATTGCAGTTTAAAACGGCGAACGGCGGCTTCTGCTTCAATTTTCAAATCTTTGAACTTGAGCATAAAATCGGTATTGACAAAGCTGTTCAAAGGGCCTTCTACTTTGTTTTGTTGGGCAAGCAGCGGCGTTAGCAGGCTTGCTCCGATCATCAGCAAAGAGGTAAAAAGTAGCTTTTTCATGGTATGCGATTTAGGAGTAGTTGATTATGGTGTTATGGATTAGACCGTTTAGAGGGGGAGCGGTGAGGATTCGTAAATACTTTTCGATTCCTCACCAGTAAACCCCTAATCGTATCTTCTTTATTTTCCTTTTCGACCCAAAATTCCTCCCTCCGTAGGGTCGCTGCTGGGTTTTACAAAAGTAACGGCGTAGCGGATGGCATAGGTTTCATTGCCATTGACGGAGGTAGATACATCGTAGCCGCAAACGATGGTCGTGCGGTAACCGTTGTTTTTTGCATTGGTAACGGCCACTGCCAGTTGAGCCTTGGTCAGGTTGGATTGCGCATACCAGCCGCTGTTAGTAGGCAACTGGTGGAAAATGAGGTTGTATTTTTCCGGTACATTTGTCGGAATATCCATGTGTACGAGGGTGCGCCCTGCGCCTTGATTGGCGACCATTTCATTGGTGGCTTGCGCGGCGGTCAATTTGGGTTTGGATAGCCAGCTTCCTACATTGCTTTTTTCAAAAAGCCCGGTCGTATAATTCGTACCGCTTACGTTGACCACGCTCCTGTTTTTTAAATGGTAGCCCTGGGCGCTCAGATTGTTAAAAGTAGCCTGAAAATCATCGCTCTTAACGTGTACGGCATCAAATACGGGGTTGCTACCCGTCGCTTTGATAATGAGTGCAAAACGCAATTGGCCGTTTCCATTGATGTAGCTTTCGAGAAACTGAAGGTATTCGCCCGCCGGATACACGATCAGTTGGTTGGCGATCTGTACTTTGTAATCGTCAGGGTTGCTCACTTTTTCAAAAATCAAATTGAAATAGGTGCGCAAAGCTGCATTAGATGAAACACTGGTACGGTGTTGGAATGCATCTATCCAGATGGGCACATAACTATTGGCTTTCTGGGCATCAATAACGGATTGGACGTCACTTTCAGATACTTCCGATACAACTATCTGGTCAATAGCAGCCTGGCTGAATAGTGGCATTAGAAGGCAAAAACAAAAAAACAAAAGGCTTTTCATGATGGAGTTTTAAAAATGGATAAATATTGTTTGGTTCAGAGTGTGATAAACCGTTAGAATGACCCCATCGATGGAGCAAAAAAATTTCTGGAAGGTATGGCAGGTTCTAGAATAGCGTTTTTACCGGGGAAAGAGGGTGGCAAGCACTTGGAGATAATTTATATATATACTTTATGGTAAATTGATGCAAAAAGTTGTAACTTTTGCGGAAAGTTTCAGTTCAAACAGAAATGGAAAATAAATATCTTTCATTCTTTGCGCCAAAGGGCAGCATTTGAGTTATTTTCCCGTTTTTTTTAATATTAATGTTTCTAAGAGCAATTACAGCCAATGAGAAAAGTGATATACGCCAGGCTTTTGGGATACTTGTTTCTAGTGGGAGTGATGTCGGCTTGTAAACAGGATGAAGAGCCCATTATCATTTCGGAAGTAGAAGATGAGTTTTATGTGGAGATGCAGGAGGCTTTTTTGCCGGAAGGCAGGAGTCTGCAATTGCTGATTTCTACCATTGCCTTGGAGGAATGCCTGCATACGTCGATTGATGTGGATTATTTTAGACTGTCGAATACAGCCTCCATCACGATCAACGAAATTACCCCCATTTCTGATTGCAACCCAGGTATGGCACCGGCAACAGCGCTTGTCAATTTTGGGCCAATAGACACGCCAACCCTTCCATTGAGCATAGACATACGCGGTGCGGTTGTTAACAACGGGAGTATTGCGGTCAATGAGGATTATTACCGGATGTACATGGAAATTGAAGGTGGTATTGTGGTCAATGAGGATTTGTTGCGGCGTATTCCTGAGGGAACGATATGGGGTGGGGTTCTCCACGATGAGAGCCAAGAGAGCCAACTAGCAGCACAAAGTTTGTTACAAGATATTGAAGCCCTTAGCAAATCACAGCAATTGCTGGCGGGGAATTATGGCTATTTTGAAGTAGATGACAGCGGGATGTCTTTTAAAGAAAGTACACCATTGGCCGACGCCGAGGTTGCTTTTCAGTATCAACTCAAGGAAAGCTCGCAGCAATTGAAGGCCATTATAGAGCAGTACCGCAGCGAGTATGGCAGCCGGCTGGGGATTTTTGTTTACGATACTTTGGGAACGGTGTATTAAGGATTAGCCTGTAATTGCTTCTTGCGCGATAGTGTTTTCTGGGTTTCTTTTTTCTTGCTTTCTTTGACCTCAAAGTTGAATCCTTCGGCTAAAAACTGCTTGTATTTTTCCTTGTCAAACTTATAAAGTCGAGCAGGCCGGTGCGCCACGCCCTCCTGGCTTTCCTCCAGGTCAATCAGGAGATTCATGGACAAGATTTTTTTCCTGAAATTGCGCTTGTCCAGCTCTGTTTCCAAAATGGATTCGTATAGGTGTTGAAGTTCGGTTAATGTAAACTTTGGCGGCAACAATTCGAAGCCAACGGGTCGGGTACGAACCAGCCATTTTAAGCGATTGAGGCAAGCTGCCAATATCTCGTTGTGGTCAAAAGCGAGGTCTCCAATCTTAGAAACAGAATGCCATTGTGCTTTTTTTGCAATAGAAGCAGGTTGTAAATTGTAATGGCTGATTTTGATCAATGAAAAGAAAGCTACGGTGATCACCCTGCCAAAAGGGTGGCGATTGACTGCGCCAAATGTTTTGACCTGCTCCAGATATACATTTTTGATGCTGGTCAATTCTTCAAGGATGCGATTAGCAGCGGTATCCAAGTCTTCATTGGGATAGACAAAATAGCCGGGCAACGCCCACTTACCTGTGTATGGCTCTTCGCCACGTTTGATCAATAAAACTTTGAGATCACCGTTATCGAAACCAAAAATAACGTTGTCAACTGTAAAAGCGGATTTGAAATAATTATTGAACTCCTCCATCAATTATCTATTTGGGTTCAAAATGAGTCGAAACCCATTATTTCCAATTGAAAGAACGAAAGTAACAAAATTTATTTAATACACGCTTAAACAAGTTTTAATTAGTGTAAAAAGTACACGAGGGAGAACAGGAAAGTAATACTTTGTATATCAGGTGTAAAGGGCGTTAGACAAAAAGGAGATTCAATTTCTTTGCGGTACTTTGGCAACTTTTGTAGCTTGAAGTAAACGCATTGTCAAACAATCAGAAAATATAAACGGAGTACCCAAATGAACATGGGCACTCCGTTTTTGCAACAGACCTAGCGTTGTTATTTTGCCAATATCAATCGTTCTGTTTTAGAAGTTTCGTTTTCGTGAAGCACACGTAAGAAATACACACCATTTTCGAGCTGTGGTAAGGATATGGTTTGGTGGTAATCATTCAGCGTGAACTTAGCAACAACTTGTCCGTTGGTGTTCAGTACATACAGTAATGCACCTATTTCACTGACTTGCACTTGGATACTCTCGCTGTAGGATGGATTTGGAAAGACCTGTAAGGATAAACTTTCCTGATCCTGTGCCCTAAATGAATGATCGTTACTGGAAAAAGTAGCTACTGGTGTGGAAAACTGAACAAAGCTACCCCATGGTGAACAACTGGCTTTAACACGCCATACGTACTCCTGACCAGGCATCAAGTTTGTGATAACGGCGTTTGGTGTTGTAAAAATACCCAAAGTTGTGAACGTGGTGCTGTTTGCCAAACGGTATTGTACGGTATAATTGACGGCGTCTGCTTGCGGCTCCCAACTGATGCCTGCAGATGTTGGCAATACGTAATCGGTATTGGTATTAGACGGGGCAGAACAAGAAGTGCCCCCGCCGCCCGTGCTGCCGGTATTGAAGCTTGTGATGCTGGAATAAACGGAGCAACTGGCTTTGACCCGCCAGGTGTAAACGGTATTTTCCAAAAGCCCAGTCAAGGTGTATGAAGTGCCGGAGATGCCATTCACGGTTGTCCAAGAGCCGCTACTGCCCACCCTGTATTGTACAGAGTAATTAAAAGCCTCGGCAATGGCCGACCAACTTAGCTGAACGCTGGTAGTGGATAAGCCAGTGGAGGATAAATTGGAAGGTTGTGAACATTCCGTGTTGCCGCCGCCCGTGCTGCCGGTATTGAAGCTTGTGATGCTGGAATAAACGGAGCAAC